>NZ_CP059452.1:70000-112500 GCF_022023855.1 Azospirillum brasilense
GAAACAGCCCAGACCGCCAGCTAAGGTCCCGAAATCACGGCTAAGTGGGAAAGGATGTGGGAAGGCCATGACAACCAGGAGGTTGGCTTAGAAGCAGCCATCCTTTAAAGAAAGCGTAATAGCTCACTGGTCTAGTTAAGCCGGCCTGCGCCGAAAATGTATCGGGGCTCAAGCCGTGTACCGAAGCTGCGGATGTGATCTCTGATCACGTGGTAGCGGAGCGTTCCGTAAGCCTGCGAAGGGTCCCCGCGAGGGTGCCTGGAGGTATCGGAAGTGAGAATGCTGACATGAGTAGCGACAAACAGTGTGAGAAACACTGTCGCCGAAAGTCCAAGGGTTCCTGCGCAAGGTTAATCCACGCAGGGTGAGCCGGCCCCTAAGGCGAGGCCGAAAGGCGTAGTCGATGGGAACCACGTTAATATTCGTGGGCCAGCGGGTGTGTGACGAATGGGAAAGCGTGTCGGGCCTTATCGGATTGGCCCGGCTGGGGACCCGTTCCAGGAAACAGCCCCCGCATCAGACCGTACCCCAAACCGACACAGGTGGACTGGTAGAGTATACCCAGGCGCTTGAGAGAATGGTGTTGAAGGAACTCGGCAAATTGCCCTCGTAACTTCGGAAGAAGAGGGCCCCGTCGCGGCGCAAGCCGGGGCGGGGGGCACAGACCAGGGGGTGGCGACTGTTTACTAAAAACACAGGGCTCTGCGAAGCCGTACAAGGCGACGTATAGGGTCTGACGCCTGCCCGGTGCCGGAAGGTTAAGAGGAGGGGTTCACGCTCCGAATTGAAGCCCCGGTAAACGGCGGCCGTAACTATAACGGTCCTAAGGTAGCGAAATTCCTTGTCGGGTAAGTTCCGACCTGCACGAATGGCGTAACGACTTCCCCGCTGTCTCCAACACCAACTCAGCGAAATTGAACTCTCCGTGAAGATGCGGAGTACCCGCGGTCAGACGGAAAGACCCCGTGCACCTTTACTACAGCTTTGCAGTGGTGCTAGGGATCTCATGTGTAGGATAGGTGGGAGGCTAGGAAACCCGGGCGCCAGCTCGGGCGGAGCCATCCTTGAAATACCACCCTTGAGGTCTCTGGCATCTAACCGCGCTCCGTCGATCCGGAGCCGGGACCCTGCATGGCGGGTAGTTTGACTGGGGCGGTCGCCTCCCAAAGTGTAACGGAGGCGCGCGATGGTGGGCTCAGAGCGGTCGGAAATCGCTCGACGAGTGCAATGGCATAAGCCCGCCTGACTGCAAGACAGACAAGTCGAGCAGAGACGAAAGTCGGCCATAGTGATCCGGTGGTCCCACGTGGACGGGCCATCGCTCAACGGATAAAAGGTACGCCGGGGATAACAGGCTGATGACTCCCAAGAGTCCATATCGACGGAGTCGTTTGGCACCTCGATGTCGGCTCATCACATCCTGGGGCTGGAGCAGGTCCCAAGGGTTCGGCTGTTCGCCGATTAAAGTGGTACGTGAGCTGGGTTTAGAACGTCGTGAGACAGTTCGGTCCCTATCTGCCGTGGGTGTCGGAGTTTTGCGAGGATCTGTCCCTAGTACGAGAGGACCGGGATGGACATACCTCTGGTGCACCGGTTGTCACGCCAGTGGCATGGCCGGGTAGCTAAGTATGGACGGGATAACCGCTGAAAGCATCTAAGCGGGAAACCCACCTCAAAACCAGAACTCCCTTGAGAGCCGTGACAGACCATCACGTCGATAGGAGGCATGTGGACGGGCGGCAACGCCTGAAGCTGAGCCTTACTAATCGCTCGATCGGCTTGATCCTTCCCAGCAGGATGCCCGCGCGCAGCGGCAAGCCCTGGGCGCACGAGCCAACACCGCAAGACCAAGAACGCAGACGTCCTCACTTAACGAAACCCGCCCGTCCGGTCCGGATGGTTCGCGTGTGCCTTGGTGACCTGGTGGTCATGGCGAGGCTCCCAACACCCGATCCCATTCCGAACTCGGCCGTGAAACGCCTCAGCGCCAATGGTACTGCGTCTTAAGACGTGGGAGAGTAGGTCGCCGCCAGGTCACCACGGCACACGCCAAGCCATCAAGGACTTGGATGGATGGGTTTCAACCACACTCGACAATCGTCATTGCACTGCCGGTTCCCAGCAGCCCAACACCCGCGGGGTGGAGCAGCCCGGTAGCTCGTCAGGCTCATAACCTGAAGGTCGCAGGTTCAAATCCTGCCCCCGCAACCAAATCACCTGTTCGCCAAGGCCGGTTCCCATTCGGGACCGGCCTTTCGCGTTTCCTGGCCGCAGGTCCGATCAAGGCGCTTCGGGTCGTGAGGCCGCATCGCCAGCCTCGTCGACAATTTCCGATGCTTGATCTGGCTTGAGGGGCGGACTGCACCCGGATAGCGCCAAAGCCGCCGCATATTTCCGCCTTCTCAGCCAAAACCGAGAGTCCAGCCCCTGAAATGCGCGGCTTTTCCACCCGCGCGGCCCCTCATCGGCATGAACCCGCTCTCAGGGGCGGTTTATCGAGGTGCTCATATGGCCGGCGCAGGGCGAACCAAACCGTTGGACAAAAGGACAGAGCGCCCCGCACAGTGTCCACCATCATGATTGGATTGCGTGCTTTTGCCAGGCACCTCGTTGCCGCTCTTGTGCTGGTCCCGTTCCTGCCGCCGGGTATCGCGGTGGGGCAGGACACGGATGCCGCCGTCACCGTGCTGACATCCTTTCCCGCGGCCTTTTACGAACCTGTGCGTGAAGCGTTCGAGGCGACCCACCCGGATTGGCGCCTGCGCATCGTCAACACGAAGACCACCGCGGCGATCAGCCAGTTGCAGGAGCGGAGTGACGGTGGCGTTGACGTCTTCTGGGCGTCCGCTCCCGACGCCTTCGAGGTGCTGAAAGCGGCCAACCGTCTGGAGCCGGTCGCCCCGCCGCCGACGGGAGCACCGCCAACCATCGGGAACCAGCCCATCAACGATCCGGACGGGGCCTATCTCGGTTTTGCGCTGTCGGGCTATGGGCTGCTGTGGAACCCGCGTTATCTCGACCGGCACGGCCTGCCGACGCCGAAGCGGTGGGAGGATCTTCGCCACCCCATCTATGCCCGGCATCTCGGCATCACCGCCCCGTCGCGCTCCGGCACCATGCATCTGATGGTCGAAACCGTGCTGCAGATGCAGGGATGGGAACGCGGATGGGCGACTTGGCTGGAGATCGCCGGGAATCTCGCCACCGTGACGGCGCGCAGCTACGGCGTGGTGGACGGCATCGTCAAAGGGCGCTTCGGCGTCGGGCTGAGCATCGATTTCCTTGGGCAGTCCGCCGGGTTGGAGGAGGACGATCTGCGCTTCGCCTATCCCGCCGATAGCCTGTTCCTTCCCGCCAGCGTGGCACTGCTGCGCGGCGCGCCAAACCCGGACGGAGCGCGCGCCTTCATCAACTTCCTGCTGTCCCCGGCCGGTCAGGCGCTGCTCGTCCGCCCGGACATCCAGCGGCTGCCGGTGCGGCCCGACGCCTACGCCGCAGCCCCCGCCGGCTATCCCGACCCCTACCGTACGGAGACGGGGGACGACCTGTTCCTGTTCGACCGCGCCCTGTCCGGCGCCCGCTACGAGCTGGTGAATCTGCTGTTCGACGAGCTGGTGACCTTTCGGGTCAAGACGCTGAACCGGGTCTGGCTGCTGATCCACGAGGGGGAGGCGCGCCTGCACGCGCTCTACGGTTCCGCAAATCATGAGCCGGTCGCGGCGGACCTGCTGCGCGCCGCGCGGGCGGCGGCCACCGCGGTCCCGGTCTCCGCGGCGGAGGCCACCGACCCCACCTTCTCCATGGCGTTGCGCCGCCCGGTGCGTGGCCTTCCCGTGTCGAGCCGGCAGGCGGAACAGGAAGCCGCATGGCGCACCTTCTCCCGGCAACGGCTGGACGAGGCGCTCGCCCTGGCGGAGCGCGCGCTGATCATCCTGCGCGTGGCCGGCGGCGAAGGGGTCTGGCCGTGAGCGCGGACGCCGTCGCCGGGCAGGCTCCCGGTCCCGTGCGGTTCGGCATCCGGGCGCGGCTGCTGCTGGCCTTCGTCGCGGTGGCGGCGCTGTCGGTGGTCGCCTGCGGGCTGGGCTGGCTGTCCTACGACCGGCTGGGCGGCACGCTGGACGAGTTCGCGGAGAGCCATCTGCCCGCCTTGGGCCTTGCCGCGCGCTTGGCGGAGGAGGGCGGCAGCATCATCGCCACCGCGCCGATCCTCGCCAACGCCCTGACGGAGCAGGAGCTGGGCACCATCCGCGACGCTCTGGGCCGCCGGCTCGCCGCGCTGCGCCTGCTTGCGGCGGAGGGGGAGCGCGGGGTCCCTGGGTTGCGCCCAATGGTCGACGCGCTCGGCCACAACCTGACCGACCTCGACGCGACCGTGCGGCACCGGCTGGCGCTGGCCCGCCGCAACCAGGAAAGCATCGAGCGGCTGCGCTGGCTGCACGCCGATTTCCTCGACGAGATCGAGCCGCTGGTCACCGACGCCCGCTTCAACATCCAGAGCGCGCTGGGCTCCGTGGAAACCGGCACCCGCTCCGCCGAGGCGGTCCGCGTGCTGCGCGAGGAGAGCCGTCGCAGCGAGGCGGTGCTTCAGATCGGCGCGAACGGCAACCTCGCGGTCGGGCTGATCGCGCGGGCCGCGACTCTCGCCACCACCGAGGCGCTGGACGACAACGCGGGATTCCTGGAGGAAACGGCCGACCGGTTGCAACATGATCTCGCCACGCTGAAGGACTGGGCGGACGGCGTGTCGCTGGGGCAGGTGGTCGCCCGCCTGCTGGAGCTGACCCGCGGCGAGGGCAGTGTCCCGGAACTGCGCCGCGCGGAACTGGCTGCGGCCGACCAGGGGCAGGGCCTGCTGGCCGAGAACCGGACGCTGGTGGCCCGGTTGAACGGCCTGATCGCCCAGCAAGTGCAGTCGGTGGAAACCACCTCGCGCGCCGCCGCGGCGCGATCGGCCCAGGCCATCGCCGAGGGACGGTCGGCCTTGCTGGCGAGCGCGCTGGTCAGCCTGCTGGTGGCGGTGCTGGTGGCTTGGCTGTACGTCAACCGCAGCATCATCTCCCGCCTGACGCGGCTGGGCAGCGCGGCACACGAGATCGCCGCTGGCAACCTCCAGGCCGACATCCCGCTGGGCGGCAACGACGAGCTGTCGCAGATGGCCGCGGCGCTGCTGGTCTTCCGCGACACCGCCATCGCGGTGGAGGAGGCCAACGCCCAGGCCATCATCGACAACGCCCAGGCCGGGCTGGCGACCACCGACGCCGACGGGGTGATCGAGTTCGTCAACCCGCTGGCCGCCGCCCTGATCGCCGCGCCGGAGGGCGGCGCGGACGGGCGGCTGGCGGACCGGCTGGAGCCCGCCGGCGCGCGACGCGTGGAGGACTTCTTCCGCGAGGTCCGTGAGGTACCGGACGAGGCAGCGCCATCCCTCTCCATCCTGACCGCCGGGCGGCGGCCGAACGGTCGTCCGGTGCCGGTGCAGGTCGGTATCCGCCCCTTCCGGCGGCGCCAGCAGCAGCGCTTCATCGTCACCCTGACGGACATGACGGAGCGGGTGGAGGCGCAGCAGCTTCTGGAACGCACGGTGGCGGAGCGCACCGCCGACCTGCGCACCATCAACGCGCGGCTGGAGCGGTCCATCGCCGAGCATCAGCGCGCCGAGCGCGACCTGCGCGATACCCAGGCGGAGCTGGTGCAGGCCGGCAAGCTGGCGGCGCTGGGCCAGCTGGCCGCCGGGGTGGGGCACGAACTGAACCAGCCGCTGTCGGCCATCCGCTCCTACGCCCACAACGGGCGCAAGCTGATCGCGCTCGGGCGGGTCGCAGAGGCGGAGGGCAACCTCGGCAAGATCGCCGACCTGACCGCCCGCATGGCCAACATCACCAACCATCTGAAGCGCTTCGCCCGTCGCCCCGACACCCGGTTGGGTGCGGTGGAGCTGGCGCCGGTGGTGCAGGGCGCGCTCTCCCTGTTCGGCGACCGGCTGCGCGAGGAGTCCGTGGAGCTGGCCGTGGCACTGCCGGAAGAGCGGTCCAGCGAGCCGCTGCGCGTCCGCGCCGAGGAGGTGCGGCTGGAGCAGGTGCTGGTCAACCTGTTGAGCAACGCGCTGGACGCTGTGGCCGGCGCCCCGCAGCGCCGCGTCGCCATCGCCGCGGAGGCGGCGGACGACACCGTCCGCATCACGGTGCGCGACAGCGGCCCCGGCATTCCCGACGCGGTGGCCGGGCAGGTGTTCGACCCCTTCTTCACGACCAAGCCGGTGGGCGCCGGACTCGGCCTCGGCCTCTCGATCTCCTACAACATCGTGCGGGACTTCGGCGGAGCCCTGTCGGTGGCTGACAGCGGCCCCGGCGGAACCGCCTTCCTGCTGACCCTGACCCGTGCCTGAGCGACATCGCATGACCGTTCTTCTGATTGACGACGACGACGAGGTGCTGGACGCCAGCCGCCAGACGCTGGAGCTGGAAGGCTTCGCGGTGGAGGCGACGACCCGGCCCGAAGACGCCTTGGACCGGCTCGGCCCGTCCTGGCCGGGCGTGGTGGTGACCGACGTGCGCATGCCCGGACTGGACGGCTTCGCCCTGCTGGAGCGGGTGCGCGCCGCCGACCCGGAGGTGCCGGTGGTGCTGGTGACCGGGCACGGCGACATCGCCATGGCGATGCGGGCGGTGCGCGGCGGCGCCTACGACTTCATCGAGAAGCCGGCCGAGCCCGGCCATCTGGTCGAGGTGGTGCGCCGCGCGCTGGAGCACAGGCGGCTGGTGCTGGAGAACCGCAGCTTGCGCGCCCAGCTGGCCGGCGGCGGCGGCTCGCTGGAGGCCCGCATCATCGGCCGCTCGGCCGCCATCGAACGGCTGCGCGCCGCCGTGGCCGGGCTGGCCGACGCGGAGGTGGACGTCCTGCTGTTCGGCGAAACCGGAACGGGCAAGGAGCTGATCGCCCGCAGCCTGCACGACGCCGGGCGGCGGCGGTCCGGCAACTTCGTCGCCCTGAACTGCGGCGCGCTGCCCGACACCATCATCGAGAGCGAGCTGTTCGGCCACGAGCCCGGCGCCTTCACCGGCGCGCAGGGGCGGCGCATCGGCAAGCTGGAACACGCCGACGGCGGCACGCTGTTCCTTGACGAGATCGAGAGCATGCCGATGCATCTCCAGGTCAAGCTGCTGCGCGTGCTGCAGGAGCGGGTGATCGAGCGGGTCGGCGGCAACCGGCCGATCCCGCTGGACCTGCGCGTGGTCGCCGCCACCAAGGTCGATCTGCTGCGGCTGGCCGGGGAGGGCAAGTTCCGCGAGGATCTCTACTACCGCCTGAACGTGGTGACCGTTCCGCTCCCGCCCCTGCGCGAGCGGCGGGAAGATGTGCCGCTGCTGCTGCGCCATTTCCTCGACGCCGCCTCGGCCCGCGCCCGCCGCCCGGCGCCGCCGGTGGACGCGGCGGCGTTGGCCCGTCTGGCTGCCCATGGCTGGCCGGGCAACGTCCGCGAGCTGCGCAACGTCGCCGAGCGCATGGCCCTGGGCCTGGGAGATGGTCTGGCGGGCGGAGCTGTGACCGGGGCGGGCGGCAGCGGGATCGAACCCCTGGCCGAGCAGATGGACCGCATCGAGAAGCAGTTCATCGAGGAAGCGCTGGCCCGCTGCGGCGGGCGGGTCGGCGAGACGGCGGACAAGCTGGGCATCACCCGCAAGACCCTGTACCTGAAGATGCGCCACCACGGTCTCCAGCGCGGCGACTTCACCGAGGAATGAGGGTGGGCAGAGGCGGTCAGTTGGGCTTCGTCTTGCCGTCCGGTGTCTTCCCGTTCTGCCGTTGCGTTTTGAACTCCTCGTAGGACTGGTCGGCCATCCCGCGCAGCGAGCGCCCGATCGCCGCGTACTCGTACTCGTTCAGATTGGCCAGCGAGACGCGGGCGGCCGGCTGCTGGGTGCCGAAGCCCTTGCCCGGCAACAGGACGATGCCGGTCTCTGCGGCGATGCGGAACAGCAGATCGTTCGGAACGAAGTTCGCTTTCACCCAGGCAGCGTAGTCCGGGCCGTAGAGCTTGAGCGCGATCTCCTCCAGATCAAGGAGGGTGTAGTAGTCCACCGCGTTCGGGTTGGGCTGCGTCGGCAGGCCCAGCTCGCGGTACAGGGCGGCCTCGCGCCGGTGGATGACCTTCTTCAGCTCGGCCTTGTAGCCGTCCTGCTCGTCCATCAGGGCGAACAGGGAGAACAGCACCATCTGCACCTGCTGCGGCGTGGACAGTCCGGCAGTGTGGTTCAGCGCCACGGTGCGGCTGTCGGCGACCAGCCGGTCGACGAAGCGCAGGCCACGCGCGTCCGGCACCAGCGAGCCGTACCGGCGATCAAGCGCCGCCTTCCGTTCCTCCGGCAAGCCGGCGATCCGCTGGTCGCAGACATTCTGCTTGTGGGTGGCGATCACGCCCAGGCGCCATCCCGTCGCTCCGAAATATTTTGAGAAGGAATAGACCAGCATGGTGTTCTCGGGGCAGACGGCGAACAGCGACCGGAAATCGTCGGCGAAGGTCCCGTAGACATCGTCCGTCAGGATGATCAGGTCCTTTCGCTCGTTCTTCACGATGGCGGCGATGCGGTCGAGGCTGCGGTCATCCATCTTGACCGAGGGCGGGTTGCTGGGGTTGACGCAGAAGAACACCTTGATCGCCGGGTCCTTCAGCTTGTCCAGCTCGGAGTCCGGATACTGCCAGCCCTTGGTCGGGTCGGCGTTGATGGCGACCTCTGTCAACCCGTACTCGTCGAGTTCCGGGATCTCGATGTAGGGGGTGAAGACCGGCAGGCCGATGGCGACCTTGTCGCCGCGCTCGACCAGCCCGTTCTGCTTCATCGTGTTGAAGATATAGGTCATCGCCGCGGTGCCGCCCTCGACCGCGAACAGATCGACGCTGCCGGGCGGCAGGAAGCCGCCGACCATCTCCTTCACCAGATAGTGCCGGACGACGTCCTCGCTGATCGCCAGCATGCGCGGCGGCACCGGGTAGTTCGCCCCCAGCACCCCCTCCACCATCTCGTGCAGGAAGCCGGAGCCCGGCAGGCCGAGCTGGTCGCGCACGTAGCTCAGCGCGCGGCCGAGAAACACGACGCCCTCCTGGTCGCGGTGTTCCGAGACGTAGCGCTCGAACCGGCCCTCGATGCCCTCGATCCGCGGCAGGCCGCCGACGCCGTTCGGCATGTAGGAGAAGGACAGCTCGGCCTCGGCGACGGCGAACAGGCCCAGCCGGAAGAAGGCCCGGCGCGGCAGGGTCGCCAGAAAGTTCGGGTTGCCGCGCCCCGCGTTCAGCATCAGCCGGTTCTCGCGGCCGGAGGCGAGCTTGATCAATTCGTCCTTCAGTTCGAAGGGACTGAGCTTCGCGTATCGGCTGTAATCGACAGAGTCCATCAGGGGATCTCCTCGCATGGATTACACGAAGGCCACCACCAGCGGCCCCAGCAGGGTCAGGAAGACGTTCGCCAACGCGTAGGTGATGGCGAAGGGAACGGTCGGGATGGAGTTGCCGGCCTTGTCGAGCACCTCGCCGAAGGCGGGGTTGGCGCTGCGCGACCCGGAGAGCGCGCCGGCGAAGATGGCCGCGTTGTCGTAGCGCAGCAGGTAGCGCCCGACGAACAGGGTGATGATCATCGGCACCAGCGTCACGACCACGCCGACCAGGAAGATGCTCAAACCGCTCTCGGCCACGGTGCTCACGGCCTGCCGGCCCGATTGCAGGCCGACCACGGCGACGAAGCCGGCCAGACCCAGGTCGCGCAGCAGCGTGGAGGCCGGCGTCGGCATGTTGCCGATGGCGAGGTTGCGGGTGCGGTACCAGCCGAACAGAAGGCCGGCCAGCAGGGCGCCGCCGCCGCTGCCCAGAGTCAGCGGGATGTCGCCGATGCGGATGACGGTCAGACCGACGAGCAGGCCCAGCGCCAAGCCCAGCCCGTGGTAGATGAAGTCGGTCTTGTCGCTCGCGATGACCTCCGTCCCCACCGAAGTGGCGACGCGCTGCACGTCCTCGGCGGTGCCGTAGAGCGTGACGACGTCGCCGGCCTCGATCACCGTGTCGGGGGCGAGCGGCAGTGGCCGGTCGCTCCGCTTGAGGCCGGTCACATAGACGCCGTGGTACAGGTTGGCGGAGGACAGCTTGCGGATTTCGGCGACGGTGCGGTGCACGAAGGCGGGGTTGGTGATGGCGACGTCGCGCACCAGCATGATGAGGTCCATGCCCTGTGAGGATTGAAGCTCCGGGCCGAGCGTGTCGGCAAGGCCGACGACCCCGGACCGCCGTCCGACCAGCAGCACGACGTCCCCGGCCTCCAGCCGCAGGGCCGGCTGCATCCCGATCAGCGCGTTGTTGCGCTTCACCCGCTCCACGCTGACCGGACCGTCGGCGGAGTCCGCCTCGATCTGCGCCACCGTCCGCCCGGCCGCTCGCTCGATCCGGTACAGGCGCCCGACCAGGGGCGGCATGGCGTATTCCTCGCCCCGTGCCAGGAAATGGGCGCCGGCCAGCATCGCGGTTTCTGCCTTGATGGCGTCGTCACGGATGCCGCGCTTCATGATCCAGGGCAACAGGTTGACGCAGACCAAAATGGCGCCGAACGACCCGAAGATATACGTGACAGCGTAGCCGACCGCGACGTTGCCCTGGAGGCGCTGCACCTCCTCCGCCGGCAGCCCGAGCTTGCCGATGGCCGAACTGGCCGTGCCGATGATCGCCGACTGGGGCAGCCCACCGGACGCGATGCCCGCCGCCAGACCTTTGTCCAGGCCGGTCAGGCGGGCCATGATCACGACGGTGACCAGACCGCTGATCGCCAGAACCGCCGCCAGGATGATTTCGCGGATCGACTGCCGGCCGAGCGATTGAAAAAACTTCGGACCGCTTTCAAAGCCGACCGCATAAATGAACAAAGCGAACAGAACGGCTTTGACGCCATTGTCGATGGACACGCCGATTTGGCTGATCACCACGGCGACCAACAATGATCCAGCGACGCCGCCAAGCTGAAATTTGCCAAATTGAAATTTACCGATCCAATAGCCGCCGGCCAGGGAGAGAAATAACGCAATTTCTGGGGATTGATTGACGATCGAATGGAGCCATGACATGGGGATTCCTTCAAAAATTCATTTTGTGCGCGCATCGTTGATCGGAAAGGCCGTCAAGTGAAATAGCAATCGCAATCGGCGGTCAAGGTGCGAAAATCTGCTCCATAAATGACAATATTTTTTGGAATACGATTGTGTTTTAATTGGGTGGGTGAGTTCTATTGTTTGGTATCAGCGGTTTGCGGGCTGTGTGCCATTAGATTTTGTTTTAAATATTCTGTTGGGTCACTGATGCGCCGCACAATCCCATTCAAGGAGAGGCTGGATACTTTGAAAGGCGGTAACGCTTTTGGCCGCGGCGTCGCCTTCTTCGTTGCCGGGCTTTGCCGCCGTGCGGGGCTGATCTCCGAGCCAAGGTGACGAGGCCCTAAGACCGGGCCTCGCTGTTCCCGTCGTTACCCATCGCAACCGCCCGATGTTACCGGCTTTACCCATTCTTCCAGCGCGGCCCCAGTGAATTCGCCTGCGAACGGTCTGGCACGCGGATTGCTGAAAGATCACGCAGAAAAACACTGGGAGGAACCATACCTATGTCTCGCACGCTGCACGGCGTCGCGGCCGCCCTGGCCGTCCTGCTCGCTTCCAGCACCGCCGCCTTCGCCCAGGACCCGTCGGGCAAGCTGGTCGTCGTCACCTCCTTCCCGAAGGACCTGACCAGCGCCTTCCAGCAGGCCTTCCAGAAGGCTTATCCGAAGGTCACGCTGGAGGTTCTGAACCGCAACACCAACGCGGGCGTGAAGTATCTCCAGGAGACGGCGTCGAACAACGGCACCGACCTGTTCTGGGCCTCCGCCCCCGACGCCTTCGAGGTCCTGAAGGGCGCCAACCTGCTGCAGGCCTACAAGCCGAAGGTCGAGGGCATTCCGGAGAAGGTCGGCGCCTACCCGATCAACGACCCGGAAGGCATGTACGCCGGCTTCGCCGCCTCGGGCTACGGCATCATGTGGAACAGCCGCTACATGAAGGCCAACGAGCTGCCGGCCCCCAAGGAGTGGTCGGACCTCGCCAAGCCGGTCTATTACGACCACGTCGCCATCTCCGCCCCGTCGCGCTCCGGCACCACGCACCTGACCATCGAGACCATCCTCCAGGGTGAGGGTTGGGAGAAGGGCTGGCGGACCAACAAGGAGATCGCCGGCAACTACCGCACCATCACCGAGCGCAGCTTCGGCGTGCCGGACGGCGTGAACTCCGGCAGCTTCGGCATCGGCATCGTGATCGACTTCTTCGCGCTGTCGTCCCAGGCCTCGGGCTTCCCGGTGGAGTTCGTCTATCCGACGGTCACCACCATCGTGCCGGCCAACATCGGCATCGTGAAGAACGCCCCCAACAAGGCCGCCGCCGAGACCTTCGTCGACTTCATCCTGTCGCCGCAGGGCCAGGAGGTCCTGTTGCAGCCGGCGATCCGCCGCCTGCCGGTCAACCCGGCGACCTACGCCAAGGCGCCCGCCGACTACCCGAACCCGTTCAAGGACACCTCGCTGGGCTCGCAGGTGAACTTCGACGTCGAGGTGTCGCAGGCCCGCTACAACGTGGTGGACGCGCTGTTCGACCAGCTCATCACCTTCCAGCTCGATGGGCTGAAGGCGGCGACCCGCGCCATCCACCAGGCCGACGCCGCGCTTGCCAAGAAGCCCAACGACAAGGCCAAGGCGCTGCTGGCCGAGGCGCGCGACCTCGTCGCCGCCATGCCGGTGACCGCCCAGGAGGCCGCCGACCCGCAGCTTGCCGGCGCCTTCACGGTGGAGCGCAAGAGCGCCACCGACGCCGTGCCGGAGCGTCAGGCCCAGGTCGAGCAGAAGTGGGCTGCCTTCGCCAAGGACAACTACGCCGCCGCCCGCAAGAAGGCCGAAGAGGCCCTGGCGCTGGCCCGCTGATCCGAGCGTGACGGGAGGGGCGCCCCGCGCGGGCGCCCCGCCTCGCCTTCCCCCGATACCATTGGGCTGAACCATGACGTCTCTTGCGCTCACGCGCGAAAGCATCGCGCGCGTGCGGCCGGGGCCGGCGGTTGCGGCTGTGCTGATCGCGCTGTTCCTGCTGCTGTTCCTCGTCGTGCCGGTCGTCCAGGTCATCTTCGTCGCCTTCCAGGACAAGACGACCGGGTCCTTCACCCTGATCAACTTCGCCGACTTCTTCCGCAACGACCTGTTCATGCGGTCGTTCTGGAACTCCTTCTACGTCTCCGCCATGTCGGTGGTGGTGGCGAGCGCGCTGGCCCTGCCGCTGGCCTATCTGACGACGCGCTTCGAGTTCCGCGGCGCCGTGCTGATCCAGAGCCTGGGCATCATCCCGCTGATCATGCCGCCCTTCATCGGCGCCGTGGCGATGCAGCTCCTGTTCGGGCGCAACGGCACGGTCAACCTGCTGCTGCGCGACCATTTCGGCATCTCCATTCCGTTCATGGAGGGGCTGAACGGCGTCATTTTCGTGCAGAGCATCCACTATTTCCCGTTCATCCTGATCAACCTGTCGGCCAGCCTGAAGAACATCGACCGGGCGATGGAGGAGTCCGCGCAGAACCTCGGCTGCCACGGCTTCCGGCTGTTCCGCCGCATCGTCTTCCCGCTGGCCATGCCGGGCTACGTCGCCGGCGCGTCGCTGGTCTTCATCAAGGTGTTCGACGACCTCGGCACGCCGCTGCTGCTCAACGTCAACGACATGCTGGCGCCGCAGGCCTACCTGCGCATTTCCTCCATCGGCATCGCCGACCCGATGGGCTACGTGATCTCGGTGGTGCTGATCGTCTGCTCGCTGCTCGCCCTCTGGGTGTCGGCGCTGGCGATGAAGGGCAAGGACTACGCGACCGTCCAGCGCGGCGGCGGCGGTCTGGCGCGGCGGCGCATGAAGCCGCTGGAGCTGGTCGCGGCCTACGCCGTCGTTCTGCTGATCCTGGTGCTGGTGCTGGCGCCGCACATCGGCCTGACGCTGCTGTCCTTCGCGACGATCTGGTCCTTCAGCCCGTTCCCCGACGCCTTCACGATGAAGCATTACGGGACGGTCTTCCTGGAGAGCGGCCAGTACATCACCAACACGCTGCTCTACGCCTCGCTGGCGGCGCTGCTCGATGTGGTGATCGGCACGGCCATCGCCTATCTGGTGCTGCGCAGCAAGCTGCCGGGCCGGCAATGGCTGGACTACATCGCCATGGCGGCGCTGGCGGTTCCGGGCGTAGTGCTGGGCATCGGCTATCTGCGCAGCTTCTACGACGTGCCCATGCCCTTCACCGGGCAGCCGCTGTCCGGCTTCTGGCTGATCCTGGTCTTCGCGCTGGCGATCCGCCGCCTGCCCTACGCGCTGCGCGCCTGCACCGCGGCCCTGCAGCAGGTCAGCAACTCGCTGGAGGAGGCGGCCGAGAATCTGGGCGCCACCAAGCTGCGCACCATCAGCCGGGTGGTCGTGCCGCTGATGTCCGGCGGCATCCTGGCCGGCTTCGTCACCAGCTTCGCCACCGCGGCGGTCGAGCTGTCGGCGACCATCATGCTGGTCCATTCACAGAGCGACGCGCCGCTAGCCTACGGCCTCTACGTCTACATGCAGTCGGCGGCCGGGCGCGGTCCCGGGGCGGCGCTGGGCGTCTTCGCCGTCGTCATCGTCGGGCTGGGCACCTACCTGTCGCACGTCATCATCGAGCGGGGCCGGCGCGAGCGCGGCCAGGACCATTGAGGGGAACCGCACCATGAACCATCAATTCTCCCCCACCTCCCTGGCTGCCGGTATGGAGAGCGTCGGCGTCCGCATCGACGGTGTGGACCTGTCCTACGGCAGCCACCGCGTGCTGAAGGACATCCATCTCGACATCAAGCCGGGGGAATTCTTCGCCTTCCTCGGCCCGTCGGGCTGCGGCAAGACCACGCTGCTGCGGCTGATCGCCGGCTTCAACACGGCGCAGCGCGGGGCGGTGACGATCGGCGGGCGCGACATCTCGGGCCTGCCGGCGCATAAGCGCGACGTCGGCATGGTGTTCCAGAGCTACGCGCTGTGGCCGCACATGACGGTGCGCCGCAACGTCGCCTTCGGGCTGGAGGAGCGGCGCGTGCCGCGCGCGGAGATCGAGCGACGGGTGGACGCGGCGCTCGACCTCGTCGGGCTGAAGCATCTGGCCGACCGCCGCCCGTCGCAGCTTTCGGGCGGCCAGCAGCAGCGCGTCGCGCTTGCCCGCACCATCGTGATCGAGCCGAAGGTGCTGCTCCTGGACGAGCCGCTGTCGAACCTCGACGCCAAGCTGCGCGTGCAGATGCGCCAGGAGCTGCTGAGCCTTCAGCGCAAGCTGGGGCTGACCACCATCTTCGTCACCCATGACCAGGAGGAGGCCAACACCATCTGCGACCGCATCGCGGTGATGGAGGACGGCATCGTCCAGCAGGTGGGCACCCCGCAGGAGCTGTACGACCACCCAGCCAACCTGTTCGTCGCCGGCTTCCTCGGCACCGCCAACGTGCTGGAAGGGCAGGTGCGCACCGTGGACGGCGGGACGGCCTTCGTCATGGGCGGCGGCGTGCCGATCCCGTTGCCGCACGGTGTGGAGCCGGGGGCCGAGGGCAAGCTGATGTTCCGGCCGCAGAACCTCTTCATCCGCCAGGACGGCGGGCCGCCGCGCGCGGGCCATGTCCGGCTAATGGGCGTGGTGCGGCACCGCGAGTTCCTGGGCGCCTCGATCCGCTACGCGGTGGACATCGGGGGGCAGCAGGTGCAGGTTGACGCCCCGCACCAAGCCGGCGACGCGCTGCTGCCGACCGACACCCCGATCACCCTCGACCTCGCGGCCGACAAGGCCCGCTTCCTGCGCCGATAGGAGTCGCACTCCGGTGACCAGCCTTCCCAACCGCACGTCTTTCCGTGCTGTCGCCTTCGATCTCGACGGCACGCTGGTGGACAGCGCCGCCGACCTGATGCACGCCTCCAATGCCCTGCTGGCCGAGCTGGGCCGCCCGCCGGTCGATCTGCCGGCGGTGCGCTCCTTCATCGGCGACGGCGTGGCCAAGCTGGTGGAGCGGGTCCTGACCGCCACCGGCGGCTTGCCCGGAGCGGAGGAGACGGCGGCCCACACCCGCCGTTTCCTCGCCATTTACGAGGCCGACCCCAGCGCTCACAGCGCGCTCTATCCCGGCGTGGCGGAGACGCTGACGGCGCTGGCCGGGGCCGGGTTGAAACTCGGGGTATGCACCAACAAGCCGATGGGGGCGACCCGGCGGCTGCTCGCCGACCTTGGCATCGCGGACCGCTTCACGGCGGTGGTCGGCGGCGACAGCTTCCCCAGCCGCAAGCCCTCGCCGGAGCCGGTGCTCGGCCTGCTCAGCCTGATGGATGTCCGGCCTGAGGAGACGGTGTTCGTCGGCGACAACGAGCATGACGTGGCCGCCGCCCGCGGCGCCGGGGTGGCGCGGGTTCTGGTGCTGCGCTACGGCTACGCGCGAGTGCCGCTCGACAGCCTTCCCCACGACGGCATCCTGGAGCGCTTCGGCGACCTGACGGGGGCGCTGTCCGAGGGCTCCCTGGCATGAGCCGTCCCACGCTGGATCGGGTCGTTTTCTGTCGGCATGGCGAGACGGAAAGCAACCTTGGCGGCTGGCTGGCCGGGTCGCGCGACGTGTCGCTGACCGACCGCGGCCGGGCGCAGGCCCACGCGGCGGCGGCGGCGCTGACCGCCCAGGGGAGTCCGGTCGCGGCCATTCATTCCAGCCCGCAGCGGCGCGCGCTGGAAACCGCTGGAATCATCGGCGCGGCGCTGGGCCTTCCGGTGGCCGTTGTCCCCGGTCTGGAGGAGCGGCGCTGGGGTGACCTGGAGGGGGGCGCCGTGCCGGGGGACCTCCTGCGCGAGGAGGTGCCGGGGGGCGAAAGCCTGTCCGCCTTCCAGGCCCGTGTCACCGCGGCGTTGAGCGGGTTGCCGATTCCGGCGGACGGGCAGCCCCCCTTGATCGTGGCGCACGCCGGGACATGGCACGCCTTGTGCCGCTGGATGGGCGTCGACCCGGACACGCTCTGGCCGCCCAACGCGACTCCGGTCACGCTGACGCGCGGCCCCTGACCGGAGGCCGCGCGGAAAACCTCGGCTCGTCAGGCCAGGCGGGTCAGCAGAAGATCCAGCATGCGGTCGCAGGCCGCCAGCTGCTCCTCCGCGATGAACTCGTCCGGCTTGTGGGCCTCGCCGATGCTGCCGGGGCCGCAGACGACGGTGGGAAGCGACAAGCGCTGCTGGAACAGGCCGCCTTCGGTGCCGAAGGAAATCTTGCCCAGGCTGTTGCCGCCGGTGAGCGCCTTGACGAAGGACACCACCTCCGAGTCCCCGTCGGTGTCGAGCGACGGATAGCTGGACAGTTCGGCGACCTCGACGGCGGCGGCGGGAAAGGCGCTTCGTGCGCGCGTTTCGATGGCCGCCGCCTCCGCCCGCACCGCGTCGAGCAGAGGCTCCACCGGGTCCTGCGGCAGGTGGCGGATTTCCATGTCGAGGCGGCAATGGTTGGGCACGATGTTCAGCGCGCTGCCGCCCTGGATGACACCGGCGTGGATGGTGGTCCACGGCACGTCGTAATCGGCGTCGCGCGGGCCTTCGGTCTGCACCTGCTCCTGCAGCCGGCGCAGTCCCGTAAGCATGTCGCAGGCCATATGGATGGCGTTCATCCCCTGCGGCGCCAGGCTGGAATGGCATTCGACCCCGCGGCAGTCGATGCGCAGCGCCGTCTTGCCCTTGTGGGCCGTGACCACCTGCATCAATGTGGGTTCACCGACGATGCAGAAGCGCGGGCGGACCGGCAGGGCCGCCATCATGTCGATCAGGCGGCGCACGCCCAGGCAGCCGACCTCCTCGTCGTAGGACAGCGCGAGATGAAGGGGCTGGCTGAGCGTCCGCCCGGAGGCCCGCTCGGCCAGGGCCATCGCGGCGGCGACGAAGCCCTTCATGTCGGCGGTTCCCCGCCCATAGAGATTCCCGGCCCGGCGGGTCAGGCGGAAGGGGTCGCTGGTCCAGGCCTGCCCATCCACCGGCACCACATCGGTGTGTCCGGACAGCAGGACGCCCGGACGGTCGATCGGGCCGACGCTGGCGAAGAGATTGGCCTTGCGCCCGTCCTCGCTCGGCACCAGCCGCGTGGTGGCGCCGGCCACCTCCAGCCGCTCCTTCGCCCAGAGGATGAGGTCGAGGTTGCTGTCGCGGCTGACCGTGGGAAAGGCCACAAGCCGCTCCAGAATGTCCAGCGTCGCACCCATGGCGGGTATGGTCCTTCTTGGTCTTTCAGCGCGGGCTTTCACAAGCCAGCGCTGCCGTCAGGACGGAGGCGGCCGTCGGCCGGCCTCCTCCGTTCCTCGTCAGGCCGCGCCGCTCACTTGGCGTCGAAGTAGCCGGCCTGGATGGTCTTGCCGATCAGGTTGCAGATGATGCGCCCGGCGGTGATGGCGGTGATGCCGTTCACGTCCTTCTTGGGCGTGATCTCCACGATGTCCATGCCGACCACGCGGCCCTTCTTCACCAGACCGTGGATCAGCGTGCGGATCTGGGGATAGGTCACGCCGCCCGGCGCCGGGCCGTTGACCGCCGGCATTATGGTCGGGTCCATGCCGTCGGCGTCGATGGTCAGGTAGTAGCGCCCGCCGTCGGGAATGCGGTCGAGCACCGCCTTCATGCCGACGTCCTGCAGCTCCACGTCGGGGATCAGCACGGCGCCGTAGGCCTGGGCCGCCTCGACCTCCTCCGGCCGGGCGCTGCCGGCGGAGCGCAGGCCGATCTGGAAGATCTGGCCGACATGGTCCATCTCCGCCGCGCGGCGGATCGGGCTGGAATAGCCGCCGCGGGCGCCGTTCACATGGTCGCGCCAGTCGAGGTGCGCGTCGATGTGCACGAGCGTGATCGGGCCCTGGTCGTCGTAGGCGCGCAGCACCGGGATCGGGATGCCGTGGTCGCCGCCGATGATGATCGGCAGCATGCCCTTGGCGAGCATCGCCCGCACCACCGCCTCGGCGTTGCGGTAATGCAGGTCGAGGTCGCGCGGGTTCGCCTTCACGTCGCCGCAGTCCACGACCTTGATGTCCTTCCCGCCGAGCAGCGGACCGCCGATGTCGAAGTCCCAGCGCTCCAGCTGGCGCAGCGCCCGCTCGGTGTAGCGGCGGACCCAGGTGGGGGCGTTGGTCTGGTCGTTGGTCACCTCGTCGATCGAGTAGGGATCGCCGTAGGGGATGCCGAGGATGCCGATGTGGCCGTCGAGCTGGTCGAGATCCGTGCAGATCGGGAAATCGAGGAAGCTCTGCAGTTCACGGCGCGGCGGGTTGGTCAGGGTGCTGCTCATGGCGGGCGTTCCAGGTTTCTTCTGTGTGATACGGGAAATCAGGCGGCGTCGGGGATCACGGCGATGGCGTCGACCTCGACCACCCACTCCGGCCGCGCCAGGGCGCTGACGACGATGCCGGTAGAGACAGGATGGACGCCCTTCAGCCACTTGCCGATGGTGCGGTAGACCGGCTCGCGGTAGCGCGGGTCGGTGATGTAGACGGTGATCTTGCAGATGTGCTCCATCTTCGCGCCGGCCTCGTCCAGCAGCATCTTGATGTTGCTCATGGCTTGCTCGGTCTGGCCGGCGGCGTCGCCGATGGCCACGCTCTCGCTGGTGTCGAGGTTCTGGCCGATCTGGCCGCGCACGAAGACCATCGCACCGCGGGCCACGACCGTCTGGCAGAGGTCGTTGTCCAGCGCCTGCTCGGGATAGGTCTTCTTGGTGTTGAACTTGCGGATGCGGGTGTGGGTGGTCATGGGTCGGTTCTCTCTTGGGTGAAGGGGTGCGCCGGGCATGAAGAGGGCGTGTCCGGGGAGCCGAAAGGGCTCCCGGCCGTTACGCCGCCCGGAAAGGGTTGCGGATTAGACGGTCAGTGCAGGGCCGCCAGTTCGGGGAAGACCGACGCCCGTTCCGCCAGCTCGGCCAGCGGGATGTGGCAGGCGATGCGGTGGCCGTCGGCCGCCGTCTGCACCGGCGGCGCGCGCTCGTCGCAGATGGCGCCGAGCTTGCGCGGGCAGCGGCCGCGGAACGCGCATCCCCCGCCGCCGGGCGGTGCCGTGGAGTCCTCCAGCAGGATGCGTTCCGGCTCCGTCCCGTCCTCCGCTCCGCCCAGCCGCGGCACCGCCGACAGCAGCGCCTCGGTGTAGGGGTGGTAGGGCGGGCGCAGGACCCGGCCGATCGGTCCCTCCTCGCAGATGGTCCCGCCATAGACGACCAGCACGCGGTCGGCGATGTGCGAGACCACGGCGATGTCGTGGGTGATGAACAGGTAGGACAGTCCCAGCTCGTCCCGCAGATCGGCCAGCAGGTTGAGGATGTTCGCCTGCACCGAGACGTCGAGCGCCGACACCGCCTCGTCGCAGACGACGAATTCCGGGTCGGTGGCCAGGGCGCGGGCGATGTTCACGCGCTGGCGCTCGCCGCCGCTCAGCTCGTGCGGGTAGCGGTCGGCGTAGGCGGCGGGCAGGCCGACGCGGGTCAGCAGCGCCGCGATCATCTCCCGGCGCTCCGCCTCGCCCTGGCGGCCGGCGAGGACGAGCGGGCGCTCCATGGCCGCCCCCACCGTCTTGCGCGGGTTGAGCGAGGCGGCGGAATTCTGGAAGACCAGCTGGGCGCGGCGGCGCAGGTCGCGGTCGCCCTCCTTGGCCTGCTTGACGAAGTCGGCGCCGTCGAACAGAACCGTTCCGGCGGTCGGCTCGATCAGGGCCAGCAGCGAGCGGCCGATCGTGCTCTTGCCGCTGCCGCTCTCGCCGACCACGCCCAACACCTCGCCGCGCTGGATGGTGAAGGAGACGTCGTCGACCGCCACCGTGCCGTCCCGGCGCAGCCATGGCAGGACCGACCGGCGCTCGCCGAAGACCTTGCGCAGCGCATCGACCTGCACCAGCGGGGCGGAGCGGGCCGGCGCCGCCGCCGGCGGCCGGGACGCGGTCGACTCCTCCGGCCACGGGGTGCCGGACAGGGCCTCGGCCTTCCAGCAGCGCACGCTGTTGCCGGCGGCGTCCCCGCGCAGCGCCTGGGGCAGGCGGCGGCAGGTCTCCTCGGCGAACGGGCAGCGGGGCGCGAAGACGCAGGATTCGGAAGCTCCCGACAGCTTGCTGACCGTGCCGGGGATCGAGGACAGGCGGTGCCGGCGGTCCGTGGTGATGCGGGGCAGCGCCGCCACCAGCCCCTTGGTGTAGGGATGGACCGGCCGGGCCAGCACGTCGCGGGTGCGCCCGGTCTCCACGACCTCGCTGCCGTAGAGCACGCAGACCGAATTGCAGATGCGGTTGACGATGCCGAGGTTGTGCGAGACGAACAGGGCGCTCAGATGGTGGCTCTCGCACAGGCCGGCGAGCAGCTCGATGATCCGCGCCTCCACCGTGACGTCGAGCGCCGTCGTCGGCTCGTCGAGGATCAGCAGTTTGGGGTCGCAGCCGAGCGCGGTGGCGATCAGCACGCGCTGCTGCATGCCGCCCGACAGCTGGTGCGGGTAGGACTGCGCGATGCGCCGCGGCTCGCGGATGCCGACCTCGGCCAGCAGCTCCTCCACCCGCGGTGCGGCCTGCCGGGGGGTGAAGCCTTTGTGCTGGACCAGCGGCTCGGCGATCTGCCGCCCGACGGTCAGCGCCGGGTTCAGCGAGGTGAAGGGATCCTGGAAGACCGCGGCGATGCGGTCGCCGCGCAAGCGCCGGCGGTGCGCGGCGGACAGGCGGCGCAGGTCGGTCCCCTCGAACAGGATCTCGCCGCCGTCGATGCGCCCGGCCTCGCCCAGCAGGTCGAGGATGGCCATGGCGACGGTGCTCTTGCCCGAGCCGGACTCGCCGACCAGCCCCATGACCTCGCCCGGCCGGATCGCGAAGCTGACGTCGCTGGCGGCGCGCAGCGTGCCGCGCGGGCTGGCGTAGTTGATGGTGAGGTTGCGCACCTCAAGCAGGGCGCTGGCCGAGGCGGTCGCGGAAGCCGGGGTCGGGTCGGGAGACGCGGCGGCGGAAAGGGGCACGAGAGCGGTCATGGGGTCAGTGTCCTCCCGTGTTGCGGGGGTCCAGCACGGCGCGCAGTCCATCGCCCAGCAGGTTGATGCCGATCACGGTGATGCCCATGGCGATGCCGGGGCACAGCGCGATCCACGGCGCCTGCTCGACGAAGGGCCGGGCCTCGCTGATCATCAGGCCCCAATCGGAGGAGGGCGGCTGTGCGCCCATGCCGATGAAGCTGAGGGCGGCGCCCAACAGGATGGCGAAGACGACGCGCAGGCTGGACTCGACCGCCAGAGGCGGCCAGATGTTCGGCAGGATCTCGTGGAACAGGATGTAGGAGGTGCTTTCGCCGCGCAGCCGGGCTGCGGTGATGAACTCCTCCTGCATCAGCTCCAGGGTGATGGCGCGGGTCAGGCGGACCACCTGCGGCACGTAGACGATGCCGATGGCGACGACCGCCTTCCACAACGCCGGCGGCGTGACGGCCAGGACGAGGATGCCCAGCAGGATGGGCGGGAAGGACATCAGCACGTCCATGCAGCGCATGATGATCTCGTCGGTCCGGCCCCGGCCGTAGCCGGCGACCAGCCCCAGCGGCACGCCGACGAGCAGGCTGATGGCGGTGGCGGCGACGCCCATGACCAGCGAGTTGGTCGTGCCGACGAGGGTGCGGCTGAACACGTCGCGGCCGTACTCGTCGGTGCCGAACCAGAAGTCCGGCCCCGGCGGCTGCAGCCGGCTCATGATGTTCATCTCGTCGTAGGGGTAGGGGGCCAGCCAGGGGCCGGCCACGGCGACCACCAGCAGCGGCGCCAGCAGCGCGATCCCGAGCACGAGCGAGGTTGGCCAGCGCTTCGGCACGGCGTGAGGCGGGGCAGGGCGGGGCGGGGCGGCGGGGGTTTGGCTCGCGGCGGTCATGTCAGGCGTTCCCCATGCCATGGCGGATCTTCGGGTTGACGAACGCGTAGAGCAGGTCGGCCGCCAGGTTCGCCAGGCAGTAGGCCGTCGAGATGATCAGGATGGTCGCCTGGATCAGCGGCAGGTCGTGGCGCTGGATGGCGAACAGCAGCAACCGGCCCATGCCGGGGAAGGAAAAGACCGTCTCGATGACCACGACGCCGCCGAGGATCAGGCCGAAGTCGATGGCGAGCACGGTGATGGTCGGCAGCAGCGCGTTGCGCAGGGCGTGGCGGACGATCACCACCTTCTCCGGCAGGCCCTTGGCGCGGGCGTATTTCACGTAGTTGGTCTGTAGGACGTCGATCATGCTGGAGCGGGTCAGCCGCGCGATGCGGGCGATCAGCATCAGCACCAGCGTGACGACCGGCAGGACCAGATGCGACGCCCAGGGCACGAAGCCGTCGGAAAGCGGCGCGTAGCCGCCGGTCGGAAGCCATTTCAGGTAGCTGCCGAAGACCAGCACCAGGACGATGGCCCAGAAGAAGTCGGGAACGGCGATGCCGAGATAGGACACGCCCGAGACCATCTGGTCGGCCAGACGTCCGCGGCGCACCGCGGCCAGCACGCCGAGGCCGATGCCGATCACCGTCACCACCGCCAGGGCGACCACCGCCAGGACCAGGGACCGGCTCAGCGCCTCCATCAGGATCGGCGCGACCGGCTGCTCCAGCACCAGCGAGCGGCCGAGATCGCCCTGCAGGATGCCGGCGGCCCAGCGGCCGTACTGCACGATCAGGGGCTGGTCGAGCCCGAGCTTGACCGTGATGGCGTCGATCACCTCCTTCGAGGCGAACTGCCCGGCGATCATCGACGCGACGTCGCCCGGCATCGCCTGCGTCACGAGGAAGACGAGGATCGACATGACGACCAGCACCATCGCCAGATAGGCCAGCCGGGTGAGTGTGTAGAGGAGCATGCGGAGAGCTTCCCTTGGCCCGGGGCCGTCGGGAGCGCGGCGGGCGCTCCCGACGCCGTCGACGGCTCTACTGGCCGACCGAAACGTTGCGCAGGTCGAGGAACATCATCGGGTGGGAGGTGAAGCCCTGCACCCGCGCGCTCACGCCGTTGACGTGGTTGATGACGTAGGGGATGACGCCGGGGGCGTCCTGGACGGCCAGCGCCTGGACCTCGCCGTACAGCTTCTTGGCCTCCTCCTCGCTGGACGCCTGACGGGCGCCGTCGAGCAGCTTGTCCATCGCCGGGTTGGCGTAGTTCCACAGCGCGGCGTTCCACGACCCGCGCGAGTGGTACCAGGGGTAGACCGAGGTATCGATCGTCGGGCGGCTGAAGAAGCCGTCGATGTAGAAGCCCGCCTTGCCCTCGATGTCCTTCAGGAAGACGTCGAAGGGGACGCGCTGCACGTTGACGGTGATGCCCGCCGGCTTCAGCAGTTCGCGGACGGCCAGCCCCAGGCGCTCGCGGGTGGCGCGGCCGGCCGGGGTGTAGAGCGTGACCTCGAAGCCGTTGGGATAGCCGGCCTCGGCCAGCATCTTCTTCGCGGCCGCCGGGTCGCCCTTGGCGATCGGCAGGTCCTTGTTGAAGTAGGGATGGCTCGGCGGGATCGGCGAATGGGTCGGCGTGCCGTAGCCGAACAGGGCGATCTGGGTGATGGCCTGCTTGTCCAGCGCCGTCGCCACGGCGCGGCGGACGCGCACGTCGTCGAACGGCTTGGTCGTGCCGTTCATGATCACACCGTCCCAGGTGGAGGTCGGCACGGCTTCGGCCTTCAGGTTCGATGTCGCCTTGACCTTGTCCACCGCCTCCGGCGGCAGGTTCCAGGCGAGGTCCAGCTCACCCGTGGTCAGCGCCGCCACCTGGCTGGCGGTTTCGGGCAGGATGCGGATCACCACCTCGTCCAGCTTGGGCAGGCCGGCCTCGAAATAGGTCGGGTTGCGCTTCACCACCATGCGGTCGCCGGGCGCGAAGGAGACGAACTGGAAGGGGCCGGTGCCGACGGGGTTGGAGGCCAGCGTGTCGAGGGCGTCGCGCGGCACGATGCGGGCCTGACGCTCGCCGAACAGCTCGGCGAAGCCGGAGTAGGGGGACTTCAGCGTGAATTCCACCGTGTGGGAATCCACCGCCTTCATCGACTCCACGATCTCGAAGTTCACACGGGCGGTGGATCCGGTCGCCTTGTCCTGGATGCGGGTGATGGTGGCGAGCACGTCCTCGGCGTCCATCTCCCGGCCGCTGTGGAACTTCACGCCCTTCTTCAGGAAGAAGGTCCAGGTCTTGAGGTCTGCGCTGTGCTCCCAGCGCTCGGCGAGGTCCGGCTTCAGCGTCATGTCGGCGGCGATCGCCGTCAGGCCGTTGAAGAGGAGGTAGGCGGCCACATACTCCTGGCCGCCCTTCATCTTGGCGGGATCGAGAGTGTTCAGGTTCGAATCCACCGCCACCTTGAGCGTGCCGGCGGCGTGCGCGGACAGCGCGGTGCCGGAGAGGAGGAAAGCCGAGAGCACAGCCCGTGCCACCAACCGTTTCACCATGATGAAGCCTCTCTGCTTGCGGGGTCCGTTGTGGACCTTGGTTCCTGTTGCCTCGACGCTCTCACAGACCCGTCATGGGCGGAAAGGCCAAGACCATGCCGCCCGGCGGAGCAAGATATGCTCATAAATTAGGCGAATATGGTGTTGTGGACCATGTGCCTGATTTTCGATCACCGCTGAAGCCCGGAATTTGCTCGTAAAATTCCGTCCGTTGGGCTGACAATCTTGCTCAAAAATTAGGCTGGATTATGGACGTCTCGCCAGCACCATGAATGAATTTTGCAGGGACCATGAATGCAGGCGTATGCTTTCGCCCCGCATGTCAGCCGATCGAGACGTCCAGAAGCCCGTCCAGCCGGGGCAGAGCATCGATATCCAGCAACTTCCGATGGAGCCGCGCCGCTGCCTCCGATCCCATGGCGCGTCCGGCACAGTCATGGAACTTCCCGGCATGCTCCTGCGCCGACAGCGGCCGGGCGACGGTGCCGCGCGCCGAGGCGCAGAAGCGGCGGAACGTATGTCCGGTTGCGGTTTCCACCGTCACAGCGGCGCCTTCCGGGGCCAGCCGCGCCCGTTCGGGATCGGCGTTCCAGCCGGGGTCGGGCCGCATGCTCACACGTTCCATCGCTGCGCGCAGATGCGGGTCGGCCAGCGTCGCTGCGGTCAGGTGATCCAGAGTCAGGTCGCCGTGCAGCATCACGCAGGCCACCGCGAAGGGCAGGCTGAAGCGGGCTTCGCCGGGAGTGGTTGGGCGGTCGTAGGTAAGGTTGGCGGCCACCACGGGCGGCACGACGCAGCGCACCGCCGCGATGTCCGACGGAACCAGCCGGTGCTCCGTCATCAGGTCGCGCACCGCGTCGGCAGCCGCATGCGAGGAGAGGCAGACCGGATAGGCCTTAGTGTCGATGCCTGGGTCGAGCAGGTGCCACCGTCGGCCCAAGGCCGCCAGCGCCATGGGATCGAACCGGCCCTGCGCCACCAGCCGGGCAAAGCCTCGCGGGTCCTCCACCACGCTGTGCGGAACGGCCCCGCCACGCTTGGCCAGACGCGCCGCGCGCAGCCCGTTGGCGGCAGCCTGTGCGGCCAGCAGCGGCTTGGCGCCCGTGCCGAAGCAGGCCCGCATGCCGCCGGCTCCGCAGAGTGCAAAGGCAATGGCGTCGGCGGCCCGGTCGCCGTCCAACCGGAAGGCCTTGGCCGCCGCGGCCGCGGCGCCGACCACGCCGAACAGCGCGGTGGTCCACCAGCCGGCCTCATACACCCCGTTGCCGAGGGCGATGGCCAGCGCGTATTCCGCCTCCGCACCGGCAACCACGGCGGTCAGCAGATCGGCTCCGGTGCCTCCGGCCGCCTCCACCGCGGCCAAGGCGGTCGGCACCACCACGGCCGACCCATGGACGAATCCGGCATAGGAGTTATCGTCGAAATCCAGCGCATGGGCGGCGGTGGTGTTTGCGAAGGCGGCCCCTTCGGCGTTGAGGCGCCCGCCTCCCAGGAGGGTGGACGGGCCGGCGGCATGGATGTCCAGCGCGTCCTCCCGCGCCAAGCGGGCGGTGTCGGTGCCCACTCCGGCCAGAGCCACGCCCAGCGTGTCGATGATGCAGGCGCGGGCCGCCGCGGCGACGTCGTCGGGAATGCCGGCGCGCTCCAGGCCGGCCAGCCAATGGCCGATGAGTCGGGCAGCGGGCTGGGTCGCGGGCTGGCCGGCGGTGATGGAGGGGAGGGGAGGGATGGTCATGATGGGAGGCTCGCAAGGAATGACGACCCCGCGAGGCTGCCCACGACCGTTCCGTCCCGTCACGTCAAGAAATGACTTTCATGGTGGGGATGAACTGCGTTCATAATATGCCGCCACCCGGGTCTCCATCGGGACCTGCCCCACGACCGCCGGAAGACGAAGCCCGCTCGCCCCATGCGCCATCGCGACTTTGACCTCGACGCCCTCGAAGTGTTCGTGACCGTGGCGGAGCTTGGCAACATGACCCGAGCGGCAGGGCAACTGGGCTTGACTCAATCGGCCGTGTCGCATGTGGTGCGTCAACTGGAAACCGCCTTCGCCACGCAGCTGTTCGACCGAAGCATCCGCCCGATGGCGCTGACCGCCGCCGGTCACCGGCTCTGGCATTGGAGCAAGCGCATCCTGAACGACGCCCGCCAACTGCCGGCGGTGATCGGCGGCAAGGATGCGCCCTTCGTGCCGGAGCTGCGGCTCGGTTGCATCGACACGCTGGCCGCCCCGTTCATGCCGCGGCTGCTTCAGCAACTGCGCGACGGCGTGCCCTCCTTCAGCATCGCGGCGGGGCTGAGCCGGCAACTGCGGGAGCAGTTCATGGCGCGGCGCCTGGACGTCATCTTCACCAACGAGTCCTTCGACGACATGGATGAGGTGGACAGCGCCCGGCTGGTCACCGAGCCCTTCGTGCTGCTGGTGCCGCGCAACGCGCCGGAGGTCGCCGACGAGGCCGGGCTGCGCGCGCTTTCACAGGCGTTGCCGCTGATCCGCAACACGGCGGACAGCAGCCTTGGCCGGATGGTGGACCAGCATCTGCGCCGCCTGGGCATGGAGATCCCGCGCAGCTTCGCGTTCGACGCCGTCGACACCATGATGGCCATGGTGGCGGAGGAGATGGGGTGGAGTCTGCTTCCACCGACCGCGCTGGTGAAAAGCCGCCAGCATCTGGGTCGCCTGCGGGTTCTGCCCTTTCCGGCCGCGAGCTTTCGCCGGTCCATCTTCGTGATCGCCCGCAAGGGGGAGCTCGGCGCGCTTCCGGCCCGCATCCACAAGGTCGGCCGCGGCATTCTCACCCAGGGCTACTTCACCGAACTGTTCATCTCCTGGCCCTGGCTGAAGCCCATGATCGGGCGGTGAGAACGGCGTCCGCGGCAACGATGGAGTTGCGCGGACGCCGTTCTTCCTTCGAGCGGTGCCTCAGCCGACGGCGTTGAAGTCGTCCAGCAGGGCGGCGATGCGCCCGCTGTCGCTCTGGTCCATGATGACGCGGGCGCGGCGGGTGGCTTCCTGAAGGTCCAGCTTGCGGATGCGCCGCTTCACCAGGGGGATGGCCGGCGGGACCATCGACAGGTCGCGCACGCCAAGCCCCAACAACAAGGCCGTGTAGCGCGCGTCCCCGGCGATCTCGCCGCAGACCGACACCGGGATGCGGGCGCGCAACGCCGCCTCGATGGTGAACTGGATCAGGCGAAGAACCGCCGGATGCAGCGGGTCGTAGAGCGAGGCGACCTGCTCGTCGCCGCGGTCGATGGCCAGCGTGTACTGGGTCAGGTCGTTGGTGCCGATGGAGAAGAAGTCGGCGGCGTAGGCCAGCGCGTCCGCGGACAGGGCCGCGCCCGGAACCTCCACCATCACCCCCACCGGCGGCAGCGGATCGGCGATGGGGACGCCGCGGCGGCGCAGGCGGCGGGCCACCTGGCCCATCATCTCGCGCACGCGCTGCACCTCGGCGACCGAGCAGATCATCGGCAGCAGGATGCGCAGCGGCCCGTGGACGCCGGCCCGCAGCATGGCGGCGAGCTGCGTCTCCAGCAGCTTCGGCTCGCGCAGGCCCAGCCGGACGGCGCGCAGACCGAGCGCCGGGTTCGCCGGCTCACCGTAGCGGCCGGCCATCCAGCCGGCCAGCTTCTCACCGCCGACATCCATGGTGCGGGCGGTGACGGTGCGCCCGCCCATGCCCTCGATGATGGAGCGCAGGACGGTGTACTGCTCGTCCTCGTCCGGCAACTGGTCGCGGTTCATGAACAGGAACTCGGTGCGCAGCAGCCCGATTCCCTGCGCCCCGTTCTCCAGCGCGTGGTCGAGGTCGCGGGGCAGTTCCAGATTGGCCTGGAGCGTCACCGCGGTGTTGTCGCGCGTGACCGCCGGCAGCTTGCGCAGGCCCTTCAGCTGCTCGCGTTCGCGCTCGCGTTCGGCGCGCCGTTGCCGGTAGTCCTCCAGCACCTCGGGGGTGGGGTCGATGATGACGCGCCCCTGCACCCCGTCCACGATGACCGTGATCCCGTTCTTCAGCCCGGCCAGCAGCCCGCCGACGCCCAGCACAGCCGGAATGCCCAGCGAGCGCGCCATGATCGCCGTGTGCCCTTCCGCCCCGCCGAGCACGGTGGCGAATCCGGCGACGCGGCGCGGGTCGAGCAGGGCGGTGTCCGCCGGGGTCAGCTCCTCGGCCAGAATCACCGCGCCGGGGTTCAGCATGGAGAAGGCCTGATACTCGTGCCGCATCAGGTTGCGGATCAGGCGGCGCCCCACCTCGCGCACGTCGGCGATGCGCCCGGCGAGGTAGCTGTCCTCCATGCTCGCGAAGGTCTGGGCGATGGTGGCGATCTCCGCCTGGACCGCGGCCTCGGCGTTGACCAGCTCCTGCTGGATGCGGCGCTCGACGCCGCGCGTCAGGCGCGAGTTGGTGACCATCGCCAGATGCGCGTCGAGAAGGAAGCCGATCTCCTCCGACGCGGAGCCGGGCAGCGTCAGCGCCTTGGCCTTCAGCTTGCGGATCTGGCGGCGCGCCTTGCCGCAGGCATCGGCGAAGCGCGCGGCCTCGGCCTCCACCTGATCGGCGGCGAGCGTGTATTCGGGAACGCGGACGGCGCCGCTCTCCACCACATGGGCCGGGCCGATGGCAATGCCGGGCGAAACGCCCAGCCCGCGCAACGACCGCCCCTGGCCGGCGGCCGGAACGTCAGTCTTCATCGAACTTGCGGGTGATCAGATCCACGAGAGCGGCCATGGCGTCCTCGGCCTCGCGGCCGTAGGCGTACAGCTCCACCGAGGTGCCGGGGCCGGCGGCCAGCATCATCAGGCCCATGATGGATTCGCCCGAAACCTGCGTCTCGCCGCGCCGCACCTCGATTTCGCAATCGAAGGTGGCGACCAGCTTCACGAACTTCGCCGCCGCGCGGGCGTGCAGGCCGCGCTGGTTGCAGATGGTGACGGTCTGGCAGATTTCGGGGTTTCTCTCCGGAGTCCGCCCGTCAACGCCGGAAGCGCCCTGGGCGGGCGTCTTGTCGTCTGGAACGCTCATCGAGTCACCCGTCCGACAGCAGCGAGGATGCGACGTTGATGTATTTCTGTCCGGCCTCCCGCGCGGCGGTCACGGCGTGGGTCAGCGTTTCCTGGCGGCGGACGCTGGCCAGCTTGATCAGCATCGGCAGGTTCACGCCGGCGATCACTTCGACCTTCGCCTTGTCCATGATGGAGATGGCGAGGTTGGACGGAGTCCCGCCGAACATGTCGGTCAGCACGACGACGCCGGACCCGTCGTCCACGTCGGCCACGGAGTTCAGAATGTCCTGACGGCGCTGCTCCATGTCGTCGTCTGGGCCGATGCACACGGCCCGCACCTGCTGCTGCTCACCCACCACATGCTCCAGCGCGGCGATGAACTCTGCCGCGAGGCGCCCGTGGGTTACCAGAACCATACCGATCATGGGACATCCTTCAATTCTGGAGCCTCCCCCGAAGCCACATTCTTATTGCGGCACTTATGAACGATCCCTTATCCGGACCAATCAGCCCCTTGGGTCAGCCCCTCTGGCCAACCTTCAGCGGTCAGCCGGTGCGCGGGGCCTGCCGGTCCAACTCCCGATGGCTGATCCCGACCTTCAGCCCCAGCCCGCCCAGCCAAGCGGCCAGCCGTTCGGCGACGAACACCGACCGGTGCTTGCCGCCGGTGCAGCCGACCGCGATGGTCAGGTAACTCTTGCCCTCCTGGTTGTAGCGCGGCAGAAGCGGCTGCAACAGTTCCGTCAGATGACGGAAGAAGTCGGCGAAATCCGGATCGCCCTCCACGCGCGCCGCCACGCGGGGGTCCAGGCCGGTGAGCGGGCGCAGATCCGGATCATAATGGGGATTCGTCAGGAAGCGTACGTCGAACACGAGGTCCGCCTCGCGAGGCAACCCCATCCGGAACGAGAAGGAGGTGACGAAGACCTGGAGCGCCGCCTGGCTGTCGATCTGGAAGTTGCCGGCCAGGATGCGGCGCAGGTCGTGGATCGACAATTGCGTGGTGTCGATGGTCACGTCGGCCTGCTGCTTCAGCGGCAGCAGCATGGTGCGTTCCAGCTGGATGCCATCCGGAACCGGGCGGTCGATGGCCAATGGATGGCGGCGGCGCGTCTCGGTGAAGCGGCGCTGCAGCGTCTCGTCCCCGCAGTCGAGGAAGACCAGCCGCACGTCCAACCCGGCATGGGCCTTCAGCGCCTCGACCTCCTCCAGCATGGCGTGGGCGGAGAAGTCGCGGGTGCGGCTGTCGATGACCAGGGCCAGCGGCCGCTTGCGCGGGTCCGCCTGCTCCAGAAGCGCTGGGACCAGCGAGAGGCGCAGGTTGTCCACCGCTTCGTAGCCCAAATCCTCCAGCGCCTTCAAGGCGACGGACATGCCGGCTCCGGACATGCCGGTGACCAGCACGAGTTGACCGTCCGGGCCCATCGGCCGTTCCGTCAGCAGGTTTTCCTGGGAATGGCGGTCGGTCATGGCAGGTTTGGAACCTTTCCCAGCGAGCCGGCACGCGCCGCAGCGGCGGCCAACTTGAGCTTGGCCGGAGCCGAGGCGTCGAAGGGGCAGAGGGCGAGGCGCGGGACGGCCCGGTCGAGAAGATCCGCGGCCTCTTCCATGGGAAGACGCTCCACGGCGTCGCGTGGCACCAGATCGACGACCAGCCCGACCTCCGCCTCCGCGGCGGCGGGCAGGGGCATGATGCCGACGCCCCGCACCTCCAGAAGACCGGCCAGAGCCGCCGGCGCCGTCGCCATCAGCCTGTCCTGGTCGACGCGCAGTTCCACCTGGTCATCGGCAACCAGCAGCGCCCCCGCGTCGATCATCCGCAAGGCCAGATCGGACTTGCCGCTGCCCGACGGCCCCCGCAGCAGCACGCCGACGGGCGTTTCGCCGCGGTCGCCGCCACTCCGTATGCCGCCGCTACCGCCGTTTCCCTGGCCGTCATTCCATGTGCCGACCAGGACGCAGGTGCCGTGAATCGTTACCATGATCCCGCGAAGGTGAGGCGTGCCGCTGGTTCTGTCAATGGGATGCCGAAAATGCATCCTTTTCCCGCCCGATACGCCTCGAATGCGCCGGCGCGACCGCCGTGCTCCGGCCATAACCCGGCTGAGCCACGGTGACCGCCGCGCGAGTTCCGGCCTCAGGCCGGCCGGTCGCAGCCCGCGGTCAAGCCGATGCGCAGGCCGGGCCGGACGGTACGGCGGATGTCCGCCAGTTCGCTGGCCAGCGCGTCGCGCCGGCGGATCATCTCGTCCAGATCGTCCAGCTCCGCTGCCTCCTGGCAGGCCGTGCGGAAATCCTTCTCGCGGGCCAGCCGGGTCAGCAGATGGGTGTAGCTGTCGGCGATGGTCGCCAGATGCCGCTGGGCGCCCTGGAGCGCCTCCGCCAGCTGCGTCCGTTCGTTGGCCGATGCCCGCATCATCCGGGCCAGCTCGCCCTGCTGGACGCTGGCGTCGTTGATGAGGCGGGCCAGCCGATAGCGGCGGAAGTCGATTACCTTGGCCGAAGCCGCGGCGACCTCCTCGATCTGGCGAGGCGCGATCGGCTTGAGGTCGGGCTGGATGTCGGACATGGCCCTCTTCCGGTTGGTGACGTCCGGTTGTCGAAAGGCCAGCCGTCGCAGGCGCGGGAGTGACCGTAATCGAGCATCCGCCGCACCCACGACTTTGTCCATACGTCTTTTCTCAAATTGCAACTATGCCGCATCCGCCATGTGGAAATCCCTCACGGACGGGGCAGGCGCACGGTGAAGACGGCGCCGATCGTCTCCCCATCGCGGCCGAGACGGTTCGCGGCCCGGATGGTGCCGCCGTGGGCCTCGACGATCTGCTTGGAGATCGACAGGCCGAGGCCGGAATGGGTGCCGAACTTCTCGCCTGCCGGCCGCTCGGTGTAGAAGCGTTCGAAGATCGCCTCCTCCTTGCCCTCCGGAATGCCGGGGCCGTCGTCGCTGACCGTCACCTCGACCGCGCCGTCCGGGGTGCGTCGGGTGGCCAGCCGGACCTGCCCGCCGGGCGGCGAGAAGGACAGGGCGTTGGCGATCAGGTTCTGGAAGACCTGGGTCAGGCGCCCCTCCAGCCCCTTCACGGTCAGCGACCCGCCCCGCGGCGGCTCGATGACGACGCTCGGCGCGGCCTCCGCCCCGCCCTCGTCCTCCTCGTCCTCCGCGGTGGTGTGGTGGATGTCGGCGAGCGTGCGGAGCATCGCGCCGATGTCCACCGGTTCCAGAGCGGCGCGGGACAGCTCTGCGTCCAGGCGCGAGGCGTTGGAGATGTCGCTGATCAGCCGGTCCAGCCGCTGCACGTCGTCGGCGATGATCGCCATCAGCTTGTCGCGGCGGGCCGGGTCCTGGATGCGGCTGACCGTCTCCACCGCGCTGCGCAGCGAGGTCAGCGGATTCTTGATCTCGTGGGCGACGTCGGCCGCGAAGCGCTCGATGGCGTCCATGCGCGCCCACAGCGCCGCCGTCATGTCGCGCAGCACACCGGAAAGCTCCCCGATCTCGTCGCCGCGGCGGGTGAAGTCGGGGATCTCGGTGTGGCGCCCGTGGCCGGTGCGCAGCCGGTCGGCGGCCTGCGCCAGCTTGCGGATGGGCCGGGCGATGGTGCCGGCCAGATAGAGCGACATCAGGACCGTGACCAGAAGCGCCACCGCGAAGACGCGCAGAATGTCGGTGCGCACCGACCGGATGGCTTCATCGATCACCGTGCCGCTGCGCGACAGCAGCACCGCCCCCAGCACCTCCTTGTAGCGCTGTACCGGAACGGCGACCGTCAGCAGCAGGTTGGATCGGGCGACCGGCGAGGCCAGCCGCCACACCGTCGCGCTGTTCTCGCCGGCCAGCGCGCGCTCCACGTTGGGCGGCGGGGCCGCCGATTCGGCGGCGTGGCCCGGCGGCTCGCGGTAGAGCGGCAGGTTCTCCCGGCTCGGCACCACGTCGATGAAGCGGGCGTAGAACTCATTGACCGCCCGTGACGCCGGATCCCCGGAGGGCGGCAGCGGCAGCTCCTGGATCTCGATCTTGCCGGGCGAGCCGGTCAGCACGCGGCTGTCTGACAGCAGCCGTCCATCCGGGCCGTAGAGCCGGGTGTGCGTCTCCGTCGCCAGCGCCAGCCGGCGGATCATCTGGCGCCCCAGCTCCGGCGACAGCTCGTAGCTCTCCTGGCCCAGCTCCGGCTCGTCGGCGGCCCGCTGCACGGCGCCCTCGCCGAGCGCGGAGGCGAAGATCCGGGCCTCCGTCTCCAGCGCGTCCAGCTCCGCCTGGACCAGCCGGTCCTGGTAGCGGCCGAGATAGAGCAGGGCGCCGACCAGAAGCAGCAGCGCCAGCACGTTGACGGCGAGAATCCGCAGGGTCAGCGGCGACGGCACGCCGCGCACCCGGCGCCTGGACGCGGCGCGCGGCGTGGTTCCGGGGGGGACGGGGGGAGAGAGAGCGTGGTCCGGCGTGCGGACCTCACTCCCTGTATCGGTAACCGACGCCATAGAGCGTTTCGATCTGCGCAAAGTCGGAATCAATGGCCTTGAACTTCTTGCGGAGCCGCTTGATGTGGCTGTCGATGGTGCGGTCGTCGACATAGACGTTCTCGCCATAGGCGGCGTCCATGAGCTGGTCGCGGCTCTTCACATGGCCGGGGCGCTGGGCCAGCGCCTTCACCAGAAGGAATTCCGTCACCGTCAGGTCGATGGGCTGACCCTTCCAGGTGCAGGAATGGCGGGCGCCGTCCATGACCAGCGGGCCGCGGGTCAGCAGAACGCCGGGTTCCGGCGCGGTCTTGTCGCGGGTCGCCGCCTCACGCCGCAGCAGGGTGCGGATGCGCTCGACGAGCAGGCGCTGCGAGAAGGGCTTCTTGATGTAGTCGTCCGCGCCCATGCGCAGACCCATCAGCTCGTCCACCTCGTCATCCTTGCTGGTCAGGAAGATGACCGGCAGATGGCTGGTCTGGCGCAGGCGCTGCAGCAGCTCCATCCCGTCCATGCGCGGCATCTTGATGTCCAGCACGGCGAGGTCCGGCGGGCGCTGGGTCAGGCCGCGCAGCGCTTCGGCGCCGTCGGTGTAGGTGCGCACCTCGAACCCCTCCGCTTCCAGCGCCATGGCAACGGAGGTCAGGATGTTCCGGTCGTCATCCACCAAGGCTACGGTGTGAGACATGTCGTTCGCGTTCCCAATCACACACCCCGTTTTCGGCAACCGCCGGTGCCGGCGGCCAACTGAAGCGGATGGCCGGCCCGTTGATGTCGCTTACTACGGAAGAATGGTTTCGTCTTATTTCGAAATGCGGGCTTTCCCAATGCTCCACGACGACCTGCAGGCGGCGCAAAGGCATGAAAAGCCAACTTTTCGCTTTTCCCAACCTATTTGTCTGGGCCAATATGGCACCAATGCGGCGCCGGGGAAACGGTGCTGCGCGGGAGAACGCATTCGTTTCAGGGCATGACTTCCGAAGAGTCCCCCATCCGTCCGACCCCAACGGGGCCGGGCGCCGCGGCGTCATCGGACGTCGGCGGCCGAACGGGAGGCGCCGCAAGGCGCCTGATGCGTGGTGCCGGTCTGGCGGCGCTGTCCACCGCCTTGCGCGGGGATGGTGCCCAGCGCGATGACCGGCTGAATGGCGATAGCGGCTGGCCCTATCCTTCGCTGGTCCAAGTGGCCTTCGACCTGGACGGCACACCCCTTCTCCTTCTTTCCACCCTTGCCGACCACACGAAGAACATCGCGCGGGACCCGCGCGTCGGCCTGCTGTTCGACGGAACGGCTGGGCTGGCGGAGCCGCTGTCCGGGCCGCGGCTGTCCGTTCTCGGGCGGGCCGAGCGCTCGGAGGAGCCGCGCCACCGCGCCCGCTTCCTGGCGCGCCATCCCGGTGCGGGTCTCTACGCCGGCTTCGCCGATTTCAGCGTTTACGCCGTGTCGGCGGAGCGCGCCCATCTGGTGGCCGGATTCGGCCGGGTTCGGTGGCTCGACCGCGCCGAGTTGATGTTGCCCGCCGTTCCCATGGCGCTGGCCGAGGCTGAGAAGGCCATCCTGAGCCATATGAACGCCGACCACGCCGACGCCTTGCGGCTGTACGCCACGGTTCTGGCCCGGCGGTCCGCCGACGGCGCCGAGCCGTGGGTGATGACCGGCATCGACCCCGACGGTTGCGATCTGCGCCGCAGCGGCGAAATGGCGCGGGTTGATTTCGATCACAGCGTGGAAAACCCCGAAGACGCTAGGGTCACTCTCGCCGGCCTCGCCCGGCAGGCTCGCCGGAGCGCACCCGGCGCGGCCGACGGCTCAGTGGATTCGGATGATCGTGACGGCTAACCACGACGCCGCGGCAAGCGGCGCGCAAAAAGAGCGCAACCAGGAGAAAACGTCAGTGGACCATAACGGACCAACCCGTTGCCGTTTTGGGTTTGTGGCCCTCGGGCCACCCCTCTCTTGCCAATCAGGACATCGGGCGCGCCCGGGGGGCGCGTCGGGATGACCGCCGTACGGCCTGCGGGCCGGGCTGCGGTGGTTTGAGCCGGCGGTAAGACACCGCCACCGAACGAGGACGGCTTCGATAAGGGCCGAAAAGGCCAGCCGTCCGGACCTCCGGGCACCGGACCCCGAATCCCAAGGGGGCGGCGAACCCGGAGACGAGTTGAGAGGCAAAGGATGACCGGAACAACGCGCACGCGGAACAAGAAGCTCCTGGCTTGGGTCGAGGAGATCGCGAACAAGTGCAAGCCCGAGCGGGTGCACTGGTGTGACGGATCGCAGGAGGAATACGACCGCCTGTGCGCCGAGATGGTGGAATCGGGCACCTTCATCAAGCTGAACGAGGCCAAGCGCCCGAACTCCTACCTCTGCCGCTCCGATCCGGGCGACGTCGCCCGCGTCGAGGACCGGACCTACATCTGCTCCGAGCGCAAGGAGGATGCCGGCCCGACCAACAACTGGGTCGACCCGGCGGAGATGAAGGCGAAGCTGGACGGCCTGTTCGAAGGCTGCATGCGGGGCCGCACCATGTATGTGGTGCCCTTCAGCATGGGGCCGCTGGGCTCGGACATCGCCCACATCGGCGTGCAGATCTCCGACAGCCCCTATGTCGCGGTGAACATGCGCATGATGACCCGCATGGGTCAGAAGGTGCTGGACATCCTGGGCGACGGCGACTTCGTGCCCTGCCTGCACTCCATCGGCGCGCCGCTGGAGCCCGGCCAGCCGGACGTGGCGTGGCCGTGCAACGCCGATCACAAGTACATCGTCCACTTCCCGGCCGATCACTCGATCGTCTCCTTCGGCTCGGGCTACGGCGGCAACGCTCTGCTCGGCAAGAAGTGCTTCGCGCTGCGCATCGCCTCCTCGATGGGCCGTGAGCAGGGCTGGTTGGCCGAGCACATGCTGATCCTCGGCGTGGAAAGCCCGGAGGGCGAGAAGACCTACGTCGCCGCCGCCTTCCCGTCGGCCTGCGGCAAGACCAACTTCGCCATGCTGGTTCCACCGGCCGAGTTCGAAGGCTGGAAGGTCCGCACCATCGGTGACGACATCGCCTGGGTGAAGCCGCAGCCGGACGGCACGCTGCGCGCCATCAACCCGGAGGCCGGCTTCTTCGGCGTCGCGCCCGGCACCAGCATCAAGTCGAACCCGAACGCGCTGAAGACCCTGAACGCCAACGTCATCTTCACCAACGTCGCGCTGACCGACGACGGCGACGTGTGGTGGGAGGGTCTTACCGAGGAGGCGCCGGCCCACCTCATCGACTGGCAGGGCAACGATTGGACCCCGGCGTCGGGCCGTCCGGCCGCGCACCCGAACTCGCGCTTCACCGCCCCGGCGGCGCAGTGCCCGTCGATCGATCCGGCCTGGGAAGACCCGGCGGGCGTTCCGATCTCCGCCTTCATCTTCGGCGGCCGCCTGTCCAAGACCTTCCCGCTGGTGTTCGAGGCCTACAACTGGCGCGAGGGCGTCTACTGGGCGGCGACCATGGGCTCGGAGGCGACGGCCGCCGCCGTGGGCCAGGCCGCCATCCGCCGCGACCCCTTCGCCATGCTGCCCTTCTGCGGCTACAACATGGCCGACTACTGGAACCATTGGCTGGCGATGGAAGGCAAGGTGGAGAACCTGCCGCGCATCTACCGAGTCAACTGGTTCCGCAAGGACGAGAACGGCAAGTTCGTCTGGCCGGGCTTCGGCGACAACATGCGCGTCCTGCGTTGGATCGTCGACCGCGTCCGCGGCCGTGCGGTGGATGCGGCGGAGAGCCCGTTCGGCTACATGCCGCGCTACCAGGACCTGAACTGGGCCGGTCTGGACTTCGCCGAGGACAAGTTCCGGAAGATCATGGACATCGACCGGAAGGAAGCCGAGGCCGAGGCCAAGGATCAGGAGGAGCTGTTCAACCGCTTCGGCAGCCATCTGCCGGACGAGATCGAGCAGCAGCGCGTGGCGCTTCTCAAGCGGCTGGAGGAGGCTCCGGACACTTGGCGGATCGGCTGATCGGGCCGGCGCCGGGTCGTCCGAGCGTGTAAAGAGGGACCGCCCGCAGGCGGTCCCTTTTCTTTTGCGCATGTGGCTGCGGCGAGGGTGCTTTTCGGGTACTCCTTTCGTGACACAATCCGTTGTCACGGCTAGGATCGCGTCAGACGCCGGGAGATTTACAAAAACTCAAGGGATTGCTGCGTCACTGGGCCGGCAGAACGCAAGCACGCCCGCTTGGCCGGCTTTCCGCGGAGCGGAGCGGTCAAGACACGGAAAATGACGCTGGAGGACGGAAGACATGTTCGTGATGATCGGCTTCGGCGTCGTGGTGTTCAGCGTCTTCGGGGGCTACGTCCTGGGCGGCGGCCACCTGGGCGTGCTGTGGATGCCCTTCGAGTTCATGATCATCCTGGGCTCCGCCGCCGGCGCGTTTTTGATCGGCAATCCCAAAGCGGTGGTCACCCACACCGGCAAGGAACTCGGCCACCTTTTCAAAGGGCCAAAATACAAAAAGGATGACTTCCTCGAACTTCTCACCATGATGTATCAGGTCTTCAAGATCGCCAAGACCAAGGGGCTGCTTGCGCTCGAACAGCACATCGAGAAACCCGAGGACTCACCACTCTTCCAGCAGTTTCCAAAATTCTACGGCGACCACCACGCCATATCCTTCCTCTGCACCTATCTTCGCCTGATGTCGCTCGGGGCCGACAACCCGCATGAATTGGTCGACCTGATGGACGAGGACATCGAGACCATGCACCACGAGCACCAGCGGATCGCCGACGCCATCCAGGCGGTCGCCGACGCCGTGCCGGCGCTGGGCATTGTCGCGGCGGTGCTGGGCGTGATCCACACCATGGGATCGATCACGGAGCCGCCGGAGGTCCTCGGCAAGCTGATCGGCGGCGCGCTGGTCGGCACCTTCACCGGCATTCTCGTCGCCTATGGCTTCCTGGCGCCGATCGCCAGCGGCCTCAAGAACATCTATCACGCCGAAGGGAAATACTATCAGGCGATGAAGATCGGCCTGATCGCTCATCTGTCCGGCTACGCTCCGGCCATCTCCGTCGAATACTCGCGAAACGTGCTGGAGCCCGAATACCGGCCGAGCTTCGCCCAGTTGGAAGAGGCCACCTCGGCCCTACCGCCCGCCTGACGCCGGATCATCCTCCATGCCAACCTCGTCCGAAGGCGCCGTCACCATCCTGTGGAACGAGGGAACGGTGGGGGAGTGGGCCTCGCTCTTCGCCCGCGTTCCCCGCTCCACCCTGCCGCAGTGCTTCGCCTATGCCGGCGCCATGGGGCGCACCCATGGCTTCGTGCCGCGGCTCGGCGTGATACAGCGGGACGGCACGCCCATCGGGATGGTGCAGCTCCTGGAGCGGCGCATGCTTCGCCTGTTCCACCAGCGCCAGATCCACCGCGGCCCGTTGTGGCTCGACGGGGTGGAGCCGGATCCAGCGACCCAGGAGGCGGTTTTCCGCCTGCTGCGCCGAGCCTGCCCCGACAACCCGCTTAGCCGGGCCAGCCTGCTTCCTGAACTGGCCGCCGGCCCGGAGGCGGAGGCGATGCTGCGCCGTTGCGGCTTCCGCCCCTTGGGTCCCGGTTACCGCACGGTGTGGCTCGACCTCTCCCGCGGCGAGGAGGATTTGCGCGCGGCGATGGCCCGCGACTGGCGCCAGCGGTTGAAGGGGGCGGAGAAGGCCGGTCTGGTCATCGATCTGGACTGGGAGGCCAAGAACTTGCCTTGGCTGATGAAGCAGGAGCATGAGCAGGCCCTGACCAAGCAATTCCGCCCGATGACCGGAGCGCTGGCCGTGCGCATCCGCAACGCGCTGCTGAAAGGTGGAGGGAAGGGCGACGGGGTGCTGATGGTCGCCGCCCTGGAAGGTCGCCCGAACAGCACCGTTCCGGCGGCGAGCGCGCTCTTCTACATCCATGGCGGCTCGGCCACCTACCAGATCGGCTGGTCCAGCGAGTCGGGGCGCAAGAGCGGCGCGATGCGACTGGTCCTGTGGCGGGCGGCGCTGGCGCTCAAGGGGCGCGGCGTGGGTTGGCTCGACCTTGGCGGCATCAACCCGGACAGCGCGCCAGGCGTCACGGAATTCAAATTGGGGACCGGCGGCCAAGCGGTGGAGAGCGTCGGCCTGTTTCGCTGACGCCGGCTTCGAATTAGCGAGGGCCGTTGCAACACGGCGCCGACTGTCTCATCCTGATTGCAAGCGGAGGGAGCACGCCATGGCCGACAACGATATGAAACCGGAAGAGGCGCAACTGGCCATCGCCAAGGCGGCCCAGATGAAGCCGCAGGTTCAGGCCATGCGCGACCGCCTCCGCAAGATGGCGGACGACGAAGAGAAGGGCGTCCAGATTCTCGCCAGCGCCATCCGCCGCCTCCTTCACCAGGAATAGAAGGCGTCGGGAACGCGCTGGAACGGTTTCAGCAGGTGGTGGCCTTGGTGCACCCCTTATCCTCATGCGACCCTGGGGTGCGGGCGAGCTGGAGGCCGCTGCGCGCTTGCTCGAAGGTCTTGTCCAGCGACCGCACCGTCTGCTCGAAGGCTTGCATCTCACGGCCTTCCAGCTTGTCGCCGGTGGGAAGGTCGATGCTCTTCGGGTTGATCTGCTGGCCGCTCTTCAGCACCTCGTAATGCAGGTGCGGGCCGGTGGATCGTCCGGTGGTGCCGACGTAGCCGATGACGTCGCCCTGGTCGACGCGGGCGCCGCGGCGCGTGCTCTTGGCGATCCGGCTCAGATGGGCGTAGGCCGTGGCGATCTGTGTGTTGTGGCGGATGCGGATGTAATTGCCGTAGGCACCGTTCGGCCCGACCTCTTCGACCACGCCGCCGCCCGCGGCGTAGATCGGGGTGCCGGTCGGCGCGCCGAAATCCATGCCCTTGTGCATCTTGCTGAAGCCCAGGATCGGGTGATGCCGCATGCCGAAGCCCGAGGTGATCCGCGCGCCGTCGATCGGTGTTCGCAGCAGCGCGCGGCGGATGCTCTCGCCGTCGCGGTTGTAGTAGTCGATCCGCCCGTCCCGGCTCTTGTGCCGGTAGATCGGGTACTCCTTGCCGCTCAGCACCAGCGCGGCGTAGAGCACGTCGCCTTCGCCGGCGCTCTTGCCATCCGCGGTGACCAGCCGCTCATAAAGGACCTCGAATTGATCGCCCGGCTGAAGGTCGCGCTGGAAGTCCACGTCATAGGAATAGTCGCGGATCAGCGCCATCATCACCGACACCGGCACGCCGGCGGCGTTGCCCGCTTCGAACAGGCTCGACCGGATCACCGTCTGCGCAGCGACCGGCTGGCGGGTGACCGCCTTCTCCGATTCGCTCGACGTGAAGTCGGTGTCACCCTTGCGGGACACGGAGACGGAGCGCACCACGTCCGGCAGGAATTCCAGCCCCACGAATCGTTTGGTCCCGCCGCGGCGTGGCTCGAACAGGATGGTGACCTGTTGGCCAACCTGCAGCTTGCGCGGGTCATAAACCTTGCGCAGCGCCGCGATGGCGTTGGTCGCCTCGTCCGCCGGGACGTCGGCCCCGGTCAGCATGTCCA
>NZ_CP059453.1:0-135000 GCF_022023855.1 Azospirillum brasilense
ATGCTGGACCTGATGACTCGCAGCGACGAGGCGCTGGAGACCATCCGCCGCACCTTTCCGGTGGCGCTCGGCGACTACGCGATGCCGGCCGGAGGCACCGGTCTGGTGATCATCGACGAGGTGAAGGGGTTTGCCGCCGTCGGTTGCGGTCCGCTCGCCCCGGCGGCGCCGAACGCCCATGTCGACCGCATGATCGCCGAGACGGACCGTCTGGCCCGCCGCTTCGCCGGGGCCGGCTGGCCGATCTGCGTCTCGCTGGACCGCCATGCCCCGGACAAGCCGGAGCCGCCCTATCCCCCGCACTGCCTGATCGGCACCGGCCATGACGAGCTGGTGTCCGAACTGGCCTGGCTCGAGTCGGAGCCCTCGGCGACCCTCATCGCCAAGGACTGCATCAATTTCTTCATCGGCGCGACCGAACTGGGCGCGGATGGCAAGGCCGGGCGCAACCGGCTGGTGGACTGGGTCAACGGCAACCGGCTGGTGTCGGTCGTCACGGTGGGCATCTGCACCGACGTGTGCGTGATGGATTTCGTCCTGACCCTGCTGTCCGCGCGCAACCACGGCATGATGCCGACGCTGAAGGACGTTGTGGTCTACGAGCCGGGCTGCGCCACCTACGACCTGCCGGCGGAGACGGCGCGGGACCTCGGCCTGCCCGAGACGGCGGCGCACCCGCAGGAGCCGGCGCATCACATGGGGCTCTACATGATGGCGTCGCGCGGCGCGCTGCTGGCCGACACGCTGCGCTGAGGCCAGACAAATCAGGGCTTTCGCTTTTTCCAGGCGGCTCTGGTAACATCCCAGCGTGGCAAGGGTCCCAATCGTTCAACCGGTGTGCGATGCCGGCGGAAACGGCTGGACGTCGCGGAGGCGTCGCACGTGGAAGAGCGATATCTGAGGGCGATCCGCAACGCGCTGGTCAAGCATCAGCAATGGCTGACGCGCGACCCCAGCATGAAGGGGCGCTGCGCCGACCTCAGCTTCCACAACCTGTCGGGCCTGGGGCTACGCCGCATCAATCTCAGCGGCGCCAAGCTCAGCGGGGCGAACCTGAACAGCGCCCGGCTGTCGGGGGCCGTTCTGTCGCGCACCGACCTGTTCGGCGCCGACCTATCCAAAGCCGACCTCACCGGTGCGTCGCTGGAGGGTGCCGACCTGCGCGGCGCGCGGGTGGAGGGCGCCTTGATGGAGGAGGCCAACCTGCGCGGCGCCGACCTGCGCAAGGGTATGATGCTGGGGGCGGACGAACGCAAGCCGGCGGGCAACGCCGACGGCAGCACCACCTTCATCGGCTCCAAGATGGCCCGCGCCATCCTGTCCGACGCGCGTCTGGCGCAGTGCGACTTTTCCGGCTGCGATCTCTGCGGCGCGACCTTTTCCGGAAGCGACATGACCGGAACCATCCTGATCGGCGCCAATCTGATCGGCGCGGTGATGGAGCGGGTGGAAATGCAGGGCGCCCTGCTGTGCGGCGCCCGGCTGGACGACGAACTGCGCCAGACGCTGGAGCGGCGCGGCATCGATGTGGACGGTACCGGGCTGGTCAGCCTCGCCGGGCGGATGGCCGACAGCATTTCCGCGCACCAGCTCTGGGTCGAGCGCAACGCCGCCGCCGGCCTGCGGCTGGAGATGCAGCGCGTCGACCTGCGCGGCTACAACTTTGCCAACCAACTCCTGGCCGGCAGCGTGATGCGCTTCTGCGGGCTGCGCGGGGCGGATTTCTCCGGGGCGAAGCTGGTCATGGCGGACCTGTCCTACTGCGACCTGCGCGAGGCGGACTTCACCAGCGCCGACCTGTCCGGCTGCAACCTGCGCGGGGCCAATCTGGCGGGGGCCAAGCTGTGGCGGGCGCGGCTGCGCCCGGTGGACCTTGCCGGGGACGGCAGCCGCCTGTGGCCGACCAACCTTGCCGAGGCCAGCCTGACCGGGGCCGATCTGCGCGACACCAGCCTCGCCCGCGCGATCCTGCACGGCACCGACCTGACGCGCGTCCGCGCCACGGCGGAAACGCTGCGCGGCGCCGACCTGAGCTTCGCCGTCGGGGTCGAGCCGCAATACGCCTGAGTGGGCGCTACACGGCGTCCGCCACCCGGATGCGGCCCTGGATGATGGCCTCGCGCGCTTCCTCCAGCCGGTCCTTCATGGCGGGGGTGACCAGCGCGCGGTTGTTGTCGTCCAGCGCGTAATCGACTCCGCGCTCGGCCAGCCCCAGGGCGCGCGGGCCGGGGGTCCAGGCGCCGCTGCGGCCCTCCCCGAAGGCGCGCTCCACCGCCAGATCCACCCGCTTCAGCATCGAGGTCAGGATGGTGCCGGGGTAGAGGTGGTTCTGGTTGCTGTCCACCCCGATGGCGAGGCGCCCGTCGTCCTTGGCCGCCGCGAAGATGCCGAAGTTGGACACGCCGGCTCCGGCGAACACCACGTCGGCGCCGCGCTGGAACTGGGCCTTCGCCACCTCCGCCCCGGTGGTCGGATCGTTGAAGGCGGCGGGGGTGGTGCCGACGAAATTGACCAGCAGGCCGATGTCCGGCCGGGCGTGGCGGGCGCCCTGCTGGAAGCCGGCGATGAATTTGCGGATCAGCGGGATGTCCAGCGCCCCGATGAAGCCGATGGTCCCGGTCCGCGAGGCCATGGCCGCCAGCATGCCGACGAGAAAGGACCCCTCCTGCTCCTTGAAGGTCACGGACTGGACGTTCGGCGCCTCCACCACCGCATCGACCAGGGTGAAGCGGACGGCGGGGTGCCTCGGCGCGAGGCTGGCCAGCGGGGCGGCGTAGTAGAAGCCGATCAGCGCGAGGTCGGTCACGCCGCGGCGCAGCAGGGCGGCCACCGCCTGACCGAACTGCGCCGTGCTGGCCGGCAGATAGTCGCGGTAGGCGACCCCGGTGGCCTCCTTGAACCGCTCCGCCCCGGTGAAGGCGCCCTCGTTGAAGCTCTTGTCGAACTTCTGCCCGACCGCGTACAGCAGCCCGGGCGTGAACTCCTGCGACCGCGCCGGAGCGGCGAGCGTGGCGAGGCCGGCGGCGCCCAGCGCCAGGACGGAACGGCGGGAGGGATGGCTCGTCATTGGGCGGGCTCGGCGGTCAGGGATTCGGATACCAGCGCCGCGTGCCGCGCCCGCAGCGGGGCGAGGGCAGGGCTGTCGGGCTGGGGCGGCTGGAGGACGAGCCGCGCGTCGGCGCGCCCGGTCGCGGTCAGGACCGCACCGGGGAAGGCGTCGGCGGCACGGCGCAAAAACTCCGCGAAGGCCTCGTCGGGGAGGCCGCTGTAGGGCGTCCCGTCGTCGCCGCGCAGATTCAGGAACAGCAGCGTGTCGCCGAAGGCGGTGTAGCCGCCGCCCAGCCCCTCATGCTCCGTCGCGGCGGCGAGGAAGAAGCGCTGGGCGCGCTCCGGCGTCAGGCTGCCGGCGGGAAAGCGGACCAGGGCGTAGCCGGTGGCGCCGTCCGCGCTGTCGAAGTCCGCCACCAGGACGCTCTCCTGCGAGAAGCTCCAGGCGATTGCCCCGGCCAGCCGGTCGGCGGGTGCGTCCTCCAGCCGCAGGGTCATGTGGAGCGACGGGTTGGTCTGGAGCCGGAAACCGCCCATCCGCAGGTCGGCGGCCGTGCCCACTCCATCCAGGCCGGCGGCGTTGAGGATGGCGGGCAGCAGTTCGGTCCGGGCGCGCTCGGTCAGGCGCTGCCGCGCCTCGTAGGACACATTGGGCGGGGCGCCCATGGGCACGGCCTCGAAGAACAGGTGCTGCGCCACCGCCTGCGCGAAGGCGGGCGCGGAACCGAGGATCAGCGCGAGGGCGAGGATGTGACGGCGCACCGGCCGGAACTCCCGAACGAGAGGGCGAGCATAGTCTAGACGGGATGGATGCATTGACGCATAGGTCAATTGCATGACGCTTGCGTCTGGACGGCGCCCCGGGAATGTGTGGTAGCATCGCCGACAACCGGCCGGCAGCGGCGGAAGAACCATGGGGAGGGAAGCGACATGACGGACACGCGCACGCTGAAGGGCAAGACCCTGTTCATCACCGGCGCCAGCCGCGGCATCGGCAAGGCGATCGCGCTGCGCGCCGCCCGCGACGGCGCCAATGTCGTCATCGCCGCCAAGACGTCGGAGCCGCACCCCAAGCTGCCCGGCACCATCTTCTCCGCCGCGGAGGAGGTCGAGGCCGCCGGTGGGAAGGCTTTGCCGATCCTCTGCGACATCCGCGACGACGCCCAGGTGGCCGAGGCGGTGGCCCGCACGGTGGAGGCGTTCGGCGGCATCGACATCCTGGTCAACAACGCCAGCGCGATCAGCCTGACCGGCACGCTGGACACGCCGCTGAAGCGTTGGGACCTGATGATGGGGGTCAACGGGCGGGGGACCTTCGCCTGCTCCCAGGCCTGCCTGCCGCATCTGCTGAAGGCGGAGAACCCGCACATCCTCACCCTGTCGCCGCCGCTGAACCTCAATCCGCGCTGGTTCCAGCACCACACCGCCTACACCATCGCCAAGTATGCGATGAGCCTGTGCACGCTGGGCATGAGCGCCGAGTTCCGCGGCAAGGTCGGGGTGAATTCCCTGTGGCCGCGCACGATCATCGGCACGGCGGCCATCGCCATGCTGAAGGGCGCCGCCGAGTTCGACAATTGCCGCAAGCCGGAGATCCTGGCCGACGCCGCCCACGCCATCCTGACCCGCGACGCCAGGACCTGCACCGGCCACTTCTTCATCGACGACGAAGTGCTGGCGGAGGAAGGCGTGACCGACCTGGAGCCCTACGCGGTCAGGCCGGGCGCCCCGCTGGCGCCGGACATCTTCCTGGATTGAGGGCGCTCTGAAGGAACCGCGAAGCGCAGGGGGGCGGCCGTGCCGGGCCTACCCTTTTGCGCCCGTCTTTCGCGCCTGTGAGCGCGCTTTGTGCAGGGCAGCGTTCCCACGATATCACAAGCATCGGCCACGGGTTTCGGTTACACTACGGTTTGTTTGCTCCCCAAATCGAAAGGGACCCTTTTCGCCGATCGGCTGATCCCCGGATTCAATCCGCCAACCGGCAAGTGTCCGCACGTCCCTTTCCAGTCTTGTTTGCATACACCGTCCGGTTGGGGCGGAGCGGATGCTCGAACAGCGTCAAACACTGAGCTTGTCCCAGAACAATCGGTTCATTCCGGAGCTCTTATGACCATCGAGCTGCACACCTTTACCGTTACCCTGAATCACTCGGAAGCAACGGCGTACAAGAGTCTGGCCGAGCATCGGGCCTGGGTCCGCACCGCGGTGTCCGACCTGTCGGAGGTGCTGCGCACCGCCGGCATGGGCGCGGAGGCCCGCCTGCGCGGGCACGACCGCTGCGGTCACCTCGTCGTCGAGGCGACCGACACGGGTGCGAACTTCCTGCGCACCCTGCCGGCCATCGTCAGCGTGGAGGTCCACTGACCGGCGAAGCGCAACGGTCTACGGACAGTTTTAAAAGGGGCCGGAGCGGCAACGCTCCGGCCCTTCTGCGTTCCAGGCCCTCTTGTTACAGGCCCTTCTGCGCGGCGTCCTTCAGCCGGTGCAGGAAGCGCTCGGCGCGGGCGAGTTCGCTCAGCTCCACATACTCGTCGGGCTTGTGGGCCTGCTCGATGTCGCCGGGGCCGCAGACCACGGCGGGAATGTTGGCGATGCTGGTGAACAGCGCCCCCTCCGTGCCGAAGGCCACCTTGCCGTGCCCGTTCTGCTCCGCGAGGTTCTTGACCAGCGTCACCTCCTCCGACTCCGGCGGGGTGTCGAGCGCCGGGCTGTCCGACAGGGTTTCCCAGGAGAAACCGGCGTCACGGCGGACGGCGCGCATCTCCGGTTCCAGGGTCTTCGCAAAGTCCCGCAGCTCCTTCAGCATCGGCGCCACGGGATGGTCGGCGAGATGCCGGATCTCGAACTCGAAGGAGGCGTCGGAGGGGACGATGTTGCGGGCCGTGCCGCCCTCCATCACCCCGGTGTGCACCGTGGTGAAAGGCACGTCGTAATCGTAATCGAACGGCCCCTGCTCGGCGAAGCGGCGGCCCATGCCGCGCAGGAAGGACACCAGCTCCGCCGCGTATTCCACGGCGTTCACCCCCTGCGGCGCGAGCGAGGAGTGGCAGGCGTGGCCGTGGACGCGGCAGCGCAGCGCCACCTTGCCCTTGTGACCGACGATCACCCGCATCCGCGTTGGCTCCCCGACGATGCACAGGCGCGGCTTCACCGCCATTCCGGCAAGCTGGGTCAGCAGGCCGGGCACGCCGAGGCAGCCCAGCTCCTCGTCGTAGGAGAAGGCGTAATGGACCGGAGTCGTGAGATTGGCGGCCAGGAAGTCCGGCGCCATGGCCAGCGCCGCCGCGATGAAGCCCTTCATGTCCGCGGTGCCGCGCCCGAACAGCTTGCCGTCGCGCTCCGTCAGGGTGAAGGGATCGCTCGACCAGTCCTGGTCGTCCACCGGCACCACGTCGGTGTGGCCGGACAGGCAGACGCCGCCGCGGTCCATCGGGCCGATGGTGGCGTAGAGGTTGGCCTTGGTCCGCTCCTCGTTGAACACCAGCGTGCTGGACACGCCCAGCGCCGACAGATGGTCGCGGATGTAGTGGATCAGGTCGAGGTTGGAGTTGCGGCTGGTCGTGTCGAAGGCGATCAGGTCGCGCAGCAGCTCCAGCGTGCGCGGGCTGCACGCGGAAGGGCCGGCGGGATCGGGTGCGGGCATCATGGACCTGTGGTTTCGTTCAGATGGCAGGCGGACCAGCGCCGGGGCGCGATCTCGCGCAGGGCCGGGCGTTCCGCCGAACAACGTGGCATCGCGTGCGGGCAGCGCGGGTGAAAGGCGCAGCCCGACGGCGGGTCGAGGGGCGATGGAATCTCTCCGCGGATCGGCGCGAACCGCCGCTTCTCCACGGACACGCGTGGCGCCTCGTCCAACAGCGCCTTGGCATAGGGATGATTGGGTTTGTCGAACAGCTCCGGTGTCGGGGCCAACTCCACGATCCGTCCAAGATACATGATCGCGGTGCGGTCGGAAATGTGTTCCACAACGCCCAGGTCGTGGCTGATGAAGAGATAGGTCAGCGACAGCTCTTCGCGCAGGCGCATGAACAGATTGATGATCTGCGCCTGGATCGACACGTCGAGCGCCGCGACGGACTCGTCGCAGACTAGCATGTCCGGCTTCACCGCCAGCGCGCGGGCGATGCCGATGCGCTGCCTCTGCCCGCCGGAGAACTGGTGCGGGTAGCGCCGCAGATAGGCGGGGTCCAGCCCGACCTGCCGCAGGGTCGCGGCCACATATTCCTCCGCCTCGCGCCGCGGGACCAGCCCGTGGACCACCGGCGCCTCCCCGACGATGTCGGCCACGCGCAGGCGCGGGTTGAGCGAGGCCATGGGGTCCTGGAAGACCATCTGGATCTTCAGGTTGGCGTGGTGGCGGTCGTCCGGGGGCAGCTCCCGCAGGTCGCGGCCGCGCCAGCGCAGGGTGCCGGCGCTGGGTGGCAGGATGCCGGCGACCATGCGGCCCAGCGTGCTCTTGCCGCAGCCGGATTCGCCGACCAGCCCGACCACCTCGCCCTCGGCGATGGACAGATCCACGCTGCTGACCGCCTGCACCGCCCGGTCATCGATGGCCGCCCCCAGCCGGCGGGCGAAGCGCTCCACCACGTCCAGCTTGCGCGCGAAGCGCTTGGTCAGCCCATTCAGCTCGATGATCGGAGAAGCGGTCATGCGGCGTCTCCCCGCGCTTCGGCCGCGACAGGGTTCCAGCAGCGCCAGGCGCGGTCCTCCCGCTCTCCCGCCAACTCCGGCATCACGGTGCAGGCTCCGCTGGACCGGTCGCAGCGCGGGCGGAAGGCGCAGCCCTCCGGCAGGTCGAGGACGGAGGGCGTCATGCCGGGGATGGAGCGCAGCGGCACGCCGCGCCGGTTGCGGCTGGGCACCGACTCCAGAAGGCCGCGGGTGTAGGGGTGGCGCGGGCTGCCGATGATCTCCGCCACCGTCCCGGTCTCCACCACCCGGCCCGCGTACATCACCGTCACCCGGTCGGCCAGCGCCGACACGACGGCGAGGTCGTGGGTCACCCAGATCAGCGCCGTTCCCGTCTCGCGGCAGAGCTTCTGCACCTCGAACAGGATCTGTGCCTGGATGGTGACGTCGAGCGCGGTGGTCGGCTCGTCGGCGATGATGAGGTCCGGGGAGTGCAGCAGCGCGATGGCGATGGCGACGCGCTGGCGCATCCCGCCCGAGAACTGGTGCGGGTAGGAGGCCAGCCGTTCGTCGGGCGAGGCGATGCCGACGCGGGCCAGCGCCCGGCGCGAGCGCTCCCACGCTTCGGCCCGACTGACCTTGTCATGAGCCCGCACGGCCTCGACCATCTGGGTGCCGATGCTCAGCACCGGATTCAGGGTCATCATCGGGTCCTGGAAGATCATGGCGATGCGCCGCCCGCGGATGGCGCGCAGCCGCTTCTCCCCGGCGCCCACCAGATCCTCGCCCTGGAACAGCACCCGCCCGCCGACCACCCGCCCCGGCGGATCGACGAGGCCGAGGATGGATTGTCCGGTCACCGACTTGCCGGAGCCGGACTCGCCGACCAGCCCGAGGATCTCGCCGCGGTCGAGGCGCAGGTCGACCCCGTCCACCGCCTTCACGGTGCCGGCGCGGGTGAGGAAATGGGTCTTCAGCCCGTCGACGCGCAGCAGGGGTTCGGTCATCGCGGGCCCCTTCTCAATGGTTGAGCCGCGGGTTGAGGACGTCGCGCAGCCGGTCCCCCACCAGATTGATCGCCACGATGGTGACCAGCAGGGCGAGGCCCGGGAACAGGCTGACCCAGTAATCGCCTGAGAGCATGTACTGGTAGCCCGACGCGATCAGCATCCCCAGCGACGGCTGGGTCACCGGCACGCCGACGCCGAGGAAGCTCAGCGTCGCCTCCAGCGCGATGGCGTGGGCGACCTGGACCGTCGCCACCACGATCAGCGGTGGCAGGCAGTTGGGCAGCAGGTGGCGCATCATGATCCGCCGGTGGGGCAATGCCAGGCATTGCGCGGCCTCGATGTATTCCTTGCGCCGTTCCACCAGGGCGGAGCCGCGGATGGTGCGCGCGTAATAGGCCCATTGCACGGCGGCCAGGGCGACGATCACCTTGTCGACCCCCTTGCCCAGCAGGGCCAGCAGGATCAGCGCGATCAGGATGGCCGGGAAGGAGAGCTGGATGTCGACCAGCCGCATCACCAGCCCGTCGACCCTATCCCCCGCGTAGGCGGCGAGCAGCCCGACCGCTACCCCGACGGCGAGCGCGATCAGCGTGGCGACCACCCCGACCAGCAGGCTGGTGCGCAGGCCGAAGACGATGGCCGACAGCATGTCGCGTCCCTGGTCGTCGGTGCCCAGCCAATAGGTCCAGCCGCCGCCGCCCAGCGATCCCGGCGCCATCATGCCGTCGAGGATGTCCAGCTGCGCGAGGTCGTAGGGGTCCTGCGGCACCACCCAGCGGGCGAGGAGGGCGGCGAGCACGATCAGCACCAGCACCGCCAGCCCGGCCAGCGCCGTGCGCGACCGCGCGAAGTCCCGCGCCAGCCGCAGGAACGGCGTCTCGACCGGCGGGGCCTTGGCCGCGACGCTGCTCATGCCTGTCCTCCGCCCAGCCGGATTCGCGGGTCGAGCAGCGAATAGACCAGATCGACGATCAGATTGATGACGACGAACAGCAGCACCGTGACCAGCAGGTAGGCGATCACCACGGGCCGGTCGAGCTGGAGGATGCTGTCGATCAGCAGCTTGCCCATGCCCGGCCAGGCGAAGACCGATTCCGTGACCACCGAGAAGGCGATGACGCTGCCCAGCTCCAGCCCGAGGACGGTGACCACCGGGATCATGATGTTCTTCAGGATGTGCACCCCGACCACCCGCGCGGGTGCCAGCCCCTTGGCGCGGGCGAACTTCACATAGTCCTGCAAGGCGACCTCCCGCGTGCCGGCGCGGGCCAGACGGATGACCAGCGACAGCTTGAACAGGGCCAGATTGACGGCCGGCAGGATCAGATGGGCCAGCCCATCGGCGGTCAGGAAACTCCATTGCACGCCGAACAGGCCGGCCGTCTCGCCGCGTCCGCCCGCCGGCAGCCAGCCCAGAGTCACCGCGAAGGCCATGATGAGCATCATGCCCACCCAGAAGGTGGGCAGCGAGAAGCCGAGGATCGAGCCGGTCATGATGACGCGCCCGGCCATGCTGTCGGGTTTCAGCCCGGCCCACAGCCCCAGCGGGATGCCCAGCACCACCGCCACCAGCATGGCGCAGAGCGCCAGCTCCAGCGTCGCCGGAAAGCGCTGCAGCACGAGGCCGAGCGCCGGCACCCCATGCACGAAGCTGGTGCCGAGGTCGCCGCCGAGCGCGCTGTCCACGAAGCGGATGAACTGCTCATGCATGGGCTTGTCGAGCCCCAGCCGGGCGATGGCGGCGGCGCGTTCGAATTCGTCGGCCTCGGGGCTGATGAGCACGTCGATGGGATTGCCGATGGCGAAGATGCCGGCGAAGACCAGCACCGACATCGCCACCACGACGACCGCGCTCTGCGCCAGCCGCCGGAGGATGAAGACAAGCATGGCGCTCCGCTAATATCTAACCCTCTCCCCTCCGGGGAGAGGGTGGCCCGGAGGGCCGGTGAGGGGGATGCGCGTTGCGGAGCGTTCGGCAGAAGCGCAACCCCCTCACCCTAACCCTCTCCCCAGAGGGGAGAGGGAAAGAGGGCGGCGCTCGCTCCACTCACTTCGCGGGGGTCACCTTCTGCGCCAGCGTGTACTGGTCGGCGCGCGGTTCGTAGCTCACCCCCTTCTTCATCGCCCAGACCGTCACCTCGTAATGCAGGGGGATGATGATGTCGGCGTCCACCGCCCGCTTCACCGCGGCCTGGAGCAGCTTTTCCCGCTTCGCGTCGTCCACGGTCGCCAGCGCCGTGTCCAGCATGCCGTCCAGCTCCGGATCGGAATAGCTGGTGTAATTGGTCGTGCCGTAGCCCTTCTCCTTGATCGGCGTGGCGATCAGCGCCTTCAGCGGCGACGACATCTCGCCCGAATCGGCGCCCCAGCCGGCCAGGAAGACACTGTATTCCTGTTTGTTGCGCTTGGAGAAGAAGACGTTGGCGGTGGTCGCGTCGACCTGGGTCTGAACGCCGATGCGGGTGAACATCTGGGCGACCGCCTGGGCCACCTTGTCGTCGTTGATGTAGCGGTCGTTCGGCGTGCCGAGGGTGAGCTGGAAGCCCTTCGGGTAGCCGGCCTCGGCGAGGAGCTGCTTGGCCTTGTTGGCGTCGGTGGCGACGGTGACCTCCGGGTTGTTGCCGTAGAAGCCAGCGGGGAGGTACTGGTTCGCCGGCTCCGCAACGCCCATCATGATGCGCTTCACGATGGCGTCGCGGTCCACCGCCAGCGACAGCGCCTTGCGCACCTTCGGGTCCTTCAGCGGATTCTTGCCGTCGGTCCCGGTGATGGTCGGCGGGGTGTCCTGGACACCCAGCGCCAGATAGATCACGCGGTTCGACTGGGCCTGGGCCAGGGAAACGTTGGGGGCGGACTTCAGCCGCTCGATGTCCTGAACCGGGGGCGATTCGATCATGTCCACGTCGCCTGCCAGCAGGGCGGCGACGCGCGGCCCGTCGCTGGTGATCGGACGGAAGACAACCGTGTCCCAGGCCGGTTGCGGCCCCCAATAGTCGGGGTTGCGCTCCAGCACCTGCCGGTCGCCCTTGGTGTAGGACTTGTGCTTGAACGGCCCGGTGCCGATCATCAGCGAGCCGTCGTTGAAAGCCTGCGTCGTCGGCCAGGAGTCGGCCTTGCAGCCCGCCTTGTCGAAGGTGACGGCCTCGCCGCCCGCCGCCTTGGCGGAGATGATGCCGAAGGTCGACAGTTCCACCGGCAGAAGCGGGTAGGGCTTGCCGGTCTTGATGATCAGGGTGTGCGGGTCCGGCGCCTCGATCCCCGCGATGCCCTTGGTGTAGACCGTGAAGGAGGAGGGGCTGTTGGCGACGTTCGGGATGCGGCAGACCGAGTAGACGAAGTCCTGCGCCGTGAACTCGGTGCCGTCGTGGAACTTCACGCCCTTGCGCAGCTTGAATTCCCAGGTCGTCTCGTCGATGGCGCGCCAGCTTTCCGCCAGCTCGGGTTGGAGCCGCATCTTGGCGTCCATGCTGACCAGCGATTCGAACACATGCTTGCGGGCGCGCGTGTTGGGGCCGAGGTTGTGGTAGTGTGGGTCCAGCGCGCTCGGCTCCGCCGAGGTGCCCACCGTCAGGGTTGCGGCCTGCGACGGCGTCGGGGCCGCGGCCAGTAGGGCCAGGGCGGCGACCGCCGGCAGGACTTGTTTCAAGGTTCCGGAACGCAGCACACCCGCAAGGCGCCGATCACGCCCATGCCGATCACGTAAGGCCATCCCTCGTCCCCCTGATTGTACGTTTGATTTGTACCCGTGAAGCAGGCTCCCAGCCCTTTGGACCACGGTTGTTGCGGCCCGATTCTTGTCGTTCGGTTCGCCGCAAGCGGGGCGGCGGCACGTAGGTGTTCAACGATCAGAGCTTGAAACCATTGATCTGTCAACAGGGTCCGGTCTTCTGACCTATCCGGTTTTTCCCGATGGAATGCTTTGGCAAACGGCGCCGGACGGGGCAGGATCGTTTCACCCGAAAATGCCAACGAAGAGAGCAAGGGGATTAGAGATGAAGACCTGCCAATCCTTCTACATCGGCGGCGCCTGGACCAAACCCGCGGCGGGCGCCACCGTGATGGAGGTGTTGAACCCGGCGACGGAGCAGGTGTCGGGCACCGTGGCGCTCGGCGGGCCGGAGGACGCGCAGCGCGCGGTGGTGGCGGCCCATGCCGCCTTCGACGGCTTTTCCCGCACCCCCCTGAACGAGCGGCTGGACCTGCTGGCCGCCGTCTGCGCGCTCTTCGAGAAGCGCATGGACGAGGTGGCCGACGCCATCACCGAGGAGATGGGCGCGCCGCTGGCGGCGCTGTCCAAGCCGGCGCAGGCCTTCATGGGGCTGGCCCATTTCAAGACGGCCCTGGATGCCGCCCGCGAGTACCCGTTCGAGCGGACGCGCGGCACCACCCGCATCCTGCGCGAGCCGGTCGGTGTCTGCGCCATGATCACGCCGTGGAACTGGCCGATCAACCAGATCGCTTGCAAGGTCGCCCCGGCGCTCGCCACCGGCTGCACGATGGTGCTGAAGCCCAGCGAGTTCGCTCCCTATTCGGCCTGGATCTTCACCGAGATCCTGCACGAGGCCGGGGTTCCGGCGGGCGTCTTCAACATGTTCTACGGCGACGGCGCGGTGGTTGGTCCGGTCCTGGCCTCGCACCCGCTGGTCGACATGGTGTCGCTGACCGGCTCCACCCGCGCCGGGGCATCGGTCTCCCACAACGCCGCCGACAGCATCAAGCGCGTGTCGCTGGAGCTGGGCGGCAAGTCCGCGAACATCATCTGCGAGAGCGCCGACCTGACCAAGGCGGTGACCCACGGCGTGCGGTCGATGATGTCCAACACCGGGCAGAGCTGCAACGCGCCGTCGCGCATGTATGTCCCGGCCTCCCGCCTGGACGAGGCGGAAAAGATCGCCGCCCAGGTCTGCGCCCGTCTGGTGGTCGGCGACCCGCGCGGCGACCGCACCGGTGTCGGCCCGATCGCCAACCAGCGCCAGTACGAGCGGGTGCAGCGGCTGATCCAGGCCGGCATCGAAGAGGGGGCGTCCCTGCTGTGCGGCGGTCCGGGCCGTCCGGAGGGGCTGGAGCGTGGCTTCTTCGCCAAACCCACCGTCTTCAGCCGCGCCACCGACGGCATGACCATCATGCGCGAGGAGATCTTCGGCCCGGTCCTCACCATCCGCCCCTACGAGGATATCGAGGAGGCGATCCGCAGTGCCAACGACTCGCTCTACGGTCTGTCCGGCTACGTCTACGCCGGCACGGTGGACGAGGCGCGGGCGGTGGCGAAGCGGCTTCGCACCGGCATGGTGCACCTGAACGGCGCCTCCATCGACCTTGCCGCTCCCTTCGGCGGCTACAAGCAGTCCGGCATCGGGCGCGAGTGGGGCGAGGTCGGTTTCGAGGAGTTCCTGGAGACCAAGTCCGTCTACGGCAGCGACCCGGCGGCGTAGGGAGCCGCCTGGTGCTCGATGCTCCCTCTTCCGATCTCCGGGAGAGGGTTTCGGGAGGGGGCAAACAGGTTGGGATGAGCGGCAAAAGGCCAAAATCAGTGCCACGGCGCCTGTGCGGTGCAGCCCGAAGCCTATTGATTCTCGGCGTGCTGGGCGCCGGGGCGGCCTGGGCCAAGGGGCCGCTCGACCGGACGGAGCCGGGACACATGCCGCCGGTGCCGCCCGGCGGCTATGACCTGCCGCTCTCGCCGCCGGTGGTCCAGTTCCCGCTGCCGCCGCAATGGGTGATGATCCGCTCCTCCCAGGACTGGCGGCACGCCGGGACCTTCGAGAAGGAGCTGAGCAAGGCCTGCGCCGCCCGCCAGTTCCGGGAGCAGATGCCCCTGCGCTACCGCGCCATCTTCAAGGGCGAGGTTCTGGGCGTCGCCTTCGGCCACGGCCTGAACCTGCACGACCCGAAGAAGCAGGCGAACCGCCGGCTGATCTATCTCTTCCGCAACGGCGACAGCACCGGCTGCACCATCGTGTCGATCACCAACGAGGATGTGCGCGTCCTGAACGACGCGCAGCCCGCCGCAGCGACGAAGCGGTAGGGCTCATTCCCCTTCCGGCCCGCCGCCGAAGACCTCCGCGAAGCTGGCGATCATGGCGGCGTCCACATCCTCCATGGTGACGAGGTGGCCGAGCGCCACGATGGAGGTCACCCCGTGCTCGCTGATGCCGCAGGGGACGATGCCGGCGAAGTGCGACAGGTCCGGCTCGACGTTCAGGGCGACGCCGTGGAAACTGACCCAGCGGCGCACGCGCACGCCGATCGCGGCGATCTTGTCCTCCTGGCCGGGCGCGCCGCCGTAGGGCTGCTTGTCCACCCAGATGCCAACGCGGCCCTCCCGCCGTTCGCCGCGGATGTTGAAGGCGGCCAGCGTGCGGATCAGCCATTCCTCAAGGTCGTGGACGAAGGCGCGGATGTCGGCCCCGCGCGTCTTCAGGTCCAGCATGACATAGGCCACGCGCTGTCCCGGCCCGTGATAGGTGAACTGCCCGCCGCGCCCGGCCTGATAGACGGGGAAGCGGCCCGGCTCCAGCAGGTCCTCCTCCCGCGCGCTGGTGCCGGCGGTGTAGAGGGGGGGATGTTCGAGCAGCCAGACCAGCTCCGGCGCGGTGCCGGCGCGGATGGCCTCCACGCGCGCTTCCATCTCGGCCAGCGCGTCGGGGTAGGGGACGGGCGTGTCGCTGATGCGCCACTCCACCGCCCGCGCCGGGAGGGCATCGGCGGCGGGAGCGGCATCGGCGGCGGGCGGAACGGGGGCGATGAGATCGGTCATGCCGATGTTATGAACTTTCTTTGGCAAAAACGCGAGACACCGCTTGATCGGGCGATGGGGATCTGCTATTCCCCCGCTCCACCCGATGAGGGGAGCAGTTCCCTCCTCGGTTCTACCAGCCTTGTGCGGTCGTGGCGGAATTGGTAGACGCGCAGCGTTGAGGTCGCTGTGGCAGAGATGCCGTGGAAGTTCGAGTCTTCTCGACCGCACCATCCCCCGGAAACGGGGGGTTCAGGCAAACAAACGAAAAGCCCGCCGGTCCATCGGACCACAGCGGGCTTTTTCGTTTTCAGACTTCCATTTTCAGACCGCCGCGATCGGGACTGTCCTCTCGGCGCCCTTGTCCTCAGCGGAACTCCACATACTGGTCGAGCGCCACGCGGCGCATGGTCTGAACAATGTAGGGTTGTGCATTGTGCACCGTCACCATCCCTTTCGCATCGCGGCAGCGGTTGGCCAGGACGAACAGCATGCCGATCGCCGCGGAGTCCAGGAAAGTCATGTAACGCAGGTCCAGCCGCACCTCGGGCCGCGCGCCGATGTCCCAGTCCGCCAGCAGATCGTGGAATTTGCGGCTGTCATCGTAGGTGAAACGCCCCGACAGCATGATCCCTTCCTGACCGTCGATGTCGGTGTAGGCGTACTCCATCGTCACATCCGTTGGCCGGTGGTGTCTGTTTTTCGCTGCCTGCGCGGGGCGAAAAGCCCCGTTGGCATTATGGGTGCACGAATTGCGCAGCCCACGCAAGCATTGCGCGAGAGGCCGGAGGCCCGGGAATGGCCCGCCGCGCTGGACAAAGCGGTGTCACACCTATATTCGGTGGGCGCCCCGGCGGGAACCCGCAAGGGCTCCCCACCAACCCGCAAACGCCGGTGCGCCATGGTCGGCCGATCGCAGGACCATGCCGTCACGCCGCATTGCCATCGTACAGGGAGGGTGCCGCCATGCACACCGACCGCCAGGAACCGGAACGTATCCAGGACGATGTGCCGCACCCGGCCGAACGCCCCGACCCGCCCCGCGAGGACGGCGAGGAGGAGCGCGCCTATGGTGTTGAGCCGGAGTTCGTGGAGGAGATTGTCGAGCGGCTGCACGCCGGACGGCGCGACGATCTGCGCGCGGAGGTGGACAAGCTTCACCCCGCCGACATCGCCGACCTGATCGAGCAACTCGGCCACGACGACCGGGAGGCGCTGATCGGCGTCCTGCGCCCCGACTTCGACGGCGAGGTGCTGAGCTACCTCAACCCCGATCTCCGCGAGGAGATCGTCGAGCTGTTCGAGCCGAAGGAACTGGCCGCCGCCGTCGCGGAGCTGGACACCGACGACGCTGTCGACGTCATCGAGGACCTGGACGAGGACACCCGGCGCGAGGTTCTGGAGAATCTGCCGGCCGCCGACCGGGCGCTGGTCCAGGAGAACCTGACCTACGACGAGTACACCGCCGGCCGCCTGATGCAGCGCGATCTGGTGGCGGTGCCGCAGTTCTGGACGGTGGGCAAGACCATCGATTACGTCCGCGCCGCCACCGACGAGCTGCCGGAGGACTTCTACGACATCTTCGTCGTCGATCCGATGCACCGGGTGGTCGGTGCGGTGCCCCTGTCGCGCCTGCTGCGCCAGAAGCGGTCGGTCCGCATCGCCGATCTGGTGACGGAGGAGGTGGACACCATCCCCGCCACCATGGACCAGGAGGAGGTGGCGAACCTGTTCCGCCAGTACGCCCTGGTCTCCGCCCCCGTGGTGGACGCCGGCGGGCGGCTGATCGGCGTCATCACCGTCGATGACGTGGTCCACATCATCGACGAGGAGGCCGAGGACGACATCGGCAAGCTGGGCGGCGTCGGCGACACCTCCATCTACCGCTCGGTTCTGGAAACCTCGCGCTCGCGCATTTCCTGGCTGGGCGTGAATCTGTTTACCGCCTTCGCGGCGGCGGGCGTCATCTCGCTGTTCGAGGCGACCATCGAACAGATCGTGGCGCTGGCCGTGCTGATGCCGATCACCGCCTCGATGGGCGGCAACGCCGGAACCCAGACCCTGACCGTGGCGGTGCGCGCCCTGGCGACGCGCGAGCTGTCGTCCTCCAACGCCCCCCGCGTGGTGGGTAAGGAGGTGCTCGTTGGGCTGCTCAACGGCGCCGTCTTCGCCACGCTGGTCGGGGCCATCGCCGCGACGTGGTTCGAGCCGATGATCGGCCTGGTGATCGGCTGCGCCATGGTCATCAACCTGTTCGTCGCCGGGCTGTGCGGGGTCCTGATTCCCATCGGGCTGGACCGGCTGGGAGTCGATCCGGCGGTGGCGAGTTCGGTCTTCCTGACCACCATGACCGACGTCATCGGGTTTTTGTCCTTCCTGGGGCTGGCGTCGCTTTTGTTGTTGTGACCAACGAAAAGGGGCTTGCCAAAGGGGGCCCTCTTCCGGATGATCCGGGCATTGGCTGGGGTGCCGTGCGGGATGAGCCCGCGCGGCTGAGATCACACCCATCGAACCTGTCTGGATAATGCCAGCGAAGGGAGCCGCCGCATGGTATCCGCGCCCTTATTTCATTCCGATTCCGCAAAACCCACCGTCGCCGTGATCGGCGCCGGGGTGATCGGCCTGTCCATCGCCTGGAGGCTGGCCGCCGCCGGCTGCCGGGTCGAAGTCTTCGACCGTGGCGCCGCCGGCCGGGGCGCCAGCCACGCCGCGGGCGGCATGCTCGCCGCCTGTGTGGAGACCGAACCCGGCGAAGAGAGCCTTCTGCCGCTGACCCGCGCCTCCCAGGACCTGTGGCCCGCCTTCGCGGCGGAGCTGGAGGCCTCCTCCGGCATCGCGGTGGACCTGCGCGACGAAGGCACGATGGTCATCGCGCTGAACGCCGACGACGCGGCCAAGGTGCGCTTCCTGCACGATTTCCAGACCAGGCTCGGCCTGCCGGTGGAATGGCTGAACGGGGCGGAGGTGCGGCGGCGCGAGCCCTATCTCCAGCCGGGTGTGGCCGGCGCCCTGTTCTGCGCCGGCGACCATCAGGTGGACAACCGCAAGGTTGCCGCCGCCCTGCACACCGCCGCTTTGCGGGCCGGTGCCGCGATCCATGAATATGCCGAGGTCAGCCGCATCGAGGTCCGCGGCGGCCGCGCCGTCGGCGTCCAGGTCGGCGACCGTCTGGTCGAGGCGGACCGGGTGATTCTGGCCGCCGGGGCGTGGTCGGGCTGGATCGACGGGCTGTCCCCGGCGGTGCGTCCGCCCGTGCGTCCGGTGAAGGGGCAGATGCTCTGCCTGCGCATGGACGCCCGCCTGCCGCTGCTGCGCCATGTGGTGTGGACTCCCGGCACCTACCTGATCCCGCGGCTGGACGGGCGGCTGCTCGTCGGCGCCACCACGGAGGAGCGCGGGTTCGACGACCGGCTGACCGCCGGGGGCCAGTTCGCCCTGCTGGAAGGGGCGTGGCGCGCCCTGCCGGGCATCGCCGAGTTGCCCATCGAGGAGGCGTGGGCCGGTTTCCGTCCGGGGACCCGCGACGACGCCCCGATCCTCGGCCTCTCGGAGGTGGAGGGGCTGGTCTACGCCACCGGGCACCACCGCAACGGCATCCTGCTGACCCCGGTCACCGCGGATTCGGTGGCACGGCTGGTCCTGACCGGGGAGGCCGATCCGGTGATCCGTCCCTTCGCGCTCGACCGTTTTGCCCAGCCGAAGGGAGCCGCGGCATGAGTGCCCGCATCCGCGTGAACGGACGGGAGGAGGATCTCGCCGCCCCCACCGTCGCCGCCCTGCTGGCCGGGCGGGGAATCGCCGCGGGCACGCGCGGCGTCGCCGTCGCCCTGAACGGAGCCGTCCTGCCGTCCCGCCGCTGGGACGAGACGCCCCTGTCCGCGGGCGACGCCCTGGAAATCATCCGTCCCGTGCAGGGCGGTTGAGCGCAGGGCGCTGAGCCTCCCACCCGCCCGAAGGCGGGTCCGACATCCAAGGAAACATTCATGAACGACACGCTCACCATAGCGGGCCGTGAGTTCCGCTCGCGCCTGTTTCTCGGCACTGCCGGCTACCCGAACCAGCAGGTCATGCTCGACGCCCTGGAGGCCAGCAGCAGCGAGCTGGTCACCCTCGCCATCCGGCGCATCAGCCTGGACGGCTATTCGGAAAGCCTCGTCGACGTCATCGGCGATCGCGCCGGGCTGCTGCCCAACACAGCCGGCTGTTTGACCGCCAAGGAGGCGGTGCTGACCGCGCAGCTCGCCCGCGAAGCGCTGGGCGTGGACTGGATCAAGCTGGAGGTCATCGGCGACCGCGAACTGCTTTACCCGGACGTCGAGGAGCTGCTGCGCGCGACCGAGGAGCTGGTGGCCGACGGCTTCACCGTTCTGCCCTACTGCAACGACGATCCGGTGACCTGCCGCAAGCTCGCCGACCTGGGTGCTGCGGCGGTGATGCCGCTGGGCGCCTTCATCGGCTCGGGGCTGGGCATCCGCAACCCGCACGCCATCGAGACGATCTGCGCGCGCAGCCCGGTGCCGGTGGTGCTGGACGCCGGGATCGGCACGGCGTCGGACGCCGCCCTGGCGATGGAGCTGGGCTGCGCCGCCGTCCTGCTGAACACTGCGGTGTCGAAGGCGCGCGATCCGGTGCGCATGGCGGCGGCGATGCGCGATGCGGTGGCGGCGGGGCGGGCGGCCCGTCTGGCCGGGCGCATGCCGAAACGCGCCTTCGCGGAAGCGTCGAGCCCGCAGCTCGGCTTGATCGGAACGTAAGGCTGGCGCAGGGTAGGGGCCGCCCGAAAACGATCAGAAAGACCCGAGACGTGGCCAAGACCTTCGAACCGCGCGATCCCGACTGGGAGGCGCGCTGCCGCGCCGGCTTCGAACGCCAGCCGATCTGCAAGACGCTGGGAATCGAGCTGGCGCGGCTGGAGCCTGGCTTTTGCGAGATGCGCCTGCCGTTCCGCGCCGACCTGACGCAGCAGCACGGCTTCTTCCACGCGGGCATGGTCAGCACGCTGGCCGACAACGCCGGGGGTTACGCCGGCTACACGCTGATGCCGGCGGGCAGCGAGGTCCTGGCGGTGGAGTTCAAGGTCAACCTGATGTCGCCGGCCAAGGGCGAGGTGATGATCGCCCGCGCCCGCGTGCTGAAACCGGGCCGCACCCTGACCGTCACCAGCGTCGAGATTTCGATGCTCGACCGCGGGGTGGAGAAGGACTGCGCCATCATGCAGCAGACCCTGTTCTGCCAGGCCCCCGCCTGACCCGTCCCAACTTTTTCCATCCGATCCAGGAGGTTCGCATGCCGCTGTCGCGTCTTTTCGGTGCCGCGTTGATCGCGGGCGCCGCCACCGTCGCCCTGGCCCAGCCGGCCTTCGCCCAGAAGAAAGAGCCGCCGGCCTGCGGCGCCGTGTCCTTCCGCGCCATCGCCCCCGGCGCGCCGGACGGCGAAACCGACGCCGGCCTCTACAAGTCCCGATTCGGCAAGATCGAGGTGAAGGCCGAGGTGAAGGGCGGGCAGGCCACCAACTATTACATGGTGCTGAACGGCAAGCGCATCGACGCCTCGGCCAACCCGCCCAAGGCCGCCGATTCCTGCCTGAAATCCAAGAGCGTCAAGCTGCCCTACCAGAAGCAGGCGGCGGGGGCCTGCACCGGCAACCGCTTCCGCGTGGTCATCGACCGCTCCGGCAAGCAGCCGGTGGCCCTGTTCTTCGGTCTGCACGGCGACGATTGGGCCTATTGCAGTGGCACCACGCTGGACAAGGGCGCCTGACGAGGGCTGTAGGACGCGACCGGGAGACCGCTCATGACCGGGACCATCGCCCATCTGTCCGCCGCGGGGCTGTTCCTGCTGCTGACGCATTTCGGGATTTCCAGCACGCCGCTGCGCGCGGCGCTGGTCGGACGGCTGGGCGAGAAGCCCTATCTCGGCCTCTATTCGCTGGTCTCGGCGCTGGCCTTCTGGTGGCTGGTGGCGGCCTACAACGCGGCGCCCCATGTGCCGGTGTGGCCGCCCGCCGGCGGGCTGGCCTGGGTGCCGGTCCTGCTGGTGCCGGTGGCGCTTTTCCTGCTCGTCGCCGGCCTCTCCACCCCGAACCCGACCTCGGTCGGGCAGGAGAAGCTGCTGACCGGCGAACGGGAGCCGGTCCGCGGCATCCTGCGGGTGACGCGGAACCCGTTCCTCTGGGGCGTCGGGCTGTGGGCGGTCGCCCATATGGTGCCGAACGGCGATCTCGCTTCCCTGATTCTGTTCGGTACGCTCGCCCTGTTGGCGCTGGGCGGCAGCGTTTTGATCGACATGAAGCTGGCGCGGCGGCTGGGGGCGGCGTGGGAGCACTACGCCGCCCGCACCTCCAACCTGCCCTTCGCGGCGATCCTGGCCGGGCGCCAAAGCCTCGTCTGGCGGGAGATCGGCTGGTGGCGCCCGGCGGTGGCTTTGCTGCTTTACGGCGGGCTGCTGCACCTGCACCGGATGCTGTTCGGCGTGTCGCCGCTGCCCTGGTGACGCTCCGCCTTCATGCTCAGCCCGCCACGCTCAGAACGTCATGCCGCGCACCTGATCGCGCAGCGTGTTGCGGGCGGTGTCGGCCTCCTTGCGGGCGGTGGCCAGTTCGCGGGATAGACCGTCCAGGCGGGTTTCCTGCTCGCCCATCTTGGCGATGGTCCGCTTGAACAGGTCGCTGTCGCGCGGCAGCGTGGCGAGGTTCTGGCGCAGCCGCTCCTGCTCCTTGCCGATCTCCCCCTGTTCGCGTTCCAGGTCGGCGACGCGGCGCTCCTTGTCGGCGACGGCGCCGCGCAGGGTCGCGACCTTGCCCAGGGCCTCGCGCGCCGCGGGCGGCAGTTCCGTGGAGGAGGCGTAGGCCCGCACCTGCTCCGGCGACATTTCCGAGATGCCGAACCGTTCGATCCGCGGCCGCTCCAACGCGACGGCCAGGGTCACCGTCTGGCCAGCGGGCACCGCCACCGGCAGGCGGTAGGCGTCGGCCGTCAGGTCGGGAGCCGCCCCACCGGTGGGCTGCACCATCTCCCAGCCGGACCGCCGCGGATGCTCGACGATGACCGTCCGGTCCTCGCCCGCCGCGCCGGCGATCCGGTAGGTGGTGGTCTGGCGGTCGGTCACGGTCAGCTGCAGCACCCCATCGGCCAGGGTGGCACGGGACAGGGTGCGGCTCGGCTGCTCGGAGCGGTCCACCGTCACCGCCTGATCCACCGCGAAGCTGAGGATTCGACTCTCGCCCGCCGGAAGGGTGGCCAGCCGCGCGTCGCCCACATAGGCGGCGGCCCCGCCAATCCGCTCATAGAGCGTCAGCACGCCCGGCGGCAGGCCGGTCTCGCCCGAGTCGCCGTTGCTGAGGCGCAGCGCGGCCAGCGGGTGGCGCGGCTGGGTGTTGGGCTGGTAGAGCGATAGCCGCTCCGCCGGGATGGCGCGGGCGGTGATCGGCATCATCATCGTGCCGCCGTTCGCCAGGGTGACCGGCTGCGGGTAGCGGAACAGCACCTGCGCCGTCGCCTCCGTGCTTTCGGCGGGGGTGGTCTCCGCCGCGCGCTGGGGCATCGCCCCGGCAAAGGGCGCGCTCATGGCGGGCGCGGGGGACGGCGGGGGTGGGGCGGCCATGGCGGTCGGGGCGCCGGACTCGGCGGCGGCGCGGGAGCGGACGCCTGGTTCGATGGCCTTCGCCATCACGTCGGCGGCCACGGCGCCCTCGTCGGGGGGCGGCAGGACGCGGCCCAGAACCTCCACAGGTACCTCCGGACGGTTGACGAAATAGGCGGAGTAGAGCGCCTGCCGGAAGGTGACCGGGTTGCCCGACGCCACCGACAGTTCGACCCCCTTCCAATCGTCGCCGCTGAGATTCTCCAGCACGGCCCAGCCCTGCAGGTCGCCCGTGCCGCCCTCGGCCCCCTTCGCCGATCCGGGCGCCGATTCGGGCAGGGTCAGGCGGTAGGTCGCCTTCCACAGCGGAGCGGCCACCACATAGGCGACGCGCACGGTGCGCTCGGCGCCCGCGTCCGCCTGTGGGGCGGTGGTGCGGATGGTCAGGCGCCGCCGCTCCTTGCCCGCCGCACCGGCGACGGCGGCCAGCGCGGAGTCGAGCTGCGCCTGCACCCGCGGGTCGGCGAAGCGCAGGGAATCGGTTTCCTCCAGGACGAGCTGGCGCAGCCCTTCCGCGGTCATCAGGCTGACGCGGTTGCGGGTGACGGTGCCGCCGCCGTTGGGAAGCTGGGTGTATTCCTCCGTCACCGAAAGCAGCCGGCCCGACACCGCTCGGGAGCCGCTGGTCTGCACCTCCGCCCCCTTCATGGCGTTCAGCAGGGCGCTGGGGGAGGCGAGATCCTCCGGCGTGAAGGGCAGCTCGCGGAAGGCGGTCTCCAGCGGCTCCTGCCCGGGCAGGTCCACCGTGCCGATGCCGCCGCGGTCGTCGTAGACCACGATGCTCTTCAGGACGTCGTCCACCTGGTCGCGGCGCACCTCCAGGGTCAGCGCCGCGTCGCCGGACACGCGCGCCTCATGCTCGAAATAGCCGACGCCGCCGGTGGACAGCAGCACCCGCTTCAGCGCCAGCGCTCCCGGCGGCTGGTCCGCCGCCAGGGCGGGCGCGGCCAGCAGCGGCACGGCAAGGGTGAAGAGGGCGGCTTTCGTGATCCCGGACATGCGGGTTTCTCCCGTTATGGACGATTGGGCGTTCTTGGCCTGACAGATTGCGCCTGACAGGCTGGGCCCGGCTTCCTTGCCCGGCTTACGCTTTGATTTGGGAAAGAATTGGGCAGGCGGAAAGACGCGAACCGCGCCGACATGCCGCGGAACCGCCGCCGGTCAGGGTTTGTGCGGCTTCGACCCTCTGTGACATAAAGGCGCCAGGTCGGTTCCGCCGACTATAAGGAACACAAACAATAAGGGATGGAAACGCCATGGATCTTGGCGGGAGCGGGGCCGGACATGGGGCCGGCTGCTGGCGCGGGGACGCCCCGCGGGCCCTCGTGGCAGGCCGTGTGACGGGGGCCGCGGATGCTCCGGAACGGCGGTGGGTGTTCGTGTCCGGCACCTCCGGCTTCGATGCGGAGCGCCGGACGATGGCCGGCGATGTGGAGGAGCAGGCGCGCCAGACCCTGCGCAACATCCGCCGGACCCTGCGGCGGTCGGAGGCGGATTTGTCGGACGTGGTGCGGATGCGGGTCTATCTGGCCGACGCCGCCGACTTCCCTCGGGTTCAGCCGATCCTGGCGGAGGAATTCCGCGATCGTCCGCCCGTCGGCACGACCATGGTCTGCCCGCTGGCCGACCCGCGCATGAAGATCGAGATCGAGGTCACCGCGCGCTGTTGAGCGTTCCGCGTCTCCGGCTCATGGCTCGCCGACCAGCGTGCGCGCCGATTCGATGTGGCGGCGGGCCTCGGTCAGCAGCGCGCGGTGCTGGGCCAACGCCTCGCGGATGGGCAGGCGGTTGTTGTAGACGCGCACCTCGTTCAGCAGGCGGTCGGCGCGGTCGAGATGAGCCATCCGTTCCAGGCATTGGTCGAGCACGAGCATGGTCATTCCCCTTCGGTGCGGGCTTTTGCCTTTCGCCTCGCGGCTGAGAGGAATAAACCAACCTGTGATGACCGCGTGATTTCAGGAAACCGGCTTTTTCGTTTCGATCGCACGGCAGGATGTTTCAGCCGATTCACCCATCGGTCGTGCAACGGGAGCCTGTTACGGGCTTGTAACCGATTGCGTGCACCCATGGCGGTGAGCTATGAAGAGGACGGGAGGTAACGGCCATGCACATTCTCGCGGTCGATGATGATGAGCCGGTGCGCGAACTTCTGGAGTCCTATCTGGCTTCGGAAGGCTACCGCGTGACCACCGCACCGGACACGGCCGCGGCGAAGAAGGCGTTGGAGGGCGATCCCGTCGATCTGGTGGTCTGCGACCTACGGCTTCCCGACGGCGACGGGCTGGGGCTGGTCCGCCAGATCCGCACCGAATCGCACATTCCCGTCATCATCCTGTCGTCGAAGGACCAGGATGTGGACCGCATCGTCGGGCTGGAACTGGGCGCCGACGATTATCTGACCAAGCCGTTCAACCCGCGCGAATTATTGGCCCGCATCAAGGCCGTGCTGCGCCGCGTCTCCGGCGAGGGCCGTCCTCCGCGCAGCCCCGACGACCTGCGCGCCGTGGTGCAGTTCGCCAATTGGGAACTGGACCTGACCGCCCAGCGCCTGCGCAGCCAGGAAGGGCGCGAGGTGGAACTGACCAAGGCGGAGTTCGGCCTGCTCGCCGCTTTCGTGAAGCGCCCGCAGCGCGTGCTGACCCGCGACCAGCTGCTGGACCTGACCCGCGCCGACGGGGCGGAGGTGTTCGACCGCTCCATCGACGTGCTGATCCTGCGCCTGCGCCGCAAGATCGAGGCGAACCCGAAGGAACCGCGGATCATCAAGACCGAGCGCGGCGCCGGCTATGTCTTCGACGCCAAGGTGAAGACGGTCTGAATCCCGTCTGGCCGCCGGCGGCTGGACGGAACCTTCGGCGCGCGTTAGCCTTTCCGGAAAAGCAGAACCGGGAGGATGCGCGGATGGCCGACCCCATCGATTTCTACTTCGACTTCGCCTCGCCCTACGGCTATTTCGCCAGCCGCCGCATCGAGGAACTGGCTGCGGCGCATGGCCGCACCGTCACGTGGCACCCGATCCTGCTCGGCGCCATCTTCAAGGTGACGGGGATGAAGCCGAACCTCCAGCAGCCGTTGCGCGGCGAGTATCTGGTCCATGACGTGGGCCGGATCGCCCGGCTGACCAACGCGCCCTTCACCTACCCCGACTCGGCCCCCGCCAACAGCGTCGCCGCGTCGCGCGCCTTCTACTGGCTGACCGACGAGCATCCCGAACAGGCGAAGCTGCTGGCTCGCACCCTCTACCACGCCCATTGGGGGGAGGGGCGCGACATCGGCCCCGCCGAAACGGTGGTGGAGATCGCCGGCACGCTCGGCCACGACCGGGCGGCGGTGGCCGCGGCCCTCCAGGACCAGACCGTCAAGGACCGCCTGCGCGCCGAGAACGACGCGGCGGTGGACCGCGGCGTCTTCGGCTCCCCCTTCGTGATCGTCGATGACGAACCCTTCTGGGGCTGGGACCGGCTGGACATGGTGGAGCGCTGGCTGAGCACGGGCGGCTGGTAGGTTTACCGTAAAGCCCGTTGGGGGAGGGCGGTTGAAAGTCCTGCCATCGCGACCGGCCATGGCGCTATAAGGTGGGCACCACCGACAACCGGTTCGCGCATGGACCAGATCCTCCCCGACCGCCGCTCCAGCAAGGCCGCCGGCCCCGCCCATACGTCCCGGCCGCGCGCCCGCCGGTCCTGGCTGACCGGCGCGGTGCTGACCGCGCTGATGCAGGGGATGATCGCCCTGTCCATCCGCTCGGTGTCGGGCGATCTCGCTTTCGCCCTGCTGGGGTCGGTCGGCCTCGTCGTCGGGGCCTTCCACTATCTGTTTCCGGGAAGCCAGTTCTTCAGCCTTGCCCTGGCGAACTTCATCGGCGTCTACGCCTGTGTGTTCGTCTTCTTCCTGGAAAGCAACTTCCACAGCATCCCGTCGCACATCCAGGCCGCCGCCTTCGCGATCCCGCTGATCGCCTTCCTGGGGGGGGCGTGGTGGCGGGCCAACACGATCCGCAGCATCGTGATGTCGCGGCGGTTGCGCGACGGCGGGCATTTCGACCGCATTTTCCTGTGGATGGCCCCGGTCTGGGGAATTGGCGCGCTGACTTTCCTGCTGCCGGGACGGGAGGTGTCGCCGGAGATGCTGACGGCGATCTTCCTGCTGTCGATGTCGGCCATCGGAGTCGTCGTCGCCCTCGTCGCCCGCGACATCGCCGTCTTCCTGCTCGACGCCGGGCTGCTGTTCGAGGGTTTCTTCCAGCAGGCGGCCCGGCTGGTGCTGCCGGCCTTCGCCTTCCTGACCTTCTATTCGCTGTGCATCATCATGTTCGGCGCCTTCTACACCATCCTCGACCGCTTCATGGTGGAGCCGAACTTCATCGTCGACGGCGTGCGCCGCGACCTGACCTTTCCGGAGGGGCTGTACTTCTCGCTGGTCACCTTCGCCACGGTCGGCTACGGCGACATCCACCCGGTGACGGGCGCGGTGCGGCTGATCTGCGGGGTCGAGATCGTGATGGGCGTCCTGCTTCTGCTGTTCGGCTTCAGCGCCATCATCGGCCACACCGCCCCGCGGGACCGCCGCGACCGCGATGGTCCCCTTTGAACCGCATCAGGGGGCGAGGAACACCGTCTCGGCCTGATGGACCACCCCGTCCGAGAGGCGGGTCAGGGTGAGGGTCAGCGGCATGGAGCCGGCCACTGCGGCGCCCGCCGGGGCGCGGACATGGACGCGGTGGGTTTGCACCGTGTCGGGTTCGGCGCCCAGCACCGGCGCCGCGCCATCGGCACCCCCGCCACCGGCCGCCGTCACCGTTGCGCCGCGGGGGCCGGAGACCGTCAGGCGGTAGCCCTGCGGGGCGCGGGTCATGTTGGAGATCTTGACCGTGTAGCTGTTCTGGATCGCGCCGTCGGAGAGGGTGACGTAAAGTGGCGCCCGGTCACGCAGGACGGAGACGTCCACCGTCGGCTCCAGCAGCACGCCGAGCGTCATCATCCCGCCGACCACCAGCATCACCAGCGAATAGATGATGGTGCGCGGGCGGACCAGCCGGTAGGGCTCCGGCTTGCGGGCCACCGCCTTGGCCTCCTGGGCGGACTGGGTGTCGTAGCGGATCAGCCCGCCGGGGCGTCCGATGCGGCCCATCACGTCGTCGCAGGCGTCGATGCACAGGCCGCAGCTGATGCAGTCCATCTGAAGGCCGTCGCGGATGTCGATGCCGGTCGGGCAGACCTGGACGCAGGCCTTGCAGTCAATGCAGTCGCCGAGCCCTTCGGCGGAGCGTTCCGTCCAGCTCTGCTCCTTGCGCAGCGGCGCGCGGCCGTCGCCGCGCCAGTCCTGATAGGTGACGGTGAGGCTTTCATCGTCCAGCAGCGCGGCCTGGATGCGCGGCCAAGGGCAGACATAGACGCACATCTGCTCGCGCATGAAGCCGGCCATGGCGTAGGTGCAGGCGGTCATGAACAGGATCCAGCCGGTCGCCACCGGCCCCGGCTGAAAGCGCAGCAGATCCGCGACGTAGCCCGGCGCGTCCACGAAGTAGAAGAGGGCCGAGGCCCCGGTCACCAGGGCGATCAGCAGCCAGGCCGCGTGCTTGGCGGTCTTCTTGGCCAGCCAGCCGGCGTTGCGCGGACCGTTGTCCAGCCGGATGCGGGCGCCGCGGTCGCCCTCGATCCACTCCTCCACCTTCACATAGAGGTCGGTCCACACCGTCTGCGGGCAGGTGTAGCCGCACCAGACGCGGCCGGCGAGCGCGGTCGCCAGGAACAGGCCGACCGCCGCCAGGATCATCGCACCCGTCAGGTAGTAGATGTGCTGCGGCCAGAGTTCGAGGGCGAACAGGTAGAAGCGCTGGCTGTCCAGATCGAACAGGATCGCCTGGTTGGGCAGGCCAGCCCCGCGGTCCCAGCGCAGCCAGGGCAGCAGCATGAACAGCGCCAGCAGGCCCACCATCAGCGCCGACTTGATGCGGCGGAACCGTCCGCGCGCCGCCTTCGGGTAGATCTTCTGATGCGAAGCGTAGAACGGAGCCGGGGTCGAGGAAGCCGGGCTGGACGGGGCCGGAGCGGAGGGCGGCGGGGGAAGGCTGGACGAGCGGGCGAGATTCTGCATGGCGTGCCTCTGCGCAAACATCCGCACCACCCGAGCGGTGGCCTGCGGCATGGCGCCGACTGTATGCCTTCAATCGCCGACTTCGCAAGCGTGATTGAATGCATTCAATGGAGGTTGTGTATGGAAAATCCTGATTCTTCGGGGGTCGATCCCAGCAATGCGACACTCTGAAGCAGGCTTTGATGGGCCTCAGATGATGACGCCCGCGGTGGCGGGGGGCAGGACCAGGGCGTCGGCCAGGATCTCCAGCGCGCGGCGGGTCTCGTCGCGGTCCAGCGGGGCGCCCAGGCAGAAGCGCAGGGCCGCGGGCACGTCCGGGGTGGTGGCGAAGGCCTCCGCGGCCACCGCGGAAATGCCCCGGCTGCGCAGGTGTGCGGTGAACTCCCCGCCGGTCCAGCCGTCCGGGAGAGTGAGCCAGAGATGGAAGGCCTCCCGCTTGGTGACGATCCGCTCCGCCGGCAGGAGCGATTCGGCGAGCGCCCGGCGGGCCATGGCCTCCGCCCGGATGGCGTCGCGCACGGCCTCCGCGGTGCCATCGGCGATCCACAGCCGGGCGATGGCGGCGGACAGCGGGGCGGCGATCAGCGTGGTCGCCCGCTGCGCCACCGCCACCCGGCGGGCCTGCCGGGCGTCGGGCGCCGCCACATAGGCGATCCGCAGCGCCGGGGACACGCATTTGGCAAGCCCGGCGACGTGGTAGGTCAGTTCCGGCGCGAAGGCAGCCAGCGGCGGCGGCGCCGTTTCCGGCAGCGGGCCGTAGATGTCGTCCTCGATGATCGGCACGTTGTGCTCGCGCACCGCCGCGGCGACCGCCCGCCGCCGCTCCTCCGGCATGGTCGCGGTGGTCGGGTTGTGGAAGGTCGGGATGCAATAGAGCGCCTTGGGCCGGTGCTCGGCGAGCGCGGCACGCAACGCGTCGGGGTCGATGCCGTCCGCGTCCATGGGGACGCCGACCACCCGCAGCCCGAGTTGGGCCGCGGCGGCGCGGAAGCCGGGATAGGTCAGCGCCTCCGCGCAGACCGTGTCGCCGGGGCGGGCCAAGGCGGACAGCAGCGCGAGCAGGGCGGCCTGCGTGCCGGGTGCCACCAGCACCCGCTCCGCCGTCAGGCCGGGCAGGCGATGGCGCAGCCAATGGACCGCCGCCTCGCGGTCGTCCGGGCTGTCTGCCCCGTCCGGGTAGCGCAGCAGGTCCGGCAATCCCAGAGCCGCGGTGGCCGCGGCGACCCCGCGGTTCATGCGGGCAGCCAGGGCGGTGGAATCCTCCGGCTGTGGCGGCTGGTTCATCGCCATGCTGACGGCCAGAGGCACCGTCGCAACGGCGGTATGTGGCTCCGCGGCGAAGGGCGGGGGAACATGGTCCGTCTTGCGCACGAAGGTGCCTTGTCCAACGCGCGCGTCGACCAGCCCGCGGTGGCGCGCCTCCCCGTAGGCGCGGCTGACGGTGGTGAAGTCGATGCCCAGCCGGTCCGCCAGAATCCGCTGCGGCGGCAACCGGTCACCGGGCCTCAGCCGCCCCGCCCCGATGTCCGCCGCGATGGCGTCCGCGATGGCGATGTAGACGGGCCGGCTGCGGTCCTCCAGGGACGGAGCCCAGTCAATGGCCTGGGTGGGGGCCTGTGAGGCGGATTGGGGGGCGGGAAACGGCGGCATGGCGGTCCTTACGGGGGCGGAGCGCTCCCTTCCAGACATAAGGCCTGGGATTGTATGGATTGTCAATGTGCGTGTCGGGAAAGTTCGGCCGGCTGGCCCATCACCGCAGCGGCTCGCTCCTTTCCTCCCACCGGGGACAACAGGCTCCACAGCCAAAGCGTGCGCAGAAAAAAGGCCACCGGGGTGGGCCCCGATGGCCTTCGAGTCTAGGGAGGAAACGTCCAGGACGTCGCACCGGCCGCCGCAACGGCGGCCCACAACGCTTGAACACAAAAGGAAGCATACTAATATATTAATATGAAAGCAAGCGGGAAATCGGGGGTGGCACTCCATTTTTGATGCCGCCCCACGGTTTCGCCGCTCCCGCTTCCGTCCCGCCGGAGCGACGGGACGGAAGCGGCGCCCGCAGAGTCAGCCGCTGTTGCGCAGGCCGGCGGCGACGCCGTTGATCGACATCAGGATGCCGCGCCGCACCCGCTCGTCGCTGCTGCCGGCGCGGTGACGCCGCAGAAGCTCGACCTGGACGTGGTTCAGCGGGTCCATGTAGGGGAAGCGGTTGCGGATCGACCGCGCCAGCAGCGGATTCTCGCCCAGCAGCTCGTCATGGCCGGCGATGGCCAGCAGATGGCGGCGGGTGCGCTGCCACTCCTCGCGGATGCGGCCGAAGATGCGCTCGCGCAGCTCGACATCCTCCACCAGCTCCGCGTAGCGCGAGGCGATGGCGAGGTCGCTCTTGGCCAGCACCATGTCCATGTTGGACAGCAGCGACTTGAAGAAGGGCCAGGCGCGGTTCATGCGCTGGAGCAGGGCGAGCCCGTCCGGCTCCTCCTTCAGCCAGGCCTCCACGGCGCTGCCGAAGCCGTACCAGCCCGGCAGCATCAGGCGGCACTGCGCCCAGGAGAAGACCCAGGGAATGGCGCGCAGGTCCTCGATGCGGTCCGACTTGGTGCGCGAGGCCGGGCGGCTGCCGATGTTCAGCGTGGCGATTTCCGAGATCGGCGTGGCCGTGCGGAAATACTGGGTGAAGCCCGGCGTCTCGTAGACCAGCCCGCGGTAGGCGCCGAAAGCCAGCTCCGACAGCCGCTCCATCGCCGCGTAGAAGGACTCCGCCGGCTCGACGCGGTTCTCCAGGTCGAGCAGGGTGGCCTCAAGCGTCGCCGCGGTCAGGACCTCCAGGTTGCGCTGCCCGACCTCGGGCCGTCCGTACTTCGAGGCGATGACCTCGCCCTGCTCGGTGATGCGGATCTGGCCGGACACCGCGCCGGTCGGCTGGGCCAGGATGGCCTGATAGCTGGGACCGCCGCCGCGGCCGACCGAGCCGCCGCGGCCGTGGAACAGCCGCATGCGCACGCCGTGCCGGTCGAACAGCTTCGCCAGCTCGATCTCCGCCTTGTACAGCTCCCAGCCGGAGGTTAGGAAACCGCCGTCCTTGTTGCTGTCGGAATAGCCGAGCATGACCTCCTGCTCGTCCCCGCGCGAGGTGACCAGGGCGCGGTAGGCGGGCAGGGTGAACAGCCGTTCCATCGTCGCCGGTGCCTGTCGCAAGTCCTCGATGGTCTCGAACAGCGGGACGATGTTGAGGCCGAGCGCCGGCTCGTCACCTGCCCCCGGGCGCAGCAGGCCGGATTCCTTGAGCAGCAGCGCCACCTCCAGCAGATCGGACGCGCCGTCCGTCTTGGAGATGATGCTGTTCGGCAGGGCGGCGGGTCCGTAGGTCTCGCGCAGCTGGCGGGCGGCGAAGAAGATCGCCAGCTCGCCCGCCGTCTCCTCCGAATAGGCGTGGTAGGGCGAGTGGAGCGGGCGCGGGCTCTGGATTTCCTCGGCCAGCAGGGCGATGCGCTCGTCCTCCGACAGGGCGGCGTAGTCGGCGCAGCGGCCGGCGACCGCCAGCAGCTCCGCCACCGTGCGCTGGTGCACGTCGGAGTTCTGGCGCAGGTCGATCGGGGCGAGATGGAAGCCGAAGGTCTTCACCGCGATGATCAGGCGGCGCAGCCGCCCGGCGGCCAGACGGCCTGCTCCGTGGGCCTTCAGCGAGGCGGCCAGCACCTCCAGATCGGCCAGCAGCTCGGCGCTGGTGGCGTAGGGATCGCCCTTGCCGACCGCGTTGCGCAGCGCCTCATGCTGGTCGAGCGTGCGCGAGGTCGCCGCCAGACGGGCGTAGATGCCGGTCAGGGCGCGGCGGAACGGCTCGTCGGCGCGGTGCGGCGAATGGTCGGGCGAGCGCTTGGCCAGTTCCTCCAGCTCCGGCGAGGTGCCGAGCAGCAGTTCGGACAGCGGCAGCTCGCCGCCCAGCTCGTGGATCTCGGTCAGATAGTGGTCGAGCGCGGCGGTCGATTGCAGGCGCATCGCCTCGCGCAGGATTGGTGCCGTGACGAAGGGGTTGCCGTCGCGGTCGCCGCCGATCCAGGAGCCGATGCGGAAATAGGGCGGCAGCGACCACTCCCGGTCGGGGAAGCGCTTGGCCAGCAGATCTTCGAAGCGGCAGAACAGCTTCGGCAGCTCGGAGAAGAAGGTGTCGGTGTAGTAGGAGATGCCGTTCTTCACCTCGTCGATCACGGCGAGGCGCTGCGGCCGCAGCATGCGGGTGCGCCACAGGGTCAGGATGGCCTCCTGGAGCGCGTCCATGTTGGCCTCCGCCTCCTCCGGCGTCAGGCGGGAGCGGTCGCGGGTGTCGAGCAGGGACGCCACCTTGTGCTCCAGCGCCAGGATGCTCTTGCGCTGGACCTCGGTCGGGTGGGCGGTCAGCACCGGGCTGACCTGGGCGATGTCCAGCACGTCGGCCAGCCGGTCCGGCCCGACGCCGGCGGCCTCCAGCCGCTCCAACGCGTAGGGCAGGGTGCCTTCACGCGCCGGCGAGCCGGCGATGGCATGGTCGCGGGTGCGGCGGATGTGGTGCTGGTCCTCGGCGATGTTGGCGAGGTGCAGGAAATAGGAGAAGGCGCGCACCACCGACATCATCGTGTCGCGCGGCAGGCCGTTCAGGATTTCGGCCATCTCGCGGCGGGCGGAGTCGTCGTCGTCGCGGTTGAAGCGGACCGAGGCCTGGCGCACGCTCTCGATGACGCCGTAGACGCCGTCGCCCTCCTGCTCGCGCACCGTGTCGCCGAGCAGACGGCCGAGCAGGCGGATGTCCTCGCGCAGCGGGAAATCCTTGTCGTCGATGCCGGTGTCGGTGCCGGTGTCGATGGTGTTGGCCGGAGCGTCGGGGCGGAGGGCGGCGTCGGTGGTCATCGTGGGTCGCTCCGGCTGTGCGAAGGTGGAACCGTCGAAAGGATCGGCGTGCAACTGTAAAGCAGTTTGCTGCACCTGCTAAAGCCCTTTTTCCCTTGTGGGAGAACGGCTTCGGCACGGTTGCGGACGCCGCCGCCCCGGTTGCGCCGGTTGCGCTGCGGTGTCCGCACAGATCTATCACTTGGCGGAAGGGCCCGCCACGGCAGCGCGCGATCCTTCCGCCATGCGGTGACGGCTGCTGTTCAGCGTCGCATTTATACTAGTATATTAAATCCACTGGCAAGGCTTGAGGCTGGGACCCGCGGCGTGTTCAGGGCGCGCCGAACCGACCCGCCGGCAGCCCGGCGACGCCGGGGGTGCAGGCGAACAGCCCACCGGCGAGCGGTTCCCCGGCCGGCACGTCCTGGGCGGCGGTGGTGATGAACAGCCGGTCCAGCCCCGGCCCGCCGAAGGCGCAGGAAGTGACGTTGGACACCGGCAGCCGCACCACCCGGTCCAGCGTCCCGTCCGGCCGGAAGCGGCTGACCCGCCCGCCACTCCAGTGGGCGACCCAGAGATGCCCCTCGGCGTCGCAGGTCATACCGTCGGGATAGCCGTCCTCCTCGCCGAAGCGGATGTGGATGCGCTTGTCGGAAAGGGCCCCGTCAGCGGTCAGGGCGAAGGCGTAGATGGTCCGGGACGGGCTGTCGGTGTGGTAGAGCGTCCGCCCGTCCGGAGCCAGGGCGGGGCCGTTGCTGACCGTGTAGCCCTCGTCCACCCGCGCCACGGAACCGTCCGGCCCGAGGCGGTAGAGCGCGCCGGAGGCCTCCTGTTCCGCGTCGTCCATGCTGCCCACCCACAGCCGGCCTGCCGCGTCGGCCATGGCGTCGTTCAGCCGGTTGCCGGGCGCGCCATCCTCCAACCGCAGCATCTCGGGTCCCACCGAGAGCCGGTTGCCGTCGAGCGTCAGGCCGACCAGCCGGCGCGAGCGCAGCCCGGCGACGAAGCCGGCGCCGTCCGCCCGCTCGACCAGCCAGCAGGCGGCCTCCTCCAGCGGCCAGGCGCGGCCCCGGCCGTCGGCGGGGGTATAGCGCAGCAGGCGCGAGCCGTGGATGTCCACGGCGAACAGGGCGTTGCGCGACGGCGACCAGACCGGCCCCTCGCCGAGTTGCGCGCCCGCCTCCCAGACACAGTGAGCGTCCATGGTCCCGGTCTCCCTTCCTGGCTGTCCTGCCGGATACCGCGGGGCTTTTCGTCACAGGCTCAAGGTGGCTTTCGCGGCAAGTCTTTTGCAGCGTTCCGGCGCGGGAAGTGGCAAAAAGAGCGCGTGGCGTTCGCCGGTCCCATGCCCATATGGGGCTTGACCGAACGATCGAACCGACGTTTGAACCAACCTTTGAGCCGACGTTTCAAGGCAGTATTTTTCCGAGGGAGGAATTCACCCATGTCTGCCCCGACCCGACTGAAGCCCGGCGTCGTGACCGGAGAGGACTACCGCGCGCTGATCGCCGCCTGCCAGGACGGCGGTTACGCTCTGCCGGCGGTCAACGTGGTCGGCACCAACGGCATCAACGCCGTCCTCGAGGCGGCGGCGAAGAACCGCTCCGACGTGATCGTGCAGCTGTCGAACGGCGGCGCCCGCTTCTACGCCGGCGAGGGCATGAAGGACGCGCTCCAGGCGCGTATCCTCGGTGCCGTGTCGGCGGCCCAGCATGTCCATCTGCTGGCCGAGCAGTACGGCGTCTGTGTCGTCCTGCACACCGACCACGCGAACAAGGGCCTGATCCCCTGGGTCGAGGGCATGATCGGCCACGGCGAGGAGCATTTCCGCCGTACCGGCCGTCCGCTGTTCAGCTCGCACATGCTCGACCTGTCGGAAGAGTCGCTGGACTTCAACCTGTCGGAATGCGCCCGCGTCCTCAAGCGCCTCGCCCCGCTGGGCATGAGCCTGGAGATTGAGCTGGGCGTGACCGGCGGCGAGGAGGACGGCATCGGGTCGGAGGACCTGGACGCCGCCAACAACGCCCACCTCTACACCCAGCCGGAAGACGTTCTGCGCGCCTATGAGGAGCTGTCGCCCATCGGCCACTTCTCGGTCGCGGCCTCCTTCGGCAACGTGCACGGCGTCTACGCCCCGGGCAACGTCAAGCTCCGCCCGGAGATCCTCGGCGCCTCGCAGTCGCTGGTGGCCGAGCGTCACGGCGGCGGCGCCAAGCCGCTGGCCCTGGTGTTCCACGGCGGTTCGGGGTCGGAGAAGGAGAAGATCGCCCAGGCGGTCGGCTTCGGCGTGTTCAAGATGAACATCGACACCGACACCCAGTTCGCCTTCGCCGAGTCCATCGGCGGCTTCGTGCTGGAGAACGAGGCGGCCTTCCGCCATCAGATCGACCCGCAGTCGGGCAAGCCGCTGAAGAAGCTGTACGACCCGCGCAAGTGGCTGCGTCTGGGCGAGCAGGGCATGGTCCGTCGTCTCGACGAGGCCTTCGCCGATCTGGGCGCCGCCGGCAAGTCGCTGGCTGGCTGATCCGTCGGAACGTGGGGGTGGGGGGCCGGCATGGCCGCTCGCCCCTACACCGACGGCACCACCCCGATCACCGGCTCCGGCGGCGTCGCAACCACCGCCGGAGCCGGGGTTGGGGTCAGGACCGGCGCCGGGGGCGCCGTGAAATCCATGGACAGTTGCTCGATTGTCATCGACCCGGCGCCCGCCGCCACCTCCGCGCCGAACTGGAAGCCCAGGATCCAGTCGGTCTCGTTGACGACCCCGCGGGTCTGAAGCTCGTCCAGCAACCCGTCCAGGTCCAGCGTCCCGGCCAGTCGGTCGTCGCCGTATTGCAGGACCGTGTATTCCCAGTCGATCGGATTGCCGTCCACCCCGCCGCTGAACAGCGGCTTGTTCCACAGCGTGGCGTCCCCCTGAGCGTCGGTCAGCGTGGCGACCGGCTCCCCGGCGGGGGTGAAGTAGCCGCTGTGCAGCCACACCATCACCTCGTCGGTCACCCCTTCGATCCCCTTTTTCGGGTCGTCGCCGATCCACAGGCTGACCGCGACGTTGTAGAGGTTCGTGGCACCGGTCAGGCCGACCTTGTAGGTCACGTCGAAGTTCGGCAGGTCGGCGGTCCGCGCCGGCAGGACCGCGCTGGTGGACGGCGCGCCGTTCCACGGGTTGACGCCGTGGGTCAGCTCCGGATAGGCGCGCACCGGGTAATTCTCGTAGGTCAGGGCGCGCCGGCTGTCGTAGGGCCAGTTCCAGCTGATCACCGTGCCGTTGGGAAAGGCCGCCTCGTCGAGGGCGATGGACTGGGTGAAGTCCTTGCCGTTGCGGTAGCCGCCCGGATTCCAGACGTTGCTGCTGGCCGCCCAGCCGCCCGCCTCCAGGCGGTCGGCGCTTCCCGTCAGCTTCGTGGTCATGGTTGGTCCCCGCTCCGTCCTGTTCTGTCCGGCGTCGGGGCTTCAACAAGGGCGGGCGGCGATGATCGCGGTGGCGCTCAGCCCCCCATGGACAGCCGGCGGTCGATGTCGCGGGCGAGCCGATTCATCGGACTCTCCGGCTCGATGGCGTCGAACCATTTGTTGTGCCAGTGGAAGCAGAAGGCGCCGGGGAAGAAGCTGTCGAGGTCGAACGCGACCGGCGACGCCGTCATGAAGTCGTTGAAGTGAAGCACGGGATTGTCGATCCACCCGGCGTCGAACCAGGGGCACGGCAGCACGAGGATGTCCATCGGCGTGTCGTAGACCAGGCCGGCCTGCTGGAAACCCCAGCCGCGGTTGCGGTCCCGGATGAACTCGATGTTGCCCTTCATCGCTTCGGATCGCGGCGTGGGGGAGATGTAGACGGCGCCGTTGGGATAGTTCTGCCGCTCCCATCGATAGGCCAGGATCTTGCCGGGAAACTGGTTCAGGAGTGGTGTGACGCTTCTCAGGAACAGGCAGTCGAGGTCGAACCAGACGCCGCCGTATTTGTAGAGAAGGATGTAGCGGACGATGTCGGAATAGAAGGACGCGTCGATCGACCGCCCGAAATCGTTTCCCTCAAGAAAGGTGCCGCGGCACTCGGCGCGCTCGGAAAAGGTGCGTATCTCGGCGTATTTTCCGATTTCACTCAAATATTCGTTGTCGACGCCGTTCTGGGTCCAGACGATGATCCTGTTCCCGTTGCCGCGCGCGTTGAACAGATGGCAGCTTTTCACCGAAATGAGGTGCTTCTCGTTCAGCGGGCCGTCCCAATAGGCGTGGAAGGTGAGCGGCTCGGGCAGGGGCGTTTCGTCCTTGATGAGCTTGGCGACCTCCAGCGCCAGAAGCTCATGGGAGAAATCCTCCGGCGAGAACTTCAGCACTTCCATCGATGAACCCTTCACGACGCCGTTCTTGGGGGATCTCCCGCCGAACGCCGTTATGCAACAGGTCCGGCGCGGCAGGCAACCTCACCTCCGATGGAAAGCGGGCGCCCGAGGATCGGACGCCCGCTTTCGAGACGGACGCCTTCACTTGCCCTTGCGGGTCAGCAGGAAGGCGAAGACGCCGATGGTCACGACGAACACGCTGACGGCGCCGACCAGGGCGATGTAGGTGGTGGAGTCGAAGTTCATGGCGAAACCTCCATCGGTTGAAGAGACAGGCAGGATCAGGGACCGAGGAAGACGGTCTCGTGCTGGACGGTCAGCCCGTCCGGCTGGCGGGTGACGACGAAGGCAATGGGAGTCGAGGGCTGGCGCAGCGCTTCCCTCGGCACGCGGACCAGCACGCGGTGGGTCGCCACGCTGTCGGGATCGGCCTGGACCGGGACGGAGCCGTCCGCCGCCTCGCCCTCGCCGCCGGCCACCGACAGGGCGGCGCCGGAAAGCCCGGTGACGGACAGGCGGTAGCTCTGGGCCGCCCGCGTCATGTTCAGGATCTTGACCGTATAGGCGTTCTGGATGTCGCCGTTGGACAGGGTGACGAACAGCGGCGCGCGGTCGCGCAGGATGTTCACGTCGACCTTCGGCTTCAGAACCAGCCCGGCGGCCATCATCCCGCCGACGACGGTCAGCAGCAGCGTGTAGATGATCGTCCGCGGGCGGACCGGCTTGAACGCCGGCTTGGCGCCGTTGGCCCGCGCGATCTGGGCGTTCAGGGAATCGAAGCGGACCAGATCGCCGGGCCGCCCGATCCTCGCCATCACGTCGTTGCAGGCGTCCACGCACAGGCCGCAACCGATGCAGGCGAGCTGCGGGCCGTTGCGGATGTCCACCCCGGTCGGGCAGACATGGACGCAGGCCCCGCAATCGATGCAGTCGCCCAGCCCCGCCGCCTTGCGCTCCTCCCAGCTTTGCGAGCGCTTCAGGTGGCCGCGGCCCTCGCCGCGCCAGTCCTCATAGGTGACCGTCAGGCTGTCCTCGTCCTGCATCGCCGCTTGGAAGCGCGGCCAGGGGCACATGTAGATGCACACCTGCTCGCGCGCGTGACCGGCCAGCAGATAGGTGGTCGCGGTAAACAGCCCGATGAACAGCAGCACGGACGAGGACGCCTCGAACCGCAGCATCTCCAGCGCCAGGATCGGGGCGTCGTTGAAGTAGAACACCCAGGCCCCGCCGGTCAGCAGAGCGATCAGCAGCCACGCGGCGTGCTTGGCCGCCTTCTTGCCCAGCTTGGCCGGCGACCAGGGGGCGTGGTCGAGGCGGATGCGGTCGCCGCGGTCGCCCTCGATCCGGCGCTCCACCCACAGGAACAGGTCGCACCATACCGTCTGCGGACAGGCGTAGCCGCACCAGACGCGGCCGGCGAGCGCGGTCGCCAGGAACAGGCCGATGGCCCCCAGGATCAGCGCGCCGGTCAGGTAATAGACCTGCTGCGGCCACAGCTCGATAAAGAAGAAGTACAGGCGGCGGCCCGGCATATCCACCAACACCGCCTGATCCGGCGCGTTGGGGCCGCGGTCCCAGCGAATCCAGGGGGTGACGTAGTAGAGGCCGAGCAGAAGGATCAGCGTCAGCCATTTCAGCCGGCGGAAGGTGCCGGCGACCGACTTCGGGTAGATCTTGTCGTGCTTGGCGTAGAGGTTGCTCTTGCGCGCGGATTCAGCGGTGCGGGAGGCGGTTTGCGGTTCGGTGGTGGAAACGCTCATCATGCTCGTCCGTGGTTCGGCCCGCGGACAAATGGGCAGGGGCGGGGCAGGGGGCGGGCCATCCCCGAGGCTAGGGAGACGGCGCGGCGCCGCCTTTGCGAATCCGCAAACGGACGGGGGTTGGGTGGCGATTTTTGTCGGAGGAGGGCTGGGGTGGGGGCAAGCTCCTCTACCCGTCCAGCACCACCGCCTCCAGCGCGGACAGGTCGCAGACGAAGACGTTCGGCGCCTGCTCGACCACCAAGCCCGCGCGCTTGAACTCGGCGATGGTGCGGCTGGCCGTCTCCATCCCGACGCCGAGCATGGCGCCCAGATCCTCGCGGCCCGACAGCAGGACCGGCTTGCTCGGAGCATCGGCGGCAAGCTTCAGGAACAGCCGGGCCAGCCGCCGCCGGGCGCTGCCGGTGGACAGCTCGGTCAGCCACTCGTCGGCCTGGTGCAGGGATTGGTACCAGCGCTCCATCAAGCGGGCGTGCAGGCGCGGCGTCTCCTTGCTCAGCCTCTCGACCACGGCCCGCGGCAGGCGGCAGGTCTCGGCCTCCTGAAGCACGACGGCGGTGTGCTCGTAGGGCTTGCCGACCAGCACCTCCAGCCCGGCCACGGCGCCCCGGCGGAGTAGCCGGACGATGCGCTGCGTCCCGTCGGGGAGGAACTGGACCAGCTTCACCAGCCCGCTGCGGATCGTGTAGAGGGAGCCGCCCTCGTCCCCCGTGCTGTAGAGCGTGGCGCCGGGCTGGAAGCGCAACTCGTCGATGGGAATGTGGATCAGGTCGAAATCCTGGTCGCGCAGGTCGCCGAACAGGACGAGGTCCCGGATGGCGCAGCTGCTGCAGCGCGCGGTGCCCAGCCGCGCGGCGTCGATTCCGTTCCGATGCACTCCTGCCCGCCTTCCGTCCGCCGGACCCGTTCCGGTTCCGCCCGAAGCTTCGGAGCGAATTTTACGCGATCCGGTCTAAAAGTTCCAACCGCATGGATCCGCCTCGCGCGATGTCCCGTATCCTGTCCTACCCCCTCTTCCCACGTTGCGGGCAGCGAAAGGCAATCTATATGACCAATCGCTTATGACCTTGTTCTGAAGTGGTATTGTCTCAGTCCCCCGCCGTTGATAACCAAAGAGATGCCCGCCACGTCAAACATTCGACATTATCTGGAATCATCGAATAGACCGGACGGCGAGCAGGGCATTAAGGAGCGACCTATTGGATTGTCTTTGTTTTCGGAATGAACGCTGCCGCGAGGATCAGCGCCATGACTGTTGGTGATTTGGACCTCGACGCCTGCAGCCGGGAACCGATTCATCGCCCCGGCAGCATCCAGCCTCACGGCATGCTGTTGGCCTTCTCCGGAAGCGACGTCGGCGACACCCTGATCCAAGCCAGCGCCAACGCCGCGCCGGCGCTGTCGCTGCCGCTGGTGCAGGCGTTGGGTCAGCCGTTGGAACGGGCGCTGCACCCGCAGATCGCCGCCGCAGTCCGCTCCTTCCTCGCCGCCGGTCCGGTTCCCTCCCGCCCGGTGCCGGTCGCCTTGACCGAACTGCCCGGTGCCGGCCGTCATCAGCTTCTCGCCCACGCCGTCGATGACGCGGCGGGCAACCGCGTGGTGATCCTGGAACTGGAGCGGCTGGACGGGCTGGAGACCGACCTCCTCGACCACGTCTACCCGCGCATGCGCGAGGCGCTGGAGCGGCTGGACGCGCTGAACGCGCCGACCGACCTTCTGAGCTGCGCCGCGCAGGAGGTCCGCGCGCTGACCGGCTTCGACCGCGTGCTGATCTACCGCTTCGACGCCGACTGGCACGGCACGGTGGTGGCGGAGGACGGGAACGGGCGGCTGCCCTCCTACATGGACCTGCGCTTTCCCGCCTCCGACATCCCCACCCAGGCGCGCGAGCTGTACCGGCTGAACCGCCAGCGGCTGATCCCCGACGCCGGCTACGCCCCGGTGCCGCTGGTCGCGCTGCCGCCGGTCCCCCAAGGGGCGCCGCCGCTGGACCTCAGCTTCTCCGTCCTGCGCAGCGTGTCGCCGGTGCATGTGCAATACATGCGGAACATGGAAACCGCCTCCTCCATGTCGGTGTCGATCCTGCTGCACGGAGCCCTCTGGGGGCTGGTCTCCTGCCACCACCACGAGCCGAAGGCGGTGTCCTACGCCGTGCGCTCGGCCTGCGACCTGATCGCGCAGGTCCTGTCGGTGCGCATCGCCGCGGTGGAGGACCGGCGCGACGCGGAGCACCGCATCGCCCTGCAGGCCATCCAGGCGCGGCTGCTGGCTGCCATGGCCCAGGCCGATCCCTTCATCGCGGGCCTGACCGAGCATCCCGACGACCTGCTGCGCTTCGCCAACGCCAGCGGGGCCGCCGTCGTCTTCGAACGGCGCTGCACGCTGGTCGGCGACACCCCGACGGAAGAGCAGGTGCGCGGCCTCGTGGATTGGCTGGCCGGCCAGGGCGAGCCGGAGCAGTTCGAGACCGACAGCCTGCCCGCCCTCTACCCGGCTGCGGCCGATTTCGGAGGCAAGGCGGCGGGGTTGCTGGCCATCGCCGTGTCGAAGCTGCACGCCAGCTACGTGCTGTGGTTCCGGTCCGAGGTGGTGCGCACCGTCCGCTGGGGCGGCGATCCGCGCAAGCCGCTCGACCACGATGGCCGGGGGCTGACCCCGCGCGCCTCCTTCGAAACCTGGAAGGAGACGGTGCGCCACCGCGCGCTGCCCTGGACCGCGGCGGAGCGCGACACCGCCGCGGCGTTGCGCCACGCCGTCATCGGCATCGTCCTGCGCAAGGCGGAGGAACTGGCCGCCCTGTCGCGGGAGTTGGCACGCTCCAACAAGGAGCTGGAGTCCTTCTCCTACTCCGTCTCCCATGACCTGCGCGCGCCATTCCGCCACATCGTCGGTTACGCCGAACTGTTGCAGGAGCTGGAGTCGGAGCAGTTGAGCGCCACCGGGAAGCGTTATCTGGACGTTATCGTGGACGCGGCCAACAGCGCCGGGACTCTGGTGGACAATCTGCTGCACTTCTCGCAGATGGGGCGCAGCGAGCTGGCCCCCGTCTCGGTGGACATGAACGCCCTGGTGGCGGAGGTGCGGGAGACGTTGGCCCCCGACACCGCCGGGCGGGCCATCGACTGGGACATCGCCCCGCTGCCCACGGTGCGCGGCGATCCCGTGATGATGCGGCTGGTTCTGCAAAATCTTCTGTCGAACGCCATCAAATACTCCCGTGGCCGGGAACCGGCGCGCATCGCCGTGGGTTGCGAGGACCGGCCCACCGAAACCCTCTTCTTCGTCAGGGACAACGGGGTCGGCTTCAATCAGGCTTACGAGAAGAAGCTGTTCGGGGTCTTCCAACGGCTGCACCGCAACGAGGAATTCGAAGGCATCGGCATCGGTCTGGCCAACGTGCGCCGCGCCGTGGACCGCCATGGCGGGCGGACCTGGGCCGACGGGCGGCTCGACAAGGGGGCCATCTTCTACTTCACGCTGCCGAAGGCCGGGACGGCGAAACCGGATCTGCGAGATCTTGATGAGTGACCTGAAACCCATCCTGCTGGTTGAGGACAATCCGCGGGACCTGGAGCTGACCTTGGCGGCGCTGGAGAAATGCCAGCTCGCCAACGACGTCATCGTCGCCCGCGACGGCGAGGAGGCGCTGCGGATGCTGACCCGCCGCGATCCTGAAACCGGGAAGCCGACCCAGCTTCCCGCCGTCGTCCTGCTCGACCTCAAGCTGCCGAAGATCGACGGGCTGGAGGTGCTGGAGCGGGTGAAGAGCGACCCCGAGACCCGGCACGTCCCCATCGTGATGCTCACCGCGTCGCGCGAGGAGAGCGACCTCGTGCGCAGCTACAAGCTGGGCGTGAACGCCTTCGTGGTGAAGCCGGTGGACTTCAAGGCCTTCTTCCAGGCGATCCGCGACCTGGGCGCCTTCTGGGCGATCCTGAATGAACCCCCGGTCGGCTGCGCCCGCCGTCCGGCGGGAACCCCACCTGCGGGAAAAGGCGCCTGAAGGAATGCCCTCCGGAATGCCCTCCGCGGTGACCATCCTGCATCTGGAAGACAGCCCGCTGGACTGCGAGCTGGCCTGCGCGCGCCTGCGGAAGGCGGGAATCTCCTGCGAGGTGACCCGCGTGGACACCCGCGCGGCTTTCGAGGCCGCGCTGGTCAAGGCGGCGGTGGACGGGCGGCACTTCGACCTGATTCTGGCCGATTTCTCCCTGCCCGATTTCGACGGGCTGGAGGCGCTGGGCATTGCCAGGGCCCACGCCCCGGAAATCCCCTTCCTGTTCCTGTCCGGGCGCATGGGGGAGGAGACGGCGGTGTCGGCCCTGAAGATGGGGGCTCGCGACTATGTGCTGAAGCAGCGGCTGGCCCATCTGCCCGCCGCGGTGGAGCGGGCGATCCTGGAGGCCCGCACCCTGGCCGAGCGGCGGCAGGCCGAGGAGAATCTGCGCCGGCTGCGGCAGGCCATCGACGACATCCGCGACTACGCCATCGTCACGCTGGATCTGGAAGGCCGCATCACCTCGTGGAACGAGGGCAGCCGCCGCCTTTTCGGCCACACGGAGGAGGAGGCGCTGGGCCACCCGCTGTCGCTGCTCTTCGCGCCGGAGGAGCGTTGCGCGGAGAACATCCGCGGCCTGCTGGCCGGGGTGGCGGAGAAGGAGCGCTGCGAGGTCGAATGGATCCACGCGGCGCGGGACGGGCGGCGCTTCTTCGGCTCCACGGTGCTGACCGTGGCGCGCGATGCCACGGGTGCGCCGGCCGCCTATTCGGTGGTGGTGCGCGACATCACCGACCGCCGCGCCTCGGAAATCGCGCTGCGCGACAGTGAGGCCAAGTTCCGCGCCATCGCGGAAAGCATGCCGCAGCTCGTCTGGTCGGCCCCGCCGGACGGGCTTCCCGATTATTACAACCTGCATTGGTTCGCCTACACCGGCACCCGGCCGGAGGCGATGACCGGCACCGCCTGGATGGAGGTGGTCCATCCGGACGACCGGGCGCGGACCGCCGCCCTGTGGACCGCCGCGGTGCGGTCGGGCGATTTCTACGAGGTCGAGTACCGGCTGCGCGAGGCCGGGGGGCGGTACCGCTGGTTCCTGGGGCGGGCGGTGCCGCTGCGCGACGGGGACGGGCGGATCACCCGCTGGTTCGGCACCTGCACCGACATCGACGACGCGGTGAAGGCCCGCGCCGCCCAGGCCGACGCCCGCGAGGATCTGGAGCGGCAGGTGGCCGAGCGCACGGCGGAGCTGGTGGCCGCCAATCGCCGGCTGCTGGGCGAGGTGGCGGAGCGGCAGCGCGCCCAGGCCGACCTCAGCGCGCTCTACGCCAAGACGCCGGTGCCGCTGCACTCCCTGGATGCCGAGGGCCGGCTGCTGAGCGTCAGCGACCGCTGGCTGGAGTTCATGGGCTACGAGAGCCGGGGCCAGGTGCTCGGCCGCAACATCGCCGAGTTCATGCCGCCGGACGTCGCGCGGGAGCACCGGGAGCACCGCTGGCCGGAGCTGCTGCGGCTCGGGGCTTTCCAGGACATGCCCTATCGGCTGGTCAAGCGGTCGGGGGAGGTCGCCGACGTGCTGGTCTCCGCCCGGATCGAGCGGGACGGGCGGGGGGGTTTCCTGCGCACCATGGCCGCCGTGGTCGACGTCTCCGCCCGCCTGCGCGCCGAGGCGGAGCGCGAGCGTGCGGAGGAGGCCCTGCGCCATTCTCAGAAGATGGACGCGCTGGGCCAGCTCACCGGCGGCATCGCCCACGACTTCAACAACCTGCTGACGGCGATCTCTGGCAATCTGGAACTGCTGCTCTCCCGATTGGACACGGCGGAGCGGGCGGACCTGCGCGACTATGCCTCCCACGCGAAGGTCGGGGCGACCCGCGCCGCCGGGCTGACGCAGCGCCTTCTCGCCTTCGCCCGGCGGCAGCCGCTGCGCCCCGACGCGACGGAGCCCTGCGTGCTGGTCCAGGGGATGGAGGACCTGCTGCGCCGCACGGTCGGCGAACAGGTGTCCATCGCGACCGATTGCCCACCGGACGCTTGGGCGGCTTGGTGCGATTCCAACCAGTTGGAGATCGCCCTGCTGAATCTGGTGGTGAACGCCCGCGACGCCATGCCGGACGGCGGGCGCATCACGATCACCGCCGCCAACGCCCATCTGACGGCGGCCGACGTGGCGGGCGACGCCTCCGGCGCGGCGCCCGGCGATTATGTGGTCCTGACCGTCACCGACACCGGCATGGGCATGCCGCCCGACATCATCAAGCGCGCCTTCGATCCCTTCTTCACCACCAAACCGATCGGGCAGGGGACAGGGCTGGGTCTCTCGCAGGTCTATGGCTTCGTCAGCCAGTCGCACGGGCTGGTGCGCATCGACAGCGAGGCCGGACGGGGCACCGCCGTGCGACTCTACCTGCCGCGCTGCGACGGGGAGGAGAGCGTTGGCCTTCCACCGGGGATCGCCGCGGAGCCTGCCGACGCCGCCGCGATGGACAACACCGCCGGAACCGTGCTGCTGGTGGAGGATGAGGCGCTGGTCCGCATGGTCGCAGTGCAGGCGCTGGAGGACGCCGGGCTGGACGTGATCGAGGCGTCGGACGGGACGGAGGCGCTGGAACTGCTGGACGGTGGTCTGCGCGCCGATCTGGTGGTGACCGACGTGGGACTGCCCGGCATGAACGGGCGGCAACTGGCCGAGGCGGTGCATGAGCGGCGGCCCGAGTTGGGCGTGCTGTTCATGACTGGCTACGCCTACGACGCCACACTTGGCACCGGCATCCTGGAGCCGGGCTGCGAGGTGCTCCAGAAGCCCTTCGAGACCACGGCGCTGGTCGCCCGCGTCACCGCCATGCTGGCCCATGGGCGCGGCGGCGCCCTGCGCGAATCTGTCCCGGAACGTCGCTGCGACTGATGCGTTACTCTCCTCCAAGGACGAGTCCGGCCCCGCGCACGGACTCCGCGTGGGGGAGGACGGGCGATGCTTCAGGTCTCCGAATCGCAGGTGTGCCTTGGGCTCTCCGCGCCGGATAAGACGGAGGCCATCCGCATCGCCGGAAGGGCGATGGTCGACAGCGGCTTGATTGACCCCGGTTACATCGACAGCATGCTGGGCCGCGAGGCGGTGTCCGGCACCTATCTCGGCAGCGGCATCGCCATCCCCCACGGGCTTCCCGACGCGCGCGATCTGGTGCGGCGGACCGGCGTGGTCGTCGTGCAGTTCCCCCAGGGCGTGGATTGGGGCGGCGGGGAACCGGCGCGGCTGGTCGTCGGCATTGCCGCCAAGTCGGACGAGCACATCGCCGTGCTGCAACGGCTGACCGGCGTTTTAGGCGATCCCGCGGAGGCCGCGCGGCTGGGCGGCACGGGCGACCCGCGCGCCATCATGGCCGTTCTGAACGGCGAGGCAACCGCCGCGCCCGTGAGTGAACCGGTCGCGGTTCCCATCGATGGGGACTCCATAGCGGTCACCGCCCCCTCGCCCCACGGGCTGCACGCCCGCCCGGCGACGGCGCTGGTCGAGGTCGCCAAGCGCTTCCGCGCCGAAATCGCCGTCCGGCACGGCGGCACTACGGCCAACGCCAAGAGCCTGATTTCCCTGCTGCGCCTCGGCGCGTCGGGTGGTCAGCCGCTGACCGTCACCGCCTCGGGCGAGGACGCGGCAGCGGCGCTCCAGGCCATTCGCGCCGCCTTCGAGGCGGGGTTGGACGAGCCTGTTCCCGTGGCGACGCCCGCGGAGGAGCCGTCCCCGCGGGCCGTCCCGGCCGATCTCGATTACGACGGGCGGGTGATCGCCGGCATCTCCGCCTCCCCCGGCGTCTCCACCGGGCCGGTCTGGAAGTTTCAGCGCGAGGAGCTGACGGTCGCCGAGACCGCCCCCGATCCCGAGGCCCAGCACCGCCGGCTCGATCAGGCGCTCGCCGCCGCCGCCGCCGACCTGCGCAACCTGCACGAGGCGTTCTGGAAGAAGGCCGGCGCGGCCAAAGCCGCCATCTTCAAGGCGCATCAGGAGCTTCTCGACGATCCGGAGATGGTCGTGGAGGCCCACGCCCTGATCGACCAGGGCAAGAGCGCCGGCTGGGCGTGGCGTGCGGTCTATGAGGAGCGCGCCGGCACGCTCGCCCAGCTCGCCGACCCGCTGCTGGCCGGACGGGCCGCCGACCTCAGCGACGTGGGGCGCCGCGTGCTGCGCCTGCTCGCCGTGGTGACGGAGAGCGTGGCGGCCCTGCCCGACCATCCCGTCATCCTGCTCGCCGAGGATCTGGAGCCGTCCGATACGGCGAAGCTCGATCCGGCCAAGGTGCTGGGGCTGTGCACGGCGGGCGGCGGCGCCACCTCCCACACGGCGATCATCGCGCGTTCGCTGGACATTCCCGCGGTGGTCGCCGCCGGACCGTCGGTGCTGGACCTGGAGAACGGGCGCGCGGCGATCCTCGACGGCGACGGCGGCGTGCTGGTCGCCGACCCCAGCGACCGCGACCGCGGCCGCGCCGCCGAGGCCCGGATCAAGGTGGGCGAGCGGCGGGAGGCCGAGCGGCTCGACCGCTACAAGCCGGCCATCACCACGGACGGCCGGCGCGTCGAGGTCGCCGCCAACATCTCCGACCCGGCGGAGGCGGTGCAGGCCGTGGAGGCGGGCGGCGAGGGCGTCGGGCTGATGCGCACCGAGTTCCTGTTCCTTCAGCGCGACCTGCCGCCGGACGAGGAGGAGCAGTTCGTCGCCTACCAGACCATGGTGCGGGCGATGAACGGGCTGCCGATCATCCTGCGCACGCTGGACATCGGCGGCGACAAGAACGTCCCCTATCTGCGCATGCCGGCGGAGGGCAACCCCTTCCTGGGCGTGCGCGGCATCCGCCTGTGCTTCGAGCGGGAGGACCTGTTCCGCACCCAGCTCCGCGCCATGCTGCGCGCCTCGGTGGAAGGGCCGGTGCGCATCATGTACCCGATGATCGCCGCCCCGGCGGAGCTGGAGCGCGCCAAGGCGATCACCGAGGCGGTGCGGCGGGAGCTGAATGTGCCGCCGGTCGAACTCGGCATCATGATCGAGGTGCCGTCCGCCGTGATGATGGCCGACCGGCTGGCGCGGGAGGTGTCCTTCTTCTCCATCGGCACCAACGACCTGACCCAGTATGTGCTGGCGATGGACCGGCTGCATCCGGTGTTGGCCCCGCAGGCGGACGGGCTGCACCCCGCCGTCCTGCGCATGGTGGAGCGCACGGTGGACGCCGCCCGCCGCGCCGGAATCTGGGTTGGCGCCTGCGGCGGCGTGGCCGGCGACCCGGCGGGGGCGGTGCTGCTGTCCGGGCTGGGCGTCACGGAGCTGAGCGTGGCCATTCCCGCCGTTCCCTCCGTCAAGGCGCGGCTGCGCGCCATCGCCATGGCCGACGCCGAGCGCACCGCCCGCGAGGCGCTGGACTGCGCCGACGCGGCCGAGGTTCGGGCGTTGGTCCGTCAACGTTTCGCCGACGCCGGAGGCGTGTCATGAGCGCACCGTCCACCCCACGCCCCGGCGTCGTCACCGTGACGCTGAACGCCGCCATCGACCAGACGCTCGACGTGCCGGGTTTCGCTGCCGGAGCGGTCAACCGGGCGGTCGCCGAGACGCGGACCGCCGGCGGCAAGGGCATCAACGTCGCCGCCTTCCTGGCCGGAGCGTTCGCGGCCAGCAGCGCCACACCCGTCACCGTCACCGGCTTCCTCGGCGAGGAGAACACCGCCGTGTTCGACGCGCTGTTCCGCCGCCGCGGCATCCGCGACCGCTGCCTGCGTCTGCCGGGCCGCAGCCGGGTGAACATCAAGCTGGTGGACCGCGAAGGCCGCTCCGTCACCGACATCAACCTGCCGGGCCTGCATGTCCCGGCGGAAAGCTGGCGGGGGCTGCTGACCGTGGTGGACGACCTCGCCGTCACCAACCGGACCTTCGTTCTGTCGGGCAGCGTCCCGGCGGGCGTGCCGGACACCGCCTATGCCGAGATGGTCACCGCCCTGCACCGGCGCGGCGCCTTCGTGGTGGTGGACGCCAGCGGCCCGCCGCTGCGCCACGCCGTCGCCGCCCGCCCCGACATGGTGAAGCCGAACGCGGCGGAGCTGGCCGAGCTGCTGGGCCGCCCGCTGAAGGATCGGGCCGAGGTGGTGCGCGCGGCGCGCGAGCTGTCGGAGTCCGGCATCGCGCTCGTCGTCGTGTCGCTGGGCGCCGAGGGCGCCGTCTTCGTGGAGGGCGGCCGCGCGCTGCTCGCCGTGCCGCCGCCCGTGGAGGTCGCCAGCACGGTCGGCGCCGGGGATGCCATGGTGGCCGGGGTCGTTGCCGCCCGGCTGGAGGGCATGGGGTTGGAAGACTGCGCGCGGCGCGGCACCGCCTTCGCCGCCGGCACGCTGTCCCGCCTCGGCCCCGAACTGCCGCCGCCGGAGCGCCTCGCCGAGCTGATGCGGGCCGTTCGGGTGGAGGAATTGTAAGGCATTTCAGCGCCGGAGGGATCGCGATGGCAAAGCTCGTGGCTGTGACCGCCTGCCCGACGGGGATCGCCCACACCGTCATGGCGGCCGAGGCGTTGCGCCGCACCGCCGCGCTGATGGGCCACGCCATCGCGGTGGAGACCCAGGGGTCGAACGGTGTGCAGACGCCGCTCTCCGCCGCCGACATCGCGGCGGCCGACGCGGTGATCCTGGCCACCGACATCGCCGTGGACGATTCCCGCTTCGCCGGCAAGCCGATCCTGCGCACCTCCACCGCCGCCGCCATCCGCGACACCAAGTCGGTGATCGGCAACGCCCTGGCCGATGTCCCCGGCGCGCGGCCCGAAGCCGCCCGTCCGCAGTCCGCCCCGAAACCGGCTCCCACCGTGGTGCGCAGCCCCGGCCTGCTGGTCGCCATCACCGCCTGCCCGACCGGCATCGCCCACACCTTCATGGCGGCGGAGGCACTGAAGCAGGCCGCCCAGGCCAAGGGCTACCGTATCAAGGTCGAGACCCAGGGCTCGGTCGGTGCGAAGAACGCGCTGACCGAGGAGGAGATCGCCGAAGCCGAGGCCGTCATCATCGGCGCCGACACGCACGTCGCCACCGACCGCTTCGCCGGCAAGCGCCTGCTGAAGACCTCGGTGGGGGAGGCGCTGAAACAGCCCGCCCGCGTGATCGACGAGGCGCTCGCCCTGCCGGCTCCGGCCGCGGCCGGGGCTGTCGCCGCGCCCGCCTACGCCAACGCGGTGTCGGGGGCCAAGACGCGGCAGAAGGAGACGCAGTCCGGCCCCTACAAGCATCTGCTGACCGGCGTGTCCTTCATGCTGCCCTTCGTGGTGGCCGGCGGTCTGCTCATCGCCCTGTCCTTCGTCTTCGGCATCGAGGCCTTCAAGGAGCCGGGAACCCTGCCGGCGGCGCTGATGCAGATCGGCGGGGAGGCCGCCTTCGGGCTGATGGTGCCGGTGCTGGCGGGCTACATCGCCTATTCCATCGCCGACCGGCCCGGCCTCGCCCCAGGCTTCATCGGCGGGATGCTGGCGGCCAAGATCGGGGCCGGCTTCCTGGGCGGCATCGTGGCGGGATTCCTGGCCGGCTACATCGCCCGCTGGCTGCGCGACACCATCCGGCTGCCGCAGAATCTGGAGGGGCTGAAGCCGGTGCTGATCATCCCGCTTCTGGGCACCCTGGCGGTCGGCCTGCTGATGGTCTACGTCATCGGCACGCCGGTCGCCGCGATCATGAACGGGCTGACCGCCTTCCTGCAGAGCATGACCGGGGCCAACGCGGTAGCGCTGGGCGCGCTGCTCGGCGCCATGATGGCGCTGGACATGGGAGGGCCGGTCAACAAGGCGGCCTACACCTTCGCGGTCGGGCTTCTGGCCTCCAGCACCTACACGCCGATGGCCGCGGTGATGGCTGCGGGCATGACGCCGCCGCTCGGGCTGGCGCTCGCCACCATGGTCGTGCCCAGCCGCTTCACCCTGCAGGAGCGCGAGGCGGGCAAGGCGGCCGGTGTGCTCGGCCTCGCCTTCATCACGGAAGGGGCGATTCCCTTCGCCGCCAAGGACCCGTTGCGCGTCATCCCCGCGGCCATGGCCGGGTCGGCGGTGGCCGGCGCCCTGTCGATGTGGTTCGGCTGCGGGTTGCGGGCGCCGCACGGCGGCGTCTTCGTGCTGGCGATCCCCAACGCGGTGGCGCCGCTCGGCCCCTATGTCCTGGCCATCGTCGCCGGGACCATCGTCACGACACTCGGCCTGATGATCCTGAAGCGCCGTGTCGAGGCCGATCCGGCCGCGGCGCAGGCCCTCGACACGGCGGCTCCGACCTCGTCCAGCCCCGCACCCAGCGGGGCTGGACACTGAGACGCCGGGACGACCGCACCCGCTGATTGTCGGCTCTACCGCAAATTAGTTTTAATTTTCGCCAAAATTGAAAGAACTCGACAACTCCAGAGTGCTATCGCTAGCTTTGCGATGTTCCGTCGCCGGCCTCTTTCACGGCCCTCGGAGGAACGGCAGCCGGCGGAGCCTGATGAGGATCTCGTATCGCATAGCGACGGTGGGTGGAATCCCGGTGGTCATCGCGGCGCTGATCGCGGTGACCGCCTGGATTCTGCTGGAGCGCGCCGGCCGTTCGCGCGAGGCCGCGGTCCTGGCCGGCACCGTCTACCGCGAGATGATCGCCGCCACCGCGGCCCGCAACGACTTCATCCATTCCCCCCCGGAAAGCCGGCTTCCCCATGAGGTCACCTTCCGCCGCGCCACCCACGGCGCGCGGTCGGCGCTGGACGCGCTGGGTGGGCTGGCGGACCGGGGCATCCAGGCCGACGCCGTGGAGACCGCCCGCCGCGCGTCCGACCGTCACGCCGCCCGGCTGGAGGAGCTGGTCGACGCGATCACCTTCAGCGATGCCCGCGCCCGCGGCATGGCGGAGCAGGAAGCGCGGCTGCTCGCTCTGGCCGAACAGGCGCGTCAGCGGCAGCACGTCACCAACGCGGCGCTCGTCGCCTCCCTGGCCGAGGCCGACCGGCAGATGCGCGACAGCCGCGATCTTGTGGACGGCCTGCACAGGCTGCGGGAAGCGATTCTGAACGCCCGGCTGGCCGCGAAGGACGAGGCGGCCATTGCCGAGCCATCCGACTCGCCAGCCGAGTCGACACCCAACGCGGCGGCGCGGCCCGATGCCCTGACCCTCTGGCTGGACCGGGTGGAGCGAGCCGCCGAGGGTCTTGCCGCGTCGCTTCCCGCCAACACCGTCCATGGGACGGCGCTGGACGAGTTGACCCGATTGCGGGCCGAACGGCTGGACCGGACGACGCTTCCGGAACTGGCGCCCCGCTACGACGCGCTCGCCGAACGGGTCCTGAAAGCCGCCGACACCGGCTACAGCGCCGTCCAGGACGAGGTGGCAGAGCTTCTGCACCACACCGTGTCGGCCCACGCCATGGAGCAGGAGACCCAGACGCTCGCCATGACCGCCCTGACCCTCAGCGGGCGGACTCTGAGGGCGCTGGAGCGGCGCGACCCCCGCAGCCTGCGCGACGTCGTCACCGACAGCGGGCGGCTGCGCGACCAGGTAGCCGGGCTGCCCATCTCTCCTCTGATCCAGGACGGGATGCTGGCCGCCATCACCGCTTGGCGCGACGGGCTAGAGCGCGCCACCGACGGGCTGGCCCGCCAGAACGGGGCCATCGCCGCGATGGACATGGACGCCGCCGCGGTGATGAACACCGCCCGCCGCCTGAACGACCTGTTCCAGGACAGCGCGGTGCGCAGCGCCAGCCTGCTGCGCTCCACGCTGGTGATCGGGGCGACCATCGGCCTGCTGTTCGCCGCCGGGGCGGCGCTCCTGGTGGCCGGCGGCATCACCCGGCCCCTGCGCCGTCTTCAGGGCGCTACCCGGCGGCTGGCCCGCGACCCGCGCGATGGGTTGGTGACCGACTTGGAGCGGCGGGACGAGCTGGGCGACATGGCCCGCGCCGTCCATCACTTCGCCGCCGAGATCAACCGCCGCGAGGAAGAACTGCGCCGCGCCAAGGAGCAGGCGGATTCGACCCTGGCGGAGCTGCGGCGGACCCAGGCCCATCTGGTGCAGGCGGAGAAGCTGGCCGCGCTGGGGCAGGTGGTGGCCGGCGTGGCACACGAGATCAACACGCCGCTCGGCATTACGCTCACCACCTCCACCCTGATCCGCGAGAAGGTGCCGAAGATGAAGCACCTTCTCGATTCTGGCCAGTTGCGCCGCCGCGAGCTGGAACGTTTCCTGACCGACATGGGCGACGTGTCCGAGCTGCTGGTCAACAACACCGTCCGCGCGGCGGAACTGGTTCAGCGCTTCAAGGAGCTGGCGGTGGACCCGGCGGGCGAGAAGCGCCGGCGCTTCGACCTTCGCCTTTGCCTGATGCAGGCGGTGGAGGCGCTGGGTCCCTTCTGGGAACCGGCGGAACACCGGGTCGTCGTGGACTGCCCGCCGGGAGTGATGATGGACGGTTACCCGCAGGCGATCGCGCAGATCGTCTCGCACCTGCTGCTGAACGCGGTGAATCATGGGTTCGCGGACAGGGAAGGAGCGGATGGGAATGGGCAGTGCGGCACCGTGACGGTCCGCGCCCGCAAGGCCGTGGCCGATGTCGTGGAGCTGACCGTCGACGACGACGGGCGGGGCATCGCGGTGGAGCTGCGGACGCGGATCTTCGATCCCTTCTTCACCACGCGCCGCGACCGTGGGCACGCCGGGCTCGGCCTGCACATCGTCCACAACGCGGTCAGCCAGCTCGGCGGCACCATCACCTTGGAAGAGGGAGGGGAGGGGACAGGCGGTGCGCGCTTCGTCATCCGCCTGCCTCCCGCCACGCCGGAGAAGGAGGGCGCGTGACGCCGGCGGACGCTTGCGCGCCGCGCCGGTTCCGGTTTACTGCAAGGCGGGTCCGTTCGACGATTTCCCGTTTGATGATCTGAGCGCGGGGTGCGGGGGCATGGCGACGATCGAGGAAGCCTACGCGGTCGCCATCGACCATCATCAGGCCGGGCGGCTGGACGAGGCGGCGATCATCTACCAGCGCATCCTGGACGCCGATCCGGAGCAGGCCCACGCCGCGCACCTGCTGGGCATCGTCGCCGGCCAACAGGGCCGTCATGACGAAGCCGTCGCGCTGATCGGCGCCGCGGTGGCGCGGGACGGGCTGAACACCGACTTCCTCGGGAATCTGGGCGCGGCGCTGAAGGCCGCCGGCCGCTGCGACGGGGCCATCCGTCATTTCGCCCGCGCCCTGGCGCTGGAGCCGGCGGTGCGCGGCGTTCCGGGCAATCTCGGCTCTGCCCTGGCCGCCGATGGCCGGATCGGCGAGGCCGTGCCCTGGCTGAGTCGTGCCGCCGCCCTCGACCCGGCGCATTTTGAGACGCTCCTGAATCTGGGGATCGCGCTGCGCGACGCGGGCCGGTTCGACGAGGCGGAAACGGCGCTGGAAACCGCCAAGTCTATGCGCCCGGACCATCCGCACCCGGTCTGCGAGCTGGCGGTGCTGAAGCTGGCGCTCGGCGATTTCGAAGAGGGGCTGGCCCTTTACGAACGGCGCTGGGACTACACCGGCCAATCCGCGGCGGTGTCCGGCAAGCCGGTGTGGCGGGGCGAGGACATCGCCGGCAAGACCATCCTCCTCTATTACGAGCAGGGCCTGGGCGACACCCTGCAATTCGTCCGCTATGCGCCGCTGCTGGCCGACCGCGGCGCTCGGGTGCTGCTGATCGTCCAGCCGGAGCTGCGCCGTCTGCTGGCCTCGGTGCGGGGCATCGACCGTCTGGCCACCTACGACGACGCGGCGGCGCTGCCGCGTTTCGACCTGTGCTGCCCGTTGATGAGCCTGCCCTTCGCCTTCGGCACGCGCATCGACGGGATACCCTCCGGCGCCCCCTACATCACGCCGCACCCCGATCTGGTGGCGGCCTGGGCGGAGCGGCTCGGCTGGAACCAGACCGGAGACTCCGCCGGGAAGCGCCCGCTGCGCGTGGGATTCGTCTGGTCGGGCAACCCGCGGCGCCACGACCCCACATCCCACGCGATGGACCGACGCCGCAGTGTGCCCTTCGCGCTGATGGAACCGTTGCTGTCGGTGCCGGGGATCGAGGCGGTCAGCCTCCAGGTTGGGGACGCGGCAGAGCGGGCGCGGGCGGCCGTCGCGGCGGGTCTGCTGACCGACCCCATGGCGGGCGCGACCGACTTCGCCGACACCGCGGCCATCGCGGCGCATCTCGACCTCGTCATCACTGTGGACACGTCGGTCGCCCACCTCGCGGCCGCGATCGGGCGCCCGGTGTGGATGCTGTCGCGCTCCGACGCCTGCTGGCGCTGGTTCCGCGGGCGCGACGACAGCCCCTGGTACCCGACCATGCGCCTCTACCGGCAGGACTCGCCCGGCGACTGGGGGCCGGTCATGGCCCGCCTGGGCCATGACCTTGCCGCAGCCGCCGCGGCGCGGGATCAGAACTGTGCCGAGGCGCTCAGCAGGAAGGCGCGGCCCGGCTGGTAGAGCGGGGTGACGGTGCCGAACTCCTGGCCGTAGGTGGCGCGGTCGGCGTAGGTCTCGTCGAAGAGATTGCGGACGTCGAGGCGCAGCGCCAGGTTGGCGTGCTCCGGCAGCCGGTGCTCCACGAACAGGTTGGCCGTCTGATAGCCCTTCAGTGGCCGCTGCCCGGCCTGGACCTTGTCGTAGTCGAGCACGAACTCCACGTCGGCGCCGAAGGTCAGGTTCCAGGACTGCACGGTGTGGGCGCCGCCGACGGTGAAGACCTGCCCGATCGGCGTGGCGAGGTAGGTGCCGGTGTCGGAGTCCGCGGGCAGACCGTCGATCTTGACGTCGATGTCGGCATATTTGGCGCGGATGAAGCCGTTCGTCCAGGCATAGCCGAGACCCAGCTCATAGCCTTCCGACCGCACATCGCGGGCGAGGGTGGCGCTCGTGGCGGCGAAGCGCGCGGCGCGGGCGTCGTCCAGCTTGGTGCGGAAGATCCGGCCTTCCGCGGTGAAGCCCTCGTAGCGGGCCTCCAGACCGGCGGTGCTGTTGGTGGCCGTCACCGGGCGCGGACCGGCGCCGTAGTTCCAGGCTGGGTTCATGATGTAGTTCTCGGCCATCTGGACGCCGCCCCAGCCGCGCGACACGCCGGCCTTGGCGGTCAGGTAGCGGGGCAGCAGGTCGAACTCGCCCGAGATGTTGTGGCTGAGGCCGTGGTTGGTCCATTCCCGTCCGGTCGTCCCCTCGAAGGTCTGGCGGTCGCCGCGCAGGCCGAAGGACAGGCGCAGACGCTCCATCGGCTCCAGCCGGGCCTGACCGTACAGGCCGTTGTTGCGCGCCCGCTCGGTCGCGGTCATCGTCCGGTCCCGGTAGTTGGCGCGGTCCACATAGAAGTCGGTGCCTGTCGTGAAAGTGCCGATCCGGAAGCCGAAGGTGTTTTCCAGCTTGCCGTTGAAGGAGCTGGTCGCGCCGTTGCCCGGGTAGCTCCCCGGCACGGTGCTGCTGCCGACCGGGCGGGTGAAGATCGGCGTTTCCACGTCGGTGCGGCCGTAGGCGAGCACCAGCTTGGGGTTCCACAGCTCCGTCGGCAGGGCGTCGGTGTAGGTGAAGACCATGTTCTGGCGGTCGAGCGTGTAGTCGCGCACGCGCGGCTCCCAGGCCGGGCGCCCGGCGAGCGAGCCGATGTTCGCGCGGAAGGGGCGCGGCGCGTCGTCGTAGACCCGCTCGTAGCTGGCCTGGAAGCGGTGGCCGCTCTCCGTCTGCACCGCCGCCTTGCCGAGGCCGCTGACCATGTCCGTCTCGGTGCCGTCCACCTTGCGCCCGTTGCCCGCGGTGTATTTGCCGCCCTTGCCGTAGGTCACGGTGCCCAGCGCCTCCAGCCCCTGGTGGCGCCCGAAGCCGGCGAGGTTGGTGGTCAGGCCGGAGCCGTTGGTGTTGAAGGTGGTCTTGCCGAAGGCGCCGATGCCGTCGCTCGCCAGGAAGTCGCTGGCGTCCTTCGTCTCGTAGGCGATGGAGCCGGCGAGCGCGCCCGGACCGGCGTCGGCGGGGGCGACGCCGGCGTCCACGCGCGCCACCTTCAGCAGCGCCGGGTCAATCAGTGTGGTGCCGTTGTGGTGGAAGACCTTGTTGTTCTGGCGGCTGCCGTCGATGGTGACGGCCAGATTGGTTTCCTCGACGCCGTTCACATAGACCTTCTGCGACATCGGCACGGAACTGCCCACGCGGATCGTCGGCTCGCCGGAGAAGACGTCGCGGAGGTCGCGGGGATTCTTGCGATCCAGGTCCTCCTTGGTGATGGTGATGTTGCCGCTTCCGCTGCCGGCGCCGGTCGAGGCGGTGACCGACACCGGCCCCAGCATCGTGATGTCGCCGGTCGGAGCCGGAACCAGCGTCGCGGAGCCGGTGCCGGTCGTGCGGTAGCCGACGCCCGTCCCGGACAGCAGCGTGTCGAGCGCCTGGGCGGGCGTCATGCTGCCCGACACCGGGCGGGAGCTGCGCCCGGCGGCCAGATCGGCGGAATAGCCGATCTGCCAGCCGGTCTGGCGCGCGAAGGCGTCGAGCGCCGCGGGCAGGGCCTGCGCTGGCAGCGCGAAGGCCATCGTCTGCGCGGCGCCAGGGGCGGGAGCGGCCTGCTGGGCCAGGGACGGGGAGGGGAGGGCCAGGACGCCGCCGAGCGCGGTGGTCGCCATCAGTGCCAGGATCAGATGCCGGGCGGCGGTTCCCCGCGCGCGCACCAAGAACTTGCCTGTCGAAACCGTCCGGCCTTCCATTCCTCACAACTCCCGTCTGCGCTGGTGGCGGGGGCGTGATTACCGGTGTATGAACCGTGCCCCCCTCTTTTCGGCAGACGCACGGGGGCGTGGCGTCTCACAAAAAAATCCTGAAAGAAGGTCAAAATCTATCGAAGCAGGATGACTCCGCCAGGAAGCTCGGTCACGCGGGCGCCCACGACGTCGGCCAGCGAGCGGATCGCCGTGACGGGATCGTCCAGCCGGTAGTTTCCGCTGACCCGCGCGCCGGCCAGCCGGTCGCCGATCAGGATGACCGGTGCGCCATGGTAGCGCCGGATGGTGTCGACGATCGCGGCGAAGGGCTGGTCGTGGAACACGCAGCGCCCGTCCTTCCAGGCCAGCGCAACCGCCGGGTCCGGGCGGGCGGGCGCCGACAGGCCGTCCACCGTGGCTGTCACCCGGTCACCCGGAACGAGGAACACCGCTTGGCCCGGCGGCTCCCGCCGGCTGACCGACACCCGCCCGCGCTCCAGGAAGACGGCGTCCTGCCCGCCGTCCGACCGCACGGTGAAGGCGGTGCCGGTCACCTCCACCTCGCTGAAGCCGGCGGTGACGCGGAAGGGGTGGGCGGGGTCGCTGACCACGTCGAAGTAAGCCTGCCCGCGCAGCAGCCGGACGTGGCGCCGGCCCTCGGCGAAATCGAGCGCGACCGCGGAGTCGGTGTCGAGGATCAGCAGGGACCGGTCGGGCAGGGCGATCTCCTGCCGCTCCCCGGCGGCGGTGCGGTGGTCGGCGGTCAGGCGGAGCGCCAATGTGGGCTGGAGATGGACGCCGATGGCCAGCAGCAGTGCGGCGGCGGCCAGCGAGGCCCGCCACCCGCCGAACCGCCCGGACCGCCGCCGCGTCGCGGAGCGGGTGGCCGACGGCGAAGAGGCGGTCTGCGGGTGATGGGCGAGCGTCGCCGCCTGCAATTCGGGCATGCTCCCAAGCGACGACAGGCGGTCGAACGCCGCGGCGTGGCGCGGATCGCGGGTCCGCCATGCCTGATAGGCGGCTCGGGTGTCCGGGTGCACGGGCGCGTCGAGAAGCGTCACGAACCAAGTGAGCGCCTCGTCCGTGATCGGGTCCGCATGCCGGTAGGCCCCGGCATCCTGTCCGCCGTCTGCCTTGTCCTGCTCCACGCTTGGTCTTCCACTCTTCCTTGACCGGACTCACGTACAGTTGAGACGTTTCATCGCTCGGCGGGTCACAATTCGCAAACCGCAGCCCATAGCCCGCAGATGGTGATCGTTCCCGCGCCCGTCCAACCGGCTTGACATCTGAAATTGAGAATCATTATCAATCGCGATGTTGCAAGGCCGCCGATGTCGCACCGACCGCGGTGGTGTCCTTTTCGCCGCCGTACCGACAGGGCTATCATGTCCGCAAGCCTGATTGCGATCTATCTCGATCACCGCCGCTCGTTGTTCGGGTGCGCGATGAAGATCGTGCGTGATCTTCAGGTTGCCGAGGATCTGCTGCAGGAAAGCTACCTGCGCGCCTGCAAGGCCGTGGAAAGGGGACCCATCGACAACATCGGGGCCTTCCTCCACCGGACGGTCCACAACCTCGCGCTGGACCATCTCCGGCGCTGCCGGACCCAGGAGCGGTTCGAGGCCGGCCCGGCGGACACCGTCGAGGCGCTGGGCATCGCATCGGAAATTCCTTCGGCGGAAGAGCGTCTGCTGCACCGCGAGCGGCTGTCGTGCTTCATGGACGCCCTGGACCGTCTGCCGGCGCGGGCCCGGCAGGTGTGGCTTCTGAACCGGGTCGAAGGCCTGTCCTATCCCCAGATCGCCGCCCATCTGGGTGTGTCGCAGGGCACGGTCTTCAACGACATGAAACTGGCGATGGGCCATTTCGTGGACACCATGGCGCGCCGCGACCGCCCCGAACCCACCGCGACCCGGTCCGGCGGGACGCCCTAGCCGTGGAACACGCTCCCGATTGAAACCGGGAGGGGCGGTCCGACCCCCGGATCACGGGAAGCAGATGCACGGATTCGGTGCTGGGTGTATGTGTGATGACGTCCTGTCCGAAGCGGCACAAAAATCCCATAAGCCATCTTATGGAAAATTAATTGATTGAGACTTTGCGCTGCCTGCCGTTGCCCGTAGGTCAGCTGCCGGAAAGCTTTCGGCACCCTTCAAGCCAAACGTCATCATGACCTTCGGGAACGCACGCTCCTGCCACCAAACGTTCAATCCGCCTGACACGCTCATTGAGCGCAGGATCATTCTCACGAAGCCTGAAGGATGCCGGCGAGATGAGAACGGCGACCAATCGAGTGAATTCCGTACTGCTCAGTTCAGCCGGCGGCCGCCCATAGATTGCTGAGCTGGCCTTATGAAAGCCGGTCACCCAGCCTTCCGGACCTTCACCCATTTCCAGTGTATCGAGCCAAAGGGCAAGGATCTGGCCCTTGGAGAGTCGGCTTTCCAGGCCCATCGCGTACCCGGTTTGTCGTACCTTTCCTACGCCCGGTTGGAATTTCTTGAAAGCAAGGCGCTTGGAAGCCGATTGCGTGATTGTCGTCGCTCCAGCGCCAGGAGTCGAAAAATCCACTCCGGCGTGATCAACGAAATTTGGGTCTTCAACTTTCAGCAATATCGCCAGATGGTCCTCGCCAAGCGAATCTCCTCCTAGACCCTGAGCTATCAGATTGTCTGCGCGCTGACGTAATTGCGGGGCATCCGACAGAGCGTCCCAGTATCCATTCCCGCCGTAAGCAACGGCCGCGACGACAAGCGAAACAACAAGAAGACCTGCGAGCTTGAAAATTCGTCTCATGGGTCGTTTTCCAAGGCGTGATGTATGAGCCGAAGCATCCAGATGGTCCCCGCTGGTCTGTCCGAGCTGGTCATTCGGACAAGGCGGACAGCATGATTGCCGCATTATTGCCGAGCGGGGCGATGGTTTCCAGCGTCATGCAGCGCGCGCTCCAGGGGCTCTAGACGGCGCGCCGAAAACCATGGGCCGGCATCAGGAGCAGGCAGGTCGGGTCACCCCCAACACCGGAGACTGGGTGATCACTTGGTAAATCCGCCCGCTGCGCGGATGAGGCTGTCTGAGTAGACAGGCAATTTTCACAGTGTAAAAATGTGCAAAAATTGGTGGTGGCCCTTCATTTCCCACGACATGGCTCCCCTTCCGGCAAGCGGCGTGCTAGGCTTTCGTTCGGCCTGTTGAAGGCCCCATGACCGGACCGACGGCCGGACCGGTCGGGAACATCAGGACACGCGTACCATGAATCACATCGTCGCCCCCTGCTTTAAGGATCAGGGCCTTGAGGACCAGAACCTCAAGGAGTTGGAGCGCCCGGAATCGCCCCTTCTGGAGGGCGTCGACGGCATGTGGGCGATGCTGCGCGCCGAGGCGGAGAACGTCGTCGTCAAGGAGCCTTGGCTGCGCCCCTTCATCGACACCGCCATTCTGCTGCACCATGACTTCCCGTCGGCGCTGGGCAGCCTGCTGGCGCGCAAGCTGGGTGATTCCTACATCTCCGCCGACCAGCTCGCGATGCTCGTACGCTCGGCGGTCGCCGACGCGCCCTGCATCGTGGAGGAGGCCTGCTCCGACCTTCAGGCCATCTGCACGCGCGATCCGGCAGCGGACAACTGCCTGACGCCCTTCCTCTACTACAAGGGCTTCCACGCGCTGGAATGGCATCGCATCGGCCATTGGCTGTGGCGGCGCGAGCGGCGCGACCTCGCCCACTTCCTGCAAAGCCGGGTGTCGGAGGTCTTCGCCGTGGACATCCACCCGGCGGTCCCGGTCGGGCGAGGCGTCTTCATCGACCACGGCACCGGCGTGGTGATCGGCGAAACCGCCGTGGTCGGCAACGACGTGTCGATCCTTCAGGAGGTCACGCTCGGCGGTACCGGCAAGGAGCATGGCGACCGCCATCCGAAGGTGCGCGACGGCGTCCTGCTGTCCGCCGGGGCCAAGATCCTCGGCAACATCGAGATCGGCAGCCGCGCCAAGGTCGGAGCCGGCAGCGTGGTGCTGAAGGACGTGCCGCCCTGCGCCACCGTGGTCGGCGTCCCGGCGCGGATCGTCGGCTGGTGCCGCGACACGGTGCCGGCGCTCGCCATGGACCAGACGGTGCCGGAGCCGGAATATCACATCTGACGGGCCGGGTGATGGCTCTGGCCGCTCCGGAACTCCGGCGCGGTCATCTCCTCGCGGGTCAGGGCGATGAACAGCTCCACCACCGGGCTCTTGGAGCGGTTGGCGTCGAAGGCCACCTGGAAGGGCGCCTGATAGGACAGGACCTTGGGCAGCAGCACCCGCAGCCGCCCGGCCTTGACGTAGGGTGCCGCGTAATGGTCCGGCAGATAGCCGGCGTAGGCACCGGACAGGATCAGCCGCGCCGCCCCCTCCATGTCGCTGACCGTTGCCTTGGGCGTCGAAATCGCAAAGATCTTCAGGTCGCGCGATCCCCAATAGCTCCGCGCGACCAGCCGGTAGCGGCGGATTTCGTCCAGGTCGATGGCCTCGTCCGGCAGGGTGAACAGCGGGTGCCCGTCCGCCACGCAGAAGTGGATCGTCTCGTTGTAGAGGTCCTGGTAGGACAGGCTGGGCACGATGCGCGGGAAGCTGGCGATGGCAAGTTGGAGCTGCCCACCGATGACGTCGCGCAGAAGCTCGTTCGGCGGGCGGACGTTGATGATCAGCGAGACCTCCGGCGCCGCCTCGGTGAAGCGGGCGAAGACGCGCTCCAGCGGGGCGCGCGGGTCGGTCAGGGTGTTGTCGACCAGCCCGACCGCCAGCGTGCCGGTCAGCCGCTCGCGCAGGCCGCGCACCCGGCCGCGGAAGCGATCCAGCGAGTCGAACACGCGCCGCGCCTCGTCATAGACCGCCTGCCCTTCCGGGGTGAGCTGGAATCCCGAGCGCCCACGCCGGCACAGCCGCAGGCCCAGCCGGGTCTCCAGATCGGCGAAATGGGTGGAGATGGTGGACAGCGACAGGTTCAGTTCGCTCTGCGCCGCACTGAATCCGCCGGCCTCGACGATGGTCATGAACAACCGCAACAGGCGCAGATCCACGGTTTCCAGCTGAATCATCGCCACGACGCCGCCCTCCCCTGCCCCGCCCGCCGGTTCCGGGACGCCCGATACTTCGGCCCGGATCGAAGTAAGATACAAAACTTTCTGATTTTCGGGCAACGGCGCCGGGCGTCTAATGACCGCAGGCCGCAATGCTGGCCTCACGAACAGATAAGCTCGTCCGCAAGGAAAGGTCGCATCCATGAACGAGACGACGGGTAAGCAGGGACTTCACGCCGCTTTGACCGGCGGCATCAGCCGGCGCGCGGTTCTGGCCGGAGCGGGCACGCTGGCCACGGTGGCCGCCATCGGCTTTCCGAACATCGTCCGCGCCCAGTCGAAGACGCTGAAGGTCGGCGTCTACGGCGGCTACTTCAAGGAATCCTTCGAAAAGCACATCTTCCCGGAATTCTCCAAGGCCACCGGCATCACGGTGGAGGCCATCGCCGAGCCGACCGGCGAGGCGTGGCTGGTCCAGCTCGAACAGGCGGCCCGCGCCCGTCAGGCGCCCGCCGACGTCTCGATGATGTCGCAGGTGGCGATGCTGAAGGGGGCCTCGGCGGAACTGTGGGCGCCCTTCGACCTGTCGAAGATCCCCAACGCCGCCAAGGTCGTCCCGCACCTCGTCAACAAGTATCCGGACGGCAAGGTCAGCGGCATCGGCGCGGTGTCCTGGTACATCACGCTGGTCACCAACACCAAGAGCTACCCGCAGGCCCCGGACAGCTGGGCGGCGCTGTGGGACCCGGCGAACAAGGACAAGCTGGGCCTGCTGGCGCTGGTCAGCAACAGCTTCCTGCTGGAGGTCACGGCGGCCACTTTCTTCGGCGGCACCAAGCATCTGGACAGCGAGCAGGGGCAGCTCGATTGCTTCAAGAAGCTGGCGGAGCTGAAGTCCAATGTGAAGCTCTGGTACCGCGACGAGGCGCAGTTCGAGGCCTCGCTGAAGTCCGGCGAGATTCCGATGGGCCAGTATTACCACGACGTGACCGGCCTCGCCGCCGCGGACGGGCAACCGGTGCGCTCGACCTTCCCGAAGGAGGGCGGCATCCTCGATTCGGGAAGCTGGGCGGTCACCCGCGCCTCCAAGGCCGGCGACCTCGCTCATGTCTTCGTGGACTATATGTGCCAGCCGTCGATCCAGGCCCTGCTGTCGCGCAAGGTCGGCACCGCCCCGACCATCGACCGCAAGATGACCGACCTGACTGACCAGGAGTTCGCCGCCGTGTCCTCCGACATCGCGCCGATCATCCCGCGCTATGACCTCTACACGAGCAAGTCCGACTGGCTGAACCAGAAGTGGACGGAAATGATCGTCGGGTGAGTGTGAGCCCTTCTCCCCTCTGGGGAGAAGGGTATGGGATGAGGGGGCGGTCGCAGGCCGGACACGCACTGCAATGAGGCTGCGTTGACGCCCTATGGGCGCCCCCTCACCCTAACCCTCTCCCCAGAGGGACGAGGGGACAAAGCCCGTTGTGAACGACAGTCAAAAAGCCATCCCATGTCAGCCCTTGTCCTCGACGGTCTCACCAAACGATACGGTCCCGTAACCGCGGTGCACGGCGCGTCGCTGCGCATCCCGCACGGGCAATTCGTCTGTCTGCTCGGCCCGTCCGGCTGCGGGAAGACGACGCTCCTGCGCATGATCGCCGGGCTGGAGGACCCCTCCGGCGGACGGCTGGTCATCGACGGACGCGACATCACCACGGCCCCCGCCCACACGCGGGAATTCGGCATGGTGTTCCAGTCGCTGGCCCTCTTCCCGCACCTGACGGCGGGCGAGAACATCGCCTACCCCCTGCGCATCCGCGGTGCCTCGAAGGCCGAGCAGCGCAAGCGCGCCGACGAGCTGCTGGAGCTGGTGCGCCTGCCCGGCGTCGCTGACCGGCCCGTCTCCAAGCTCTCGGGCGGGCAGCGGCAGCGCGTCGCGATCGCCCGCGCGCTGGCCCTGTCGCCCAAGCTGTTCCTGCTGGACGAGCCGCTGTCGGCGCTCGACGCCAAGCTGCGCGAGGCCATGCAGATCGAGCTGAAGCAGCTTCAGCAGCGGCTGGGCATCACCACCATCGTCGTCACCCACGACCAGCGGGAGGCTATGACCATGGCCGACCTCGTGGTGGTGATGTCGCAGGGGCGCATCCATCAGGCCGCCCCGCCGATGGAGGTCTACCGCCAGCCCGCCGACGCCTTCGTCGCCGACTTCATCGGCATGACCAACCTGCTGGAGGGCGAGGTCACCGCCCCCGGCACCGCCATCGTGCCCGGCGGCACCCTCCATCTCCCAGACCTGCCGCCGACGGGCCGCGTCCTGCTGTCCGTCCGCCCGGAGGACGTGGTCGTCCATCCCGCCGGGACGGACGGGCCGAACCGGCTGACCGGCACGCTGTCCTTCATGCGCGACCTCGGCGCCAGTGTGGAGTTCCGCATCGATGTTGCCGGGCGGGAGATCGTCGCGCTGTCGCGTCCGCAGGACCGCCCGCCGGTCGCCCCCGGCGGCGCCCTGGCGGTGGAGTTCCCCCCGGCGGCTTGCGTCGTGCTGCCGCCAATGGCGGAGCGCCCGCAATGATCCGCCGCGCGCCCCGTGGTCTGGCCGAGCACGCGCCGATCCTTTTCCCGGCGCTGATGCTGGTCGTCTTCTTCGTCATCCCCTTCAGCCTGATGATCGCGGTCAGCGTCTTCCGGCGGGTTCCCGGCGGCTTCTACGAGCCGGACCTCGTCTTCGCCAACTACGAGCGCTTCCTAACCGCCTTCTTCGGCGGGGTGATGTCCTTCTCGCTGGGGCTGGCGGCGCTGGTCGCGGTGTTGTCGGTGGGCATCGCCTTCCCCTTCACCTACCGGCTGGTCAAACTGCCGCGCGGCGCGCAGATCCGCTGGCTGGTCTTCCTGCTGTCGATCCTGTCGCTGTCGGAAGTCATCATCGGCTTCGCCTGGTCCACCCTGCTGTCGCGCACCGCGGGCATCACCAACCTGTTCGTGGCGCTGGGCCTGATGGCCGAACCGCAATCGCTCAGCCCCAGCTTCGGCGCGCTGCTGGCCGGGCTGGTCTATCAGGCTTTCCCCTACACGGTGCTGGTGCTCTACCCGGCGCTCGCCCGCCTCGATCCCTATCTGGAGGAGGCGGCGCGAACGCTCGGTTCCTCGCCGCTGCGCGCCTTCTTCACGGTGGTGGTGCCGGGGCTGCGCAACACCATCGTGGCGACCACGATCATGGTGTTCGTCTTCGCGCTCGGCTCCTACCTGCTGCCGCAGCTTCTGGGACGGCCCCAGCATTGGACGCTGTCGGTGCTCATCACCGATCAGGCGATCTACCAGTCCAACATGCCCTTCGCGGCGGCCATGGCCGTCTTCCTGGTGCTGGTCAGCCTCGCCCTCGTCGGGCTGGCGCTGCTCGCCGGGCGGCGGGAGGAGACGGCCTGATGCTGATGCGCACGCTGAATTCCCTGATCGCCGGCCTGATCGCCCTGGTCCTGGCCGCCCCCATCCTGGTGGTGGCCGGAGTCTCAGTGAACGAGAAGAAGTCGCTGACCTTTCCGCCGCAGGGCTTCTCGCTCGCCTGGTACGCGGAGGTCTTCACCGATCCCGGCTGGCGCGGCGCGCTGATCACCAGCCTCGTCGTCGCCACCCTGTCGGCGGCGCTGGCGGTGCTGATCGCCTTTCCGCTGGCCTGGTTCCTGTGGCGCTGGCGGGCGCCCTGGGCGCGGGCGTTCGAGGTGCTGGGCATGACGCCCTTCATCCTGCCGCCAGTCATCACGGCGCTGGGCTTCCTCAGCTTCTGGGCGGCGGTGGGGGAATACGGGTCACCCTGGACGGTGGTGGTCAGCCACGCGGTGTTCTTCGTGACGCTGCCGCTGGTCACGCTGTCGCTGGGCTTCGGCGCCGTCGACCGTTCCTACGTGGAGGCCGCGGCGACCATGGGGGCGGACGACCGGACGGTGCTGCGCACGGTGGTGATGCCGCTGGTGCGGCCCTACGTGATCTCCGGCTTCGCCTTCGCCTTCGTGCTGTCGCTGAACGAGTACATCGTGGCCTACATGGTGGTCGGCTTCACGCTGGAGACGCTGCCCATCAAGATCTTCAACGCGCTCCGCTACGGCTACACGCCGACCATGGCCGCCGTGACGGTGCTGTTCGTGACGCTGACCGCGGTGGTCTTCGGGCTGATCGCGTGGTTCGGCGACCTGCCCCGCCTTCTCGGCGCCTGGGCCAAGAACGACTAACCTTCTTTCCTTTTTCAAAGAGATCCGGACGATGATCGACCCTCAGAAGCTTGATCGTTTGCGTACGAAGTACAGCGGCTCCGGCGGCAACGACTTCCACGATCCGGAGTTCCAGCGGGTGGCCGCCCTCCAGTTCTCCGGCGGCAAGCGGGTGCAGCCCTTCGCCGGGGTGTCCACCCTGCTCGACGCCCCCTACCGCCCCGACGCGGCGGAGGCGGCGGACTTCGGCGGGCTGGACATCGCGCTGATCGGCGTGCCTATGGATCTGGGAGTCACCAACCGGGCCGGCGCCCGCCTCGGCCCGCGCGCGGTGCGCGGGATGGAGCGCATCGGCCCCTACGAGCACGCCCTGCGCATGGTCCCGGCGGCCTCCTGCAAACTGGCCGACGTCGGCGACGTGCCGCTGTCCAGCCGCTTCAGCCTGGAGGCGTGCCACGGCGACATCCTGGCCTTCTACAACCGCGTGATGGACGCGGGCGTCGTGCCGCTTTCGGTGGGCGGCGACCATTCCATCACCTATTCGATCCTCAAGGCTCTGGGCCGCGAGCGTCCGGTGGGCATGATCCATTTCGACGCCCATTGCGACACCGGCGGCCCCTACGAGGGCGCCAAGTTCCACCATGGCGGCCCCTTCCGGCAGGCGGTCCTGGACGGCGTGCTGGACCCGGAGCGCACGGTGCAGATCGGCATCCGCGGCAGCACCGAGTATTTGTGGGAGTTCTCCTACGACAGCGGGATGACCGTGATCCACGCGGAGGACATCCCGGAGCGCGGCATCGCCAGCGTCATCGAGACGGCGCGCAAGGTGGTGGGCGACGGGCCGGTCTACATCTCCTTCGACGTGGATTGCCTGGACCCGGTCTTCGCTCCCGGCACCGGCACCCCGGAGGTCGGCGGCCTGACCACGCGGGAGGCGCTGGCGATCCTGCGCGGGCTCGACGGGCTGGACATCATCGGCGGCGACGTGGTGGAGGTGGCGCCGCAGTACGACGCGACGACCAACACCGCCCACGCCGGCGCCCAGATGCTGTTCGAAATCCTCTGCCTGTCGGTGCGCGCCCTCGCCAACCGCCAGGGCCGAGGCTGATCGCATGCGGCTGACCCTGTTCCAGGCGGACGCGGAGCCCGGTGCGCCGCACCGCAACCTCGACCGTCTGAAGCGGGCGGCGGCGGAAGCGGCGGGGCGCAGCTCCGACCTGCTGATCGGGCCGGAAATGGGTCTGACCGGCTACGACATCGGTGCGGAGACGGTGCGCACCCTGGCCGAACCGGCGGACGGGCCGATGGCCGCGCGGGTCGCCGCCATCGCCCGGCGCTACGGCATCGCCATCCTCTACGGCTATCCGGAGCGCGCGGTGGACGGCGCCGTTTACAACGCCGCGCAACTGATCGGGGCGGACGGGCGGCCCCTGCTGAACCAGCGCAAGACGCATCTCTACGGCGACCTCGACCGCAGGACCTTCGCGCTGGGCGGCGACGCCTTCCCGACCGCCGATGTCGGCGGGGCGCGGGTCGGCGTGGTCATCTGCTACGACGTGGAGTTCCCAGAACTGGTGCGCCGCCACGCGCTGGCCGGGGTGGACGTCTTGCTGGTGCCGACCGCGCTGATGGCGCCCTACGAGATCGTCGCCACCGCCATCGTCCCAGCCCGCGCCTTCGAGAACGGCATCTTCGTCGCCTACGCCAACCGCTGCGGGACGGAGGGGGCGTTGCGTTATTGCGGCCTCAGCAGCGTGGCGGCGCCGGACGGGAGCGTGCTGGCGCGGGCGGGCGACGGCGAGGCGCTGCTGACCGTCGATCTCGACCCCGCCCTGCGCCGGGTCGGCACGCATCTGGCGGACCGCCGCCCGGACCTGTACGGTGCGGTCTCCAGCGCGCCTGGGAAGGGCGGTTCGTAGAGGAAGCACAGGACATGCCGGTCACCATCGACGACATTCACGCCGCCGCCGAACGGCTGGCCGGACGCATCAGCCGCACGCCCTTCCTGCGCTCGGAAACCCTGTCGCAGATCACCGGCGCCGAGGTCTGGGTCAAGCTGGAGAACCTCCAGTTCACCGCCTCCTTCAAGGAGCGCGGGGCGGCCAACCGGCTGCTGCACCTGACGCCGGAGGAGCGGCAGGTCGGGGTGATCGCCATGTCGGCCGGCAACCACGCCCAGGCCGTGGCCTACCACGCGAAGCGGCTGGGCATCGCGGCGACCATCGTTATGCCGCGCTTCACCCCCTTTGTGAAGGTCAAGCGCACGCGCTACCACGGCGCCACCGTCATCCTGGAGGGCGACACCCTGGCCGAGGCCGCCGCCTTCGCCCACGACCTCGCCAAGCGGGACGGGCTGGTCTTCGTCCATCCCTACGACGACGACGCGGTGATCGCCGGCCAGGGCACCGTCGTGCTGGAGATGCTGGCGGAGGTGCCGGACCTCGACGCGCTGGCCATCCCGGTGGGCGGCGGCGGGCTGGCCGCCGGGGCCGCGGTCGCCGCCCGCGCGCTGCGGCCCGGCCTGGAGGTCGTCGGGGTGGAGGTGGAGACCTACCCCGCCGCGGCGCAGCGCCTCGCCGGGCAGCCGGTCAAGGTCGGCGGCCCGACCGTGGCCGAGGGCATCGCCGTGCGCGACGTCGGCGACCGGCCCATGGACATCCTGAAGCAGAACGGCTGCGACGTGGTTCTGGTGCCCGAGGCGGTGATCGAACGCGCCATCGCCATGCTGATCGAGGTGGAGAAGACCGTGGCGGAGGGCGCCGGGGCCGCCGGTCTGGCCGCCCTGCTCTTCCACCCCGAGCGCTTCCGCGGCAAGCGGGTCGGCCTGATCGTGTCGGGGGGCAACATCGACACGCGCACGCTCGCGAACGTGCTGATGCGCGGCTTCGCCCGCGACGGGCGCCTGATCAACCTGGACATCGACGTGGCCGACCAGCCCGGCGCGCTCGCCCAGGTGGCCCGCATCGTGGCGGAGTGTGGCGGAAACATCATCGACGTGCAGCACCAGCGCCTGTTCGGCGCCTTCTCCGTCAAGTCCGCCGAGGTCGCTTTGCTGATCGAAGTTGAGGACGAGGGCCACGGCGACCGCATCACCGAAGCCCTGCGCGGCGCCGGCCTGCCCGTCCGCAAGGCGGTGGTGGCGGAAGCGGCGCAGCCGCTGTCCAGCGCGCGGCCCTGAGCGAACGCCCGAAACATATCGGCGAAGTAGCCCTCTCCCCTCCGGGGAGAGGGTGGCCCGTAAGGGCCGGTGAGGGGGATGCGCATGGCGGAAAGTCCGGCACAAGCGCAACCCCCTCACCCTAACCCTCTCCCCTCAGGGGAGAGGGGACATACCTGCCCACAGAATGCGCAGCTTGGCCACGTGCCGCCGCCTTTCGCGGCACATTCGGGTGGGGCGCTCCCTGATCCCCGCCCCACCGGTTGTGGCACGGGCCATGCACTTCGCACCTGTTCATTCGCGGAGGTCATGGATCATGTCATCGGTGGAGTCATCACAGCCAACCCATCCGGTTGACGAGAAGCTTCCGTTGCTGCGCCTGCTGGCGCTGGGGATGCAACATGTGATGGTGATGTACGCGGGGGCCATCGCCGTGCCGCTCATCATCGGCGGCGCGCTGAAGCTGCCCAAGGACCAGATCGCGCTGCTCATCAATGCCGACCTGTTCGCCTGCGGCATCGTCACGCTGATCCAGACGCTCGGCTTCTGGAAATTCGGCATCCGCCTGCCGGTGATGATGGGCGTCACCTTCGCCGCGGTCGGCCCGATGGTCGCCATGGCGGGGAACCCGTCGCTGGGGTTGCTGGGCATCTACGGCGCGGTGATTGGGGCCGGCGTCTTCGCCACGCTGGCCGCCCCGCTGGTCGGCCGCCTGCTGCCGCTGTTCCCGCCGGTGGTGACGGGGACCGTGATCGCCATCATCGGCATTTCGCTGATGCGGGTGGGCATCACCTGGGCGGGCGGCGGGGCCGGAAACCCGAATTTCGGCGATCCACTCTATCTCGGCATCGCGCTGTTCGTGCTGGCGGTGATCCTGCTGGTGACCAAATACGCCAAGGGCTTCTGGGGCAACATCTCGGTCCTTCTGGGCATCGTCGCGGGCTTCGCCCTGACCATGGTGCTGGGGCTGGTCAGCTTCGACGGGGTGGGGCAGGCCAAGTGGGTGGACGTGATCCGCCCGTTCCAGTTCGGCATGCCGGTGTTCGAGTTCTGGTCGATCCTGACCATGTCGCTGGTGATGATCGTCGTGATGATCGAATCCACCGGCATGTTCCTGGCGGTCGGCGAGATGGTCGGCCGCCCGGTGACGCCGGAGCAGCTGACCCGCGGCCTGCGCACGGATGGGCTGGGCACGCTGATCGGCGGCGTCCTCAACACCTTCCCCTACACCTCCTTCTCGCAGAATGTCGGGCTGGTCGGGATCACCGGGGTGCGCAGCCGCTGGGTCTGCGTGGCCGGCGGCGTCATCCTGGTCGCCTTCGGCCTGTTCCCGAAGCTGGCGCACGTCGTCGCCTCCGTCCCCACCTATGTGCTGGGCGGGGCCGGTCTGGTGATGTTCGGCATGGTCGCGGCGACCGGCATCAAGATCCTGGCGAAGGTCGACTACACGACCAACCGCGGCAACATCTACGTCGTCGCCATCAGCATCAGCCTAGGCATGGTGCCGCTGGTCGCCGACAAGATCTTCCAGAAGATGCCGCCCTTCCTGTCGCCGCTCCTGCACAGCGGCATCCTTCTCGGCACCATCGCCGCGGTCCTGCTCAACCTGTTCTTCAACGGGTTGGGCAAGGCCAGCAGCGAGGAGTTCGTCGCCGCCGCCAAAACCGCGGAGGCGTGAGGGCGACGTCCGGTTGGGAACGGGGGCCGGTCGGGATCGGGGGGATTGATCCCGACCGGACGTCACTGCGTCGGGCGTTGCTCGAAGAGGCCCGGACCGGGATCGCGGGCCGGCTCCACGGCGATGTCGTTGACCACGGCGGCGGAGGGGCCGCGGCGGCAGGCCTCCAGCATCCGATCCACGGCGTCCGCGGGGCCGGCGAACAGCGCCTCCACCGTCCCGTCGCCGCGGTTGCGCACCCAGCCGGCCAGCCCCAGCCGGCTCGCCGTGTCCACCGTCCAGCCGCGGTACCAGACGCCCTGCACCTTGCCATGAACGCGGGCCAGCACGGCCTTGCGGTTTTCCTCATCCGCCATTCTTATCCCCGGTATCGTTTCCGTACGGTCAGGACAATAGGACAAGAGCCGGTTCCGGAAAACCCGGCGCGCCCCGGCGCCTTCCCCTCCCCCAATGAACAGTGCCGCCAACCATTCGTCGGCGTATCATCCGTGCATGGCGGGGCGCGGGATCTCCTGTGACCGCCGGGCCGCGACAGCGAAGGCCGCGACCGGGCACGGGCGGGCTCGCACCCCCTGAACGAACGGTTCGGGAGGAACGGACATGACCATCCGAAACCCTGCGGAGTGGGGAGCGGCCCATTTCAAATCCTGGTCCCACGGTCTGGCCGAAGCGGGCCACGCCATCGCTCCGTCGGCGCGGGAACGGGCGGCGCTGGAGCCGACCGTGCGGCGCATCCGCAGCGACGACCTGCGCGACGCGCTGAGGAAAGGGCTCCATGACTTCATGGCCTGCCGGACCGATGTCCTCTTCATCGCCCTGATCTACCCGCTCGTCGGGCTGCTGCTGGCGGAACTGCTGCTCCACGGGAACGCGCTGCACCTGCTGTTTCCTCTGGCCTCCGGCTTCGTGCTGATCGGCCCCTTCGCCGCGGTCGGCCTCTATGAGATGAGCCGCCGGCGCGAGCGGGGCGACCGCGTGTCCTGGGCCGACGCCTTCGCGGTGGCGCGCTCCCCGGCCTTCGGGGCGATCCTGGCGATGGGGGCGATCCTGACGGCGGTGTTCCTGCTGTGGCTGGTGGCGGCGCAGCTCATCTACATGGCGACCCTCGCCCCGCTGGCACCGGAGGGCTGGAGCGCCTTCACCCAGGCCCTGTTCACCACCCGCGCCGGCTGGGCGATGATCGTGCTGGGGATCGGGGTCGGCTTCCTGTTCGCCGTTCTGGCGCTGGCGATCAGCGTGGTCAGCTTCCCGCTCCTCATGGACCGCCGGGTCGGCGTGGCGACGGCCATCCGCACCTCCGTCCGCGCCACCCTGAGGAATCCCGAGCCCATGGCGCTCTGGGGAATGATCGTGGCCGGCGGTCTGCTGCTCGGTTCGCTGCCGGCCTTTGTCGGGCTGGTGATCGTCATGCCGGTGCTCGGCCACGCCACATGGCACCTCTACCGGCGCCTGATCCCGGAATGAGGCGGTTGGGCTAACCGCAGGCCGGCACCTGCAGGGCAGGAAGCCCGTTCCACAGGATGGCGACCAGCGCCCCCGCGGCGGCAAGCCCGGTGAACAGACGGATGAAGCGGCGCGGGTCCTCGCTGGTCCGCCGGCCCGGAGCGGCGCCCCACAGCGCCGCCGCCAGCACGCCCGCAGCCAGCAGCAGGGCGACCGCCGTGGCGCCGAGGATCAGCACCACCGCGACGGGGTGGCCGTACAGTTCCACCCCGTCCCATGCGCGGGCGCAGATCAGGCCGTTGATGCCGTAGATCGCCGCGAAATGGGCCGCCCAGATCAGGAAGGCCGACATCATTCCGGTGAAGGTCGCGGTGAACGCCGTCTTCTCCATGCCCCAACCTCACACGGCCAGACGCGGGAACAGATGCACCAGCAGGAGCGACACCACGCCCTGCCCGCAGGTGTAGAGCCACACCAGCATCACATTGTCGAAGGTGACCCGGCGCTGCGCGTGCAGCCGCCCGGCAAAGGAGCGCGCCAGCGTGAATCCGGTCATCAGGACCAGGATCACGACGTGGAAGACCTGCCAGGAGGCCAGCATGTAGACGATGGCGCCGTAGGCGCTCTCCGACGCCACGAGGCCGCTGCCGATGTGGTTGTAGGGCTCGGCCACCGCGGCGCCCAGCATCAGCAGGAGACCAACAAGCAGGGCGCCCCGCATCGTCCAGGAGCGGTTATGGGCCACGGCGCGGCTCGCCAGCAGCATCGCTCCCGCCGCCACGACCCAGAGCCCCGCCTCGCCGAACAGCCACCCCAGCCCCGGCAGGGCGTCGGTGCCCACCGGCCAGACATCCGGGCTGACCGTCCACAGGAAGACGTAGGTGAAGCACAGGCAGGCGAAGGCAGTCCCGTCCACCAGCAGCAGGACCGCCGTCCCCCACCAGGAATGGTTCTCCGATCCCTGGAGATAGACTGGCACCCGCCAGCCGCCGCCGACGTCCTGCGGTGGATGGTCGGCCCCCTTGTCGAGGCTCCACACCCACGAGAAGACCGAGGCGATGGCCAACACCCCCGGCACCAGCGACACCCAGTAGAGCTGCACCGCCAGACAGATGAAATGGGCGGCGGTGAATAGCCCGGCCAGGAAATGGCTCCAGTGCGGTCCAGGCATCGGCATCAGATACTGCGGCCGGGCCTCGATCGGGCTGGTCACAATGGGTCTCGCGCCGGCGCGTCGGGGCGCCGGGCAGGTAATGGGCGCCCTCCTGCACCTCACGCGACAGGTTCGGGTTGTCCCACAGCGGGTAGAGCGAGCGGACGTGCGGGATGCTGCGCGTCGCGTAGTCGTCGTTCGGAATCCACTCCAGCGTCCCCGCCTTCCACGGATTCTCCGGCGCCGGGCGTCCCCCGGCCGAAGGCGTCGCGCGCCATGTCGATCAGCACCAGCAGGACGCCGAAGGCCATCACGAAGGCCCCGACGGTCGAGACCATGTTCAGGACGTTCCACCCCAGATCCCCCGGATAAGTGTAGACGCGCCGCGGCATGCCCATCAGGCCGCTGACATGCATGGGGAAGAAGGCGACGTTGAAACCGATGAACATCATCCAGAAGGCCCAGCGCCCCAGCCGCTCCGACAGCATCGTGCCCTTCAGCGTCGGCCACCAGTGATACAGCCCGGCGAAGACCGGGAAGACCATGCCGCCGATCAGCACGTAATGCAGATGCGCCACCACGAAGTAGCTGTCATGGGCCTGCCAGTCGAAGGGGATGACCGCCACCATCACGCCGGTCAGGCCGCCGGCCACGAAGATGAACAGGAAGCCCAGCAGAAACCACGTCGCCACCGTCCATTGCAGCCGCCCCTTGCCCAGCGTGGCGATCCAGGCGAAGACCTGGATTCCGGCGGGCACCGAAACGGCCATGCTGGCGGCGGAGAAGAAGCTGAGGCTCAGCGGCGGGATGCCTGTGGCGAACATGTGGTGCACCCACAGGCCGAAGCTGAAGAAGCCGGTGCCGACCAGCGCCACCACCACCCAGTCGTGACCGACCAGCGGCCTTTGCGCCAGCGTCGGCACCATCATCGACACCAGCCCCGCCGCCGGCAGGAAGATGATGTAGACCTCCGGATGGCCGAAGAACCAGAACAGGTGCTGCCAGAGCAGCGGGTCGCCGCCCCGCTCCGCGATGAAGAAGGGCCAGTCGAAGGCGCGCTCGATCTCCAGCAGCGCGGTCGCGATGATCACCGCCGGAAAGGCGAAGACGATCATCCCGGCCATGACCAGCATCGACCAGCAATAGACCGGGATCTTGTCCAGCGTCATGCCGGGCGGACGGGTGCGCAGGATGCCGACGATGATCTCGATGGCCCCGGCGATGGCCGAAATCTCGATAAAGCCGATCCCGAGCAGCCAGAAATCGGCGTTGATGCCGGGTGAGAACTTCATGCTGGTCAGCGGCGGGTACATGAACCAGCCGCCGTCCGGCGCCACCTCGAAGATCAGCGAGCAGAAGAAGGCCAGCCCGCCGAACAGATAGGCCCAGAAGGCGAAGGCCGACAGCCGCGGAAAGGGCAGATCGCGCGCCGCCAGCATGGAGGGCAGCAGGAAGACACCGATGGCCTCGACGATGGGCACGGCGAACAGGAACATCATGCCCGTGCCGTGCACGGTGAAGAACTGGTTGTAGAGGCTGTGCCCCAGCACGTCGTTTTCCGGCACGGCGAGCTGCGTCCGCATGACCAGCGCCAGCGTGCCCGAGATGACGAAGAACAGCAGCGCCGTGCCGATGTACAGCACCCCGATGATGTTGTTGTTCACCTCCTTCAGCAGGCCGAGGCCGGAGGTCGGTTTCCAGGCGCGCTTCAGCGCCTCCAGTTCCTCCTTCGGACGCGGCAGGCGGTTGGGCAGGGCGGCATCGTCGAGCGGCGGGGTCATTTCAGGCTCTCCAGCCACACGGCGATGGCGTGCAGATCGTCGCCGCCCAGGATCGGGAAGGACGGCATGCGGTTCTCCGGCTTGATGTGCTGCGCCCCGGCGATCCAGCCGGCCAGAGCCTCCGGCGTGTTGGGCAGCGTCCCGGCGGCCAGCGCGCCGCGCCCGCCGACATGGGTCAGGTCCGGCCCGGCCGCCCCGTTGGCCGGCGTCCCGCGCACCGTGTGGCAGGACCCGCAGCCGGAGTGCAGGAAGGCGTCGCGCCCGGCAGCCTGCTGCGGCCCGTCGGGCTCCGCGGCGGGGCGGCGCTCGGAGGCCAGCCACTCATCGAAACGGTCGGGCGGCTCCACCACCACGTCGAAGGCCATCAGCGCGTGCTGGGCGCCGCAATATTCAGCGCATTGACCGCGGTAGGTGCCGGGCTGCTCCCCGACCAGGATCAGCCGGTTCTCGTGGCCGGGGATCATGTCCATCTTGCCACCCAGGCTGGGCACCCAGAAGCTGTGGATGACATCCGCCGCGGTCACCACCACCTCCACCGGCCGCCCGGCCGGGATGACGAGGCGGTTGGCGGTGCGCAGCACCTCACCCCCCTCCCCGGCGCCGGGATAGCGGATCTCCCACCACCACATGTAGCCGGTGACCTCGATGCGCAGCGGCTCCACACCGCCGGTGTCCGACAACTGCCGGGCCACGGCGAACTCGTAGACCTGAAGCGCCGTCAGAGTGACGATGGGAAAGACGATGCCGCCGCCGATGATCCAGGCGCGGCTTCCGGGGAAACGTTCCGGCCGGGCGATGACGGCGTAACCCGCCAGCGCCATGACGAAAAGGAAGATGACCCCACCCCCGGCGACCAGGATCAGCGTCAGGTCGAGGATCGCCTCGGCGTTGCGTCCGGCGGGGTGGAGCGCGGATTGCGGACCCCGCTCGCAGGCCGCCAGGAGCCCCATTCCGCCGGCCAGGGCCGCTCCCCGCCAACTCCGTCTGCGTCCCTCGCTGCGGCCAGACCTGCGGTCCATGCACCCCCCTCGCGGCGTTGGCCCGCGGCGGCGGGCATCGTCGTTGCACGGCTAAACTCACGGCAAGGCCGCAGGTTCCGCCGGAACTTCGGTCATCGGGGGAGCATTCATTCGGGGACGAACACTCACAACCGCCGGAGCGTCCCATCCATGCGCAGAGTTCTGACGATCATCGGGCTGGTTCTGGGCGCCCAAGCGGTGGGGGGCTTCCTGTTCGCCTGGTCGGGGCTCTACAGCGTCGCCGCCAGCAAGGAGCACTGGCCGCCGGTCTACTGGTTCTTCAGCATGGCGATGCGCAGCTCCATCGAGACGCACGCCGCCTTCGTGAGCGATCCGCCCGACCTGGACGACCCGGCGCTGATCCGGCGCGGCGCAGGACACTACGAGGACGGCTGCGCTCCCTGCCACGGCGCGCCGGACGTCGGGCGCAACCCGATCTCGCGCCACATGCTGCCCACCCCGCCCTTCCTGCCGGGTCATGCCGGGGATTGGACGGACAAGCAGCTCTATTGGATCACCTACAACGGCATCAAATACGCCGGCATGCCCGCTTGGCCGGCGCAGGCGCGCGACGACGAGCCCTGGGCGGTGGCCGCCTTCCTGCGCCGGCTCGACGGCATGAGCGCCGAGGAATACCGCCGCCTCGCCTTCGGGGAAACGCCGCCGGACGGCGACCGCTCGGCCCTGAGTGACTTGGCGATGCTGGACGGCTCCGCCCGCGAGGTGCTGGACAATTGCGCCCGCTGCCACGGCTATGACGGTGCCGGGGGCGGCCCCGGGGACAGCACCGCCGCCTTCCCCCGCCTGTCCGGCCAGAACGCCGACTATCTCTTCCACGCGCTGAAGGCCTACGCCGAGGGCGGGCGGCACAGCGGCATCATGCAGCCGGTGGCCGCCGGGTTGGACGATTCGATCCTGCGCATCCTGGCCGACCATTATGCGGGGCAGACGGCGGCCCCCTACCCGCCCCCGCCCGCCGACGCCGATCCGGCCCTTCTGGAACTGGGCGCCCGGCTGGCCGAGTCCGGCGACCGCGCCACCGGGGTTCCGGCCTGTTCCGGCTGCCATGGCGAGGACCGCGACCCGCGCTACCCCCGCCTCGACGGCCAGCACGCGAGCTACATCGCCGACCAGCTCCGCCTCTGGCAGAAGGACGCGCACGGCGACACGCCGCTGTCCAGGATCATGGGCGCCGCTGTCCGCAACCTGACGGAGGAGCAGATCCGCGCCCTATCCCTGCACTACGCGCAGAGCCGCCCGCGGCAGACGGCGGAGACGGAGGGAGAGCGCTGAACCTTGCCCCCGACCAAGCGCCACCCGTTCAAGAACAATAGTAGTTAGGCTTGCTGATTTTCCGTCTCACGGAATAATTCGCGCATTCCTCTGACGGGCGGGATGAAGCGGGACCTATGGTTCTGCGCCCACGGAGCACAGGCCACGAAGGCAGCCCGTGGGCGGATCAATCATGGGAGGAATCGATGTCCAAACGCTTTTCCCTGCTCCTGTCCACCGCGGCGGTCCTGACGGTGCTCGGCACCCTGCCGGCCTACGCCGCCGATCCCGCCCTGGAAGCCAACGTCCGCAAGACGGTGAGCCCGCAGACCCAGACCTGGCTCGCCGACCCGGCGGTCGTCGACGCCGTCAAGGCCCAGAACGCTCAGAACAAGGGCCTCGACCAGGCCAAGATCGACGCCATGGACAACGACTGGAAGGCGGCGGCCAAGGCCAAGTCCGCCAACCCCACCTACGACAAGATCGCCGCGAACGCCGTGACCAAGCGTCTGAAGGAGGTGACGGACAAGAGCAACGGCCGGATCGTGGAAATCCTGCTGATGGACAACCGCGGCCTGAACGTGGCCCAGACCGGCGGCACCTCCGACTATTGGCAGGGCGACGAGCCGAAGTGGCAGAAGGTCTACAGCGGCGGCTCCGACCTCTACATGACCGACCCGGAGAAGGACGCCGGGACGAACGCCATGCTGACCGAGGTCAGTGTTCCCGTGCTCGATCCGGCCAGCAAGGAGAAGATCGGGGTGGCGATGATCGTGCTCGACACCAACAAGCTCGGCAACTGACGGGGCGCGGCTTCCCGCCGGCCCATCCCGCCGGGCCGCCAACGGGAAGCCGCCGGGAAGCCGCCCTACCCGGCGTTCTCCACCAGGAAGCGCTGGAAAGCGTCCACGTCCAGCGGGCGGCTGATCAGGAAGCCCTGGATGCGCGTGCAGCGCTGGCGGCGCAGCATGTCCGCCTGCTCCTCCGTCTCCACCCCTTCGGCGATGGTGTCGAAGCCCAGGCTGTCGGCGAGGTTCACGATGGTGTTGACGATGGCCGGGTCGGTGGAGGACTGCACGATGTCGCGGACGAAGCTGCGGTCGATCTTCAGCGTGTTGATCGGGAACCGCTTCAGATAGGCCAGGGAGGAATAGCCGGTCCCGAAATCGTCGATGGACAGGCGGATGCCGATCCCCTTCAGCCCGTGCAGGATGGTCACCGCCTTCTCGATGTCGCCGATCATGGCGCCCTCGGTCAGCTCCAGTTCCAGCCGCTCCGGCGGAACGCCGCTGCGCTCCACCACGTCGCGCACGAAGTTCACCAGACGCGCGTCCTGGAACTGGCGTGGCGACAGGTTGACCGACACCGACGCGATGTCCAGCCCGGCGGCCAGCCAGCCGGCCAGCCGGCCGCAGGCCTCCCTCAGGGTCCAGGCGCCGATTTCCCAGATCAGGCCGGTCTCCTCGGCCAGCGGGATGAACTCCGCCGGGCTGACGAGGCCGCGCACCGGGTGGTGCCAGCGGATCAGCGCCTCCGCCCCGATCACCCGGTGGAAGCCGCGCTGCGGCATGTCCACCTTGGGCTGGAAATGCAGCTCGAACTCCTCGCCGGTCGCGGCGGCGCGGCGCAGGTCGCTTTCCAGCCCCAGCGTGAAGCCGGTGCGCTCCCGCATGCCCGCCTCATAGAAGACGAACTTGCATTCCGGGTTGCGCTTGGCGTGGTACATGGCGAGGTCGGCGTTGCGCAGGAGCTGGTCCGCCGTCTCGCCGTCGTCGGGAAAGAAGGCGACGCCGATCGAGGCGCCGCAGAACAGTTCCTGATTGTGGACGGCGAAGGGCTCGCCCATCGAATAGAGCACCTTCTCGACCAGCCGGGCGCCGGCGGCGCGGTCCACCGCGTCGGGCGCCACGATCAGGAACTCGTCGCCGCCCAGCCGGCCCACCGTGTCGGACACGCGGGTGCAGTTGCGCAGCCGCTTGGCCACCAGCTTCAGCAGGTCGTCACCGGCGTGGTGGCCCAGCGTGTCGTTCACCTGCTTGAAGCGGTTGAGGTCGAGGAAGGCCACGGCGACCTTGGTGCGCATGCGCTGGGCGCGCACGATGGCCTCCTCCAGCCGCTCGCAGACCAGCCAGCGGTTGGGCAGGTCGGTCAGCCGGTCGAAGCTGGCCTGATAGCGGATCTGGTGTTCCTGGTACTTGCGCTGGCTGATGTCGGCGAGCGTCAGCACGTAATGCTCCAGCGCCCCGCCCGGCGCACGCACCGCCGTGACCGACAGCGAGGCCGCGAAGGCGTCGCCGGAATGGCGGAAGCTGGTCACCTCGCCCTGCCAGCGCCCCTCCGTGCGCGCGGTGCGCCAGATGTCGTCGATGAAGGCGCGCTCGTGCGAACCGGGGGCGAAGATCACCAGCGGGCGGTTGAGAAGCGCCTCCCGCTGGAAGTCGGTCATCACCTCGTAGGCCGGGTTGACCGCCTGCACCGACAGATCGGGGTCCACGATCAGGATGCCGTCGGCCACGCTGTCGAAGACGGTGGCGAGCAGCCGGATCTTCTCCTCGTGCTGCTTGCGCTCGGTGATGTCCTGGACGGTGCCTTCGTAATAGCGGATGCGGCCCTGCGGATCGCGCACGCAGCGCGCGTTCTCCGAAATCCAGATGATCGAACCGTCGTTGCGGAAGACCCGCGCCTCGAAGCTCTGCACCACGTCGCGCTCGGCCATCAGGCGGGCGAAGGCCTCGCGCTTGCCGGGATCGACGTAGAGCTGGCCGGCGATGTCCGTCAGGTTGTCGATCAGGTCGGCCGGCGACCGGTAGCCGTAGATCCGCGACAGCGCCGGATTGACCCGCAGATAACGCCCGTCCACCGTGGTCTGGTAAATACCTTCGACCGCGTTCTCGAAAATACTTCTGTATTGCTCTTCCGTCTCTTGGCTCATGGACCGGGCCTCATCTGGCGCGAGAGCGTTGGCCTCAGGAAAAAGCATGCGAAGGACCTGAGCGGGCAATTGCGATGGACGCCTCTTTTGCGCCGCAAAAAAGTAGAAGGCGGATCGCGACGCGCGTCAAGGCGGTTCGTTTTATATTTTTCACAATTGCAATAAAAGAGGCATATGACCCATCCCGCCCGGACGTTGCATCGCCACAGCGCCGGGTGACGGAATAGCCACAGAATCGCCCTGAATCACCGGTTCGGTCCGCCGACAAACAAAAAGGGCCGGATCGCTCCGGCCCTTGCTGCGTGCGGGATTTCCGCCCTGTAAGAGGCGCCGCCGGGCTCAGTGCCCGTGCGTGCCCGTCTTGGCGCCTTCCTTCAGGACGAAGTGACGCGAGCAATAGGGGCATTCGACCTTCCCCTCGGCGCTCAGCGTCAGATAGACCAGCGGGTGGCCGAGCGCGCCACCGCCGCCGTCACACCCGACGGTCAGGGTCTCGACTTCAATCGTTTCAACTGGCTGCATGGCAGACATCCTCCGCTTTGACACACGCGCGCGTTAACGCCATCGTTAAGATGCCCACCGAATGAGGCACGCGCGCGGGGTCGGATCATACCCAACGCGCCGGACGGATCAAGTGATTGGACAGTGATCGCCCCCGGGGGTTCGGACTCGGAGGCACGACCGGAAAGGCCCCTTCGACTCCATGGTTGCGCACGCCCCGCTCAACGCCGCCGCCCTGCCCGCCCACGCCGTCCCCGCCTACGCCGTGGAGGTGCGCGGCCTCACCAAGACCTATCGGGCCGCCGGCAAGGCCGGCCCGAAACAAGCTCTTAAGGGCATCGACCTGGCGATTCCCCGCGGGGCGGTGTTCGGGCTGCTGGGGCCGAACGGGGCGGGCAAGTCGACGCTCATCAACATCATGGCCGGGCTGGTCAACAAGACCGGCGGCACGGTGTCGATCTGGGGAACCGACATCGACGCCCATCCGCGCCAGGCGCGGGCGTCGATCGGCGTGGTCCCCCAGGAATTGAACATGGACCCTTTTTTCACCCCTCGGGAAATGCTGGAGCTCCAGGCCGGCCTTTACGGCGTGCCCAAGGCCGAGCGGCGGACCGAGGAACTGCTGGAAGCCGTGGGGCTGCGCGACAAGGCCGACGCCTACGCCCGGTCGCTGTCGGGCGGCATGAAGCGGCGGCTGATGGTGGCGAAGGCGATGGTCCACACCCCGCCCGTCCTGGTGCTGGACGAGCCGACCGCCGGCGTGGACGTGGAACTGCGCATCCAGTTGTGGGAGCATGTGCGCAAGCTGAACCGCGAGGGCTCGACGGTGCTGCTGACCACCCATTACCTGGAGGAGGCGCAGGAACTGTGCGACTCCATCGCCATCATCAACCACGGCACGGTGGTGGCCTGCGAGCCGACCGCTTCGCTGCTCCGCCGGGTGGACGCCAAGGCGCTGACCGTTCTGGTGGACCGCGACCTGGACGCTGTGCCGGCGGAACTGTCCGCCTTCACCGCCGAACTGGCCGAGCCGCGGCGCCTGATCGTCCGCTACCAGCCGAGCCGCCAGCGGGTGGACGGCATTCTCGCCGCCCTGGCAAGCGCCGGGCTGGGGGTGGTCGATCTGAGCACCGAGGAATCGGATCTGGAGGACATCTTCCTGCAGCTGACCAGCGGCGCGCACGCCCGCAAGGAGATCGCGCACGATGCGGCGTAGGGCGGCCGGCCGGATGGCGAAACTGATCGTCGGGATCGCCCTTCTGCTGTCCGGCTGCACCGCGGCCTATCAGCCGATGGGCCTTCCCGTGACCCAGCCGTCCCTGACCGGCAGCGCTCTGATCGCCGCCGACGGCTTCGAACTGCCGCTGCGCCGCTGGCTGCCCGAGGACGGGGCGCCGCGCGCGGTGGTGCTGGCCCTGCACGGCTACAACGACTACTCCAACGCCTTCGACGGAGCCGGGCGCAGCCTCGCCGCGCGGGGAATCGCCGTCTATGCCTACGACCAGCGCGGTTTCGGCGCCACGCGGAACATCGGTATCTGGCCGGGCACCGACACGCTGGTGGCCGACCTGAAGGCGGCCGTCTCGCAGATCCACGCCCGCCACCCCGGCCTGCCGGTCTATCTGATGGGCGAGAGCATGGGCGGTGCCGTGGTTCTGACCGCGATGACCGGCCCGAATCCACCCAATGTGAACGGCACGATCCTGGTCGCCCCCGCCGTCTGGGGCCGCGACGCGATGGGCTTCTTCCCAAGGGCGCTGCTCTGGCTCAGCTACAACACGGTTCCGGGGATGGTGGTGCACCCGCCGAAGGACCTGAAGATCCAGGCGTCGGACAACATCGAGATGCTGCGGGCGCTGGGCCGCGACCCGCTGGTCATCAAGGGCTCCCGCGTCGATGCGCTGGAGGGGCTGACCGACCTGATGGGCACGGCCCTGGCCGCCTGCGGGCATTTGTCGGTGCCCTCCCTGGTGCTCTACGGAGCCCACGAGGAGGTGCTGCCGAAAACCCCCGTCAACCGCGCGGTCGAGGAGTTCGAATCCGGTGGGCGGCATGTGGTGGCGGTCTATCCCGACGGCTGGCACATGCTGCTGCGCGACCTGAAGGGTCAGGTGGTGGTCAACGACATCGCCGCCTGGATCGAGAACCCCAAGCAGCCCCTGGCGAGCGGCGCCGACCGCAACCGCAGCCTCCTGGCCGCAAAATAAGCACGGATGGGCGGCCCCGGTGGGGTATGAAAAAATGTCGAAAGGAGTGTTTGCACTGGCCGAGGCTTTTCGCTATGGTGCGCCTCCGCTGATGATGGACCCGTAGCTCAGCTGGATAGAGCGCTGCCCTCCGAAGGCAGAGGCCGATGGTTCGAATCCATTCGGGTCCGCCAGCGATTTCAAAGGCTTAGCCGCAATGCGGGCTAGGCCTTTTTTATTCATATCCCCGTTTTCATCTCCGTATCGCTTTGGGAGCGCTATGCCAGCTCCCGGACAGCAGGGGCATGCTCGCGAGCGCCCGCCATCGGCTCCGCACCGGCTCGGCTCTGGTTGCCCCCTCCCATCAAATACGCGGCAGTGATCCCCGTTACCCCTCCCCACACCACATGGGCGGCCAGCATCAGGCTGTTGCGGGCGGGCGGATGGCGGGTCGCGGGGGTCAGGATGCGCATCGCCGGAATCCAGCCGAGATAGCTGGCGCCCCAGACCGCGAGGCCGTAGCCGATTCCCGTCGCCACCGCCGGTCCGCCGATCCGACGCGCGACCACCGGATACAGCGCCCCGGCGGCGGCGCCGTAGCCGTAATGCAGGGCAAGCGTCAGGTCGCGGCGCTCCGGCTCGTCCATCGCGTCCATCACGCCGGTCGGGCCGACGACGCGGTCCGTGATCAGGCGCGGCGGCAAGGGGTAACGGTCCTTCTCCGGCAAGGCGCGTAACATCGCGCGCATGGCCGCCGTCATGGCGACGGTGCCGGCCAGCCCGGCGATGGCTCCGGCGACAGAGTGGTTCATGGGAAATGGACCGAAGGTTGTTGTGTGGAGCCTCCAATCAACAGGACCCCGCCTTTCAAGGTTCCTGGTGAGCCATGGGAGCGGCGGGGAAACCTCTTGCTTGTCCAAGCGTTGAGGGACCAGGGCATGGCATCAGAATCAAGGTGCAGCACATGCGTCGCTTCCTGCGGGACAACGGGCTGTCGGTCGCCTTGTTCTGGCTGTTCCTCGTCTCGATCATTGGGCAGGTGCTGGCCGGGTGGCGGGCCCTGGCGGAGGAGCTTCGCCTGCACGCCCAGCCGCCCGTCGGCTTCCTCGACTACCTGACCACCGGCCATTTCCTGTCGGCGACCTTCGAGAACTGGGAGAGCGAGTTCCTCCAGATGTCGGTCTATGTGCTGCTGACCGCCATCCTGGTCCAGAAAGGCTCCTCGGAATCCAAGAAGCCGGGGGAGGCCAACCCGGAGGACGAGGCGCCCGAGCGGCGGCGCGGCGTTCCCGTCGCGCCCTAGCCGGTGCACCGGGGCGGCCTGCTGCTGCGGCTCTACTCCCACTCGCTCAGCGTCGCGCTGGTAACGCTGTTCGTGATGTCCTTCGTCCTGCATCTGGCGGGCAGCACGCAGCGCTCGAACGAGGAGGCGGCGTGGCATCACCAGCCCATCCGGACCATGGGCGAAACCCTCGCCGATCCGGAATTCTGGTACGAGAGCTTCCAGAACTGGCAGAGCGAGTTCCTGTCCATGGGGGTTCTGGTCGTGCTCGGCATCTATCTGCGCGAGCGCGGCTCCCCCGAATCCAAGCCTGTCGCCGCCCCCAACCGCCAAACCGGCGACTGACCGCCCGGCCCTTCACGACCGGCCTTTTCGGGGGCGTCGGGCGCGCTCGACTCTCGGGCCGCCTTCGGCCATGGTAACGCCCCAAAGGGAAGAGGCCGCATCATGTCCGACGAAAAGACCACCGACACGCTCCAGACCGCCACCGAAGCCCCCGCGCCCGTTGGGGACGGCAGCGGCCTGTATCTGGTGGACGGGTCGGGCTTCATCTTCCGGGCCTTCCACGCCCTGCCGATGCTGAACCGTCCGGACGGCACGCCGGTGAACGCGGTGCTGGGCTTCTCCAACATGCTGCTGAAGCTGCTGGCCGACCTGAAGGCCTCCGCCGTGGCGGTGGTCTTCGATTCGAAGCGGCTGAACTTCCGCAACGAGTTCTATCCCGAGTACAAGGCCCACCGCCCCGAGCCACCGGAGGAGCTGAAGCCCCAGTTCGCCCTGATCCGCGAGGCGACGGAGGCCTTCTGCCTGCCCTGCCTGGAGCTGGAGGGCTACGAGGCCGACGACCTGATCGCCACCTACGCGCGGCTGGCCAACGAGGCCGGACGCGAGGTCACCATCGTGTCGTCCGACAAGGACATGATGCAGCTCGTCCGCCCCGGCGTGCGCATGCTCGACCCGCTGAAGAACAAGCCCATCGGCCCCGACGAGGTGTTCGAGAAGTTCGGCGTGGCCCCCGACCGGGTCGTGGACGTGCAGGCGCTGGCCGGCGACAGCGTGGACAACGTGCCGGGCGTGCCGGGCATCGGCGTGAAGACCGCCGCCCAGCTCATCACCGAGTACGGCGACCTGGAATCGCTGCTGGCCCGCGCCGGCGAGATCAAGCAGCCGGCCCGCCGCCAGAAGCTGATCGACTTCGCGGAGCAGGCGCGGATCTCCCGCCGCCTCGTCCTGCTGGACGACCATGCCCCGCCGCCGAAGCCGCTGGAGGAGCTGCGCGTCCGCGAGCCCGACCACCAGAAGCTGATCGACTTCCTGCGCGCCCAGGGCTTCCGCACCATCGTCAGCCGCGTCGAGGCGGAGATGCGCAAGGACGGCACCATCGCCGACGGCGCGGTTCCCTCCGCCACGCCGCCCGCCGGCCCGGCCAGGACGGCCACCCCCTCTCCCGCCCCGGCGACGGAGGCCGGCACCCCGCGCAGCCGCCCGGCCCCGCCGACCGGCGTCGAGCAGCGCTACGAGCTGGTGCAGGACCTCGACGCCTTGGCCATCTGGCTGGAGCGCGCCCGGACCACCGGCATCCTGGCCGTGGACACCGAGACCAACTCGCTGACCCCCGCCACGGCGACTCTGGTCGGCATCTCGCTGGCAACCGAGCCGGGGCTGGCCTGCTACATCCCCCTGGCCCATCAGGCCCCCAACGCCGCGGCCAGCGGGGAGCTGTCCTTCGAGACGCCGGAAGCGCCGAAGCAGATCCCGGCGGAGGACGCGCTGAAGGCCCTGAAGGAGGTTCTGGAGGACCCGGCCATCCTGAAGATCGGGCACAATTTCAAGTTCGACCACCAGCTGTTCGCCCGCCACGGCGTGCGCGTGTCGCCCGTCGACGACAGCATGCTGATCTCCTACGTGCTGGAGGGCGGCGCCCACGGCCACGGCATGGACGAGCTGGCGGAGCTGCACCTCGGCCACACGACCATCCCCTACAAGGAGGTCTGCGGCACCGGGAAGAACCAGATCACCTTCGACCGCGTGCCGCTCGACAAGGCGCTTGCCTACGCCGCGGAGGACGCCGACATCACGCTGCGCCTGTGGAGGGTGCTGAAGCCGCGGCTGGTCGATGAGCGGATGGTCACCGTCTACGAGACGCTGGAACGCCCGCTGGTCCCGGTGATCGCCGACATGGAATCCTGCGGCATCCGCGTGGACCGGGCAGCACTCGCCCGCCTGTCCCAGGACCTCGCCGTCCGCATGGCGGAGATCGAGAAGGAGGTGCACGGGCACGCCGGGCGCAGCTTCAACATCGGCTCGCCCAAGCAGCTCGGCGAGATCCTGTTCGACGAGATGAAGCTCGGCACCGGCAAGAAGGGCAAGACCGGCGCCTACTCCACCGATTCCAGCGTGCTGGAGGAGCTGGCGGAGCAGGGCCACGTCATCGCCCAGCGCGTGCTCGACTGGCGCCAGCTCGCCAAGCTGAAGAACACCTACACCGACGCGCTCCAGGCCCAGATCGTCGAGGGGTCGGAGCGGGTGCACACCGCCTTCGCCATGGCGGCGACCAACACCGGCCGCCTGTCCTCGACCGACCCGAACCTGCAGAACATCCCGGTCCGCACCGAGGAGGGCCGCAAGATCCGCCGCGCCTTCGTGGCGGCACCGGGCCACAAGCTGATCTCTGTCGACTATTCGCAGATCGAGCTGCGGCTGGTCGCCGAGATGGCCGACATCGCCGCGCTGAAACAGGCCTTCCAGGACGGCATCGACATTCACGCGGCCACCGCCAGCCAAGTCTTCGGCGTGCCGCTGGACCAGATGACCTCGGAGATCCGGCGCAAGGCCAAGGCGATCAACTTCGGCATCATCTACGGCATTTCCGGCTTCGGGCTGGGCCGCCAGCTCGGCATCGCGCCGGGCGAGGCCAACGCCTTCATCAAGGCCTATTTCGAGCGCTTCCACGAGCTGAAGGTGTGGATGGAGGCGACCAAGGCCTTCGCCCGCCAGAACGGCCATGTGGTGACTCTGTTCGGGCGGCGCTGTTATATCCCCGGCATCCACGACAAGAACGCCGCCCGCCGCGCCTTCGCGGAACGGCAGGCGATCAACGCGCCGATCCAGGGCACCGCCGCCGACATCATGAAGCGCGCCATGGCGCGCGTGCCCGGCGCCCTGAAGGAGGCCGGCTTCGACGAGGTCCGCATGCTGCTTCAGGTGCACGACGAACTGCTGTTCGAGGCGCCGGAGGATCAGGCCGAACGCGCCGCCGCCCTGGTGCGGCAGGTCATGGAGGGTGCCGCCACGCTCGGCGTGCCGCTGGTGGCGGAGGCCGGCATCGGCGGCAACTGGGACGAGGCACACTGAGATGTCCGGCCCGGATTCCAGCGCCAAGGACCCCGCCGAACCCGAATTCGAGGCGCTGATCCGTTACATCCAGGAAAGCCGCGGCCTCGATTTCCGCGGCTACAAGCGCACCAGCCTGCAACGGCGCATCCGCCGCCGGATGGAGGAGGCCAGCTGCGAGGATTTCGCCACCTACCATGGCCTTCTGGAAGCCGACCCGCAGGAATTCATCCATCTTCTGAACACCGTGCTGATCAACGTGACCTCCTTCTTCCGCGACACCGAGTCGTGGGACGTGCTGCGGAAGGACGTGGTCCCGCAGATCCTGGCGCAGCGTTCCGACCGCGACCCCATCCGCATCTGGAGCGCCGGCTGCGCGTCGGGGGAGGAGCCGTATTCCCTCGCCATGCTGTTCGCGGAGGCGCTGGGCAAGGAGGCCTTCATCAACCGGGTGAAGATCTACGCCACCGATCTGGACGATGCGGCGCTGAACACCGCGCGGCACGCCATCTATTCCCCGCGCGACGTGGAAAGCGTGCCGTCGCCGTTGCTGGAACGGTATTTCGAACGCACCAACAACCACTATGTCTTCCAGCGCGAGCTGCGCAAATGCGTGATCTTCGGGCGCCACAATCTGGTGACCGACGCCCCGATCTCGCGCATCGACCTGCTGGTCTGCCGCAACCTGCTGATCTATCTGGAAAGCGAGACCCAGAACATCGTCCTGCCGCGTCTGCACTACGCGCTGACCAACGACGGCGTCCTGTTCCTCGGCAAGGCGGAGACCCAGCTCGCCCGCTCGAAGATGTTCGAGCCGGTGAACCTGAAGAGCCGCATCTTCCGCAAGGTGCCGCAGGAATGGCGGCGCAGCCTGGGCGGCAGCCTGACCATCGCGCCGGAGCACAACAACCACCGGCAGAGCTTTCAGACCCGGCTGATGGAAGGCATCGTGGACAGCAGCGCCACCGCCTATCTGTCGGTCAACGGCGACGGCATTCTCGTCTTCGCCAACGCCACGGCCCGGCGCCTTCTCGATGTGGGAGAGATCGACATCGGCCGTCCGTTCCAGGACCTGTCGATCTCCTATCGCCCGGCGGAGCTGCGCTCGCGCATCGAGGAGGTGCAGAAGACCGGGCGCGTGGTGCGCATCGAGCATCAGGAATTCGCCCGCCCGCCGGGCGAGCCGATGCGCCTGAGCATCGAAATCTCCCTGCTCTACGGGCGTGACGGCAAGCCCTTCGCCACGCTGCTCGGCTTCACCGACACCAGCCGGCATTTCCAGGTGCAGCAGGAGCTGGAGGCGGCGCAGGAGAGCCTGGAGACGACGATCGAGGAGCTGCAAAGCTCCAACGAGGAGCTGGAGACGACCAACGAGGAGCTCCAGTCCACCAACGAGGAGTTGGAAACCACCAACGAGGAACTCCAGTCCACCAACGAGGAGCTGGAGACCATGAACGAGGAGCTACGCTCCGCGAACGAGGAGTTGGAGGTCGCCAACGAGGAGCTGCGCCGCCAGGGCGAGGAGTCCGGGGAATTCCGCCGCTACTCGGAATCGATCCTGCGCAGCATGGACGTGGGCATCATCGTTCTGGACCAGGATTTGCGCGTGCGCTCCTGGAACCGCTGGGGCGAGAACATGTGGGGACTGCGCGCCGAGGAGGTGCAGGGCGAACATTTCCCCGACCTCGACATTGGCTTGCCGGTGCACCGGCTCCGCCTCGACCTGGAAAGGGTCCTGCACAGCGAGGCGCCACAGCCGCCCGTCATGCTCAACGCCGTGGACCGGCGCGGCCGCGCGGTGACCTGCCGGATCCGGCTCTCCCCGCTGCTGTACGAGGCGCGGGAGGCCCGCGGCGTCGTCCTGATCATCGAGGACGTGACCGAACAGACCCGGACCGAAGCCTTTGCCGGCTATCTTGGGCGAATCATCGGCGAATCCCTGAACGAGGTCTATTTCCTGGACCCGTCCAGCTTCCATTTCCTGCTGGTGAACCGCGGCGCCGAGACCAAGCTGGGGTACAAGCTGGAGCATCTGAAGCAACTGGCCGTCCACGACCTGATGCCCGAGGTGTCGGCGGAACGGTTCCGGGCGCTCGTGGCGCCTCTTCTTTCGGGCAATAAGCAGGAGGTGGTCTTCGAAACGGTGATGGAGGGCAGCCACCGCGGCCCCTACCCGGTCGAGGTCTGCCTTCAGCATTTCGGCGGGGAACAGCCGCCGATCCTCGTCGCCATCGTGCACGACACCACCGAACGCCAGCATCTCGGCGCGGACGGCGGCGAAAAGGCGGAGGTGGAGTAAGGAGCGGTCAGAACCGGTCGGGCGCGCCGCCGCTTCCGAGGTGGATGGAGGGGCGAATCCATTCCTCGCCCAGGAAGCGGATCAGCACCTCCGCGCGCTCGCGCGCTTCGCGCCCGGCCTCGTCCCACCGCTTGGCGGACAGCGCCTGCCCCATGCCCTGCGCCGTCTCGGCAAGGCGCCGGCACAGGTCGGCGCGTTCGTTCAAAGCCCGCAACGCCACTTCGAACGCCTGCTCAACCATGTGGAGCTGCGCCTCCTCCATGCTGTCGGCACCGTAGCGATGGCCGATGTGGCAGGTGAAATAGGGCAGCGTGTCCACCTTGGTTTCCCGGAGCGCCCCTCCGCAATCCGGGCAGGTCAGGGCGGACGGCGTTTCCAGTTTGTACATGCCTTCCATAGGCGCCTCCATGGATGCCACCTTGGATGCCACAGGCCGCGTTGCAGCCGGAACGCGTTCCACGGCCAGCCGGGCGAGCAGCGCACCCATGGCCGCCGCTGGCACGCAGTGATCGACCGCGACGTGGTCGAGCGCGCTGCGCGGCATGCCGGGATGCCGCGCATCCGCGGGGTCCTGCACCACGGCAACGCCGCCCCTCCGCTTGATCTCGGCAAGGCCCGCCGTGCCGTCGTTCAACGCCCCCGACAGCACCACGCCGATGACCGCCGGTCCGCAAGCCCGCGCGGCGGACCGGAACAGCGGATCGACGGCGGGCCGGGTGCTGTGCTCGCGCGGCCCGCGCAACAGGCGAAGGCACCGGGGCGGTTCAACCACCAGATGGCACCCCGGCGGCGCCACATGGATGCGGCCAGGGCGGAGCGGCTCCCGATCGGTGGCGTGGCTGGCCGGAAGCGACCCGGCCCGGTCGAGGATCGACGGTGCCGTGCTCGGCCGATCGCCGATGTGCAGGACGACGCACACCGCCGCTGGCAGGCCGGGCGGCAGGTCCCGGACCAGGGCTTCCAGCGCCTCCAGCCCGCCCGCCGATGCGCCGATCACGATCAGGGGGCCATCCGTCATGGGGTCCCAGCCTTTGCCCGTTCGGCACCGGCTGGAGTTCGTCCCATCAGTCCTCTCCTTCGTCGGCCAAGCTGCCCGCCAATTCCTGCCCTTGTTTCGACAGCACCTCCTTCAGCATCGCCACGGTCCGCTCGGCCTCCTGCGCCGACCGGGTCCAGTTGGCCTCGACGGTGGGGTGTCCATGTTCGCGGGCCCGTTCGGCCAAGCGCCGGAACATGATGGCGCGGTCCTGATGGGTGCGCAGGGCGACCCAGATGGCCTGCTCGATCGACTCCCGATGGGACTCGGCCAGCGCCGCGGGACCATAGGCGTGGCCGACCTTGCAGCGGAAGCGCAGCACCGGCCCGTCCTCGATCTCCACCAGATTGCCGCCGCAATCGGGGCAGCTCAGCGTGCTTGGCTTGCCGACGGCGGCGGTGAGTTCCGGCACCGCGTCGAACTCGTTCTCCGGGATGCGCGCCTCCATCGCGATGTCGTCGGGAACCGGCACCGGGGGGCCGGACGCTTCGGTCAGCCGTCGGGCCAGCAGCACCGGCAGGTCGGACAGCGGGGCGCAGGCGTCCACGGAGACATGCCGCATGGCGTTGCGCGGCATGTCGGGCCATTCGGCGTCGTCCGGGTCCTGGACCATCGCCAGCCCGCCGCAGCGCTTCACGGCGCGCAGCCCGGCGGTCCCGTCGTCCAGCGTGCCGGTCAGGATCAGCCCAACCGCCCGCACCCCATAGGCGACCGCCACCGACCGGAACAGCGGGTCGATGGCCGGGCGGCAACGGTTCTCCCGTGCACCGCGGCGCACCAGCGCGCAACCGTCCTTGACAAGCAGATGGTGATCGGGCGGGGCGACGTGGATCCAGCCCTCCCGCACCGGCTCCCCATCCTCGGGATGGAAGGCGGGAAGCCAGCCGGCGCGCGACAGCAGAACCGGCAGCACGCTGTGGGTGGCGCCGATGTGCTGAACGACGAAGACCGTGGCCGTCACGTCGCGCGGCATCGCCGCGAACAGCCTCCGCAAGGCGGTGATACCGCCGGCAGAGGCCCCGATGGCCAGGATGTCCCTCTTATCCATGATTAGGGAACAACAGTTTTAGCATGCGTTGTGACAACAGCGCGTTGACCAGGAAATTCCGGCTTTGGTCCTATAACTTTTCCACGCGCGCAGTGTTGTGCGGTCTGTGCAATCATTCGTTCCCAGCGAGGGGGGAGGGCTTGGGAAGATCGGCATCCATCCGTGCGGGGAACGAGACTCGCGAGTCCGAGCGTGAAGTGTTGCTCCAGCGCGTCGCAGAGCTGGACCGGAGCCTGGAACAGGCCCTGGTGACGGCGGAGGACGCGCAGGAGGAAGCCCGCCTTCTCGCGGTCGACCGGATTCAGCTCGAAGAGGAGATGACCGCGCAGCGGCATGAGATCGCCGCGTTGCGCGAACGCCTCACCGCGTCGGAAACGCGCCGGGCGGAACTGCTCGACGCCCTGGCGGATTCCGACCAGCGCTTGAACACGCTCCGCCGGGACGAAAACCATTTGTCGGAAGAACTCCAGACCTCCTACGAGGAGCTTCAGGTCCTCACCGAGGAGTTGGAGGAGGCCAACGCCGATCTGGAGCAGCGGGTCGAGGAGCGCACGGCCCAGCTCACCGAGAGCGAGCGGCGGTTCCGCACCCTGTTCGAGGCGATGGACGAGGGGTTCCTGCTCGCCGACGTCCTGTTCGACGGCGACCGGCCGGTGGATGTCCTCTATCTGGAGATGAATCCTGCGGCGCGGCGCATGGCCGGGGAGGATTACGTTGGGCGGCGGCTGCGCGAGATCAGCCCGGCCTTCGAGGATTACTGGTACGAGGTGTTCGGCCGCGCGGCGAGGGACGGGGAACCGACGCGGACGGAGCTTTACGCCGCACCGCTCGACAAATGGATCAGCTTCTACGTCTTCAAGGTCGGCGCCCCCGAACAGCGCCGCATCGCCGTGATCTTCCGCGACGTGACCGAGCGGAAGCGGACGCAGGAGCAGCTCAAGCAAGCGAAGGAAACGGCGGAGGCGGCGAACCGGGCCAAGACCAAGTTCCTCGCCGCGGCCAGCCACGACCTGCGCCAGCCGATCCAGGCGGCGGCTCTCTACGCCCATGTCCTGCTCGGGTCGGTCGGCGCCGACCCGATCGCCCAGGAATCGCTCACCCGGCTGAAGGCGTCCATCGACAGCCTGAACGGCATGCTGAGCGGGCTGCTCGACCTGTCGCGGCTGGAGGCCGGTGTCATCGAGGTGTCGGTAACCGACTTCTCGCCCGCGGCGCTGATGACCCGCCTGGCCGAGGAGTTCCGTGGCGTGGCGGAGGCGTCGTCCATCGAACTGCGCTGCCGGCCCAGCCGCTTGGCGGTGTCCACCGATCCCCATCTGCTGGAACGGCTGCTGCGCAACCTGCTGTCCAACGCCATCGCGCACGGCCACTCCAAGGAAACGGGCGCCAAGGGGCGCGTGCTGGTGGGCTGCCGCCGCCGGGCGGACGGGGTGGAGTTCCAGGTGTGGGACAACGGGCCGGGCATTCCCGAGGACGCCCGCGAGGCCATCTTCGAGGAGTTCCGCCAGCTCAACAACCCGGAGCGCAACGCCACCCAGGGCTTCGGGCTAGGCCTGTCCATCGTGTCGCGCCTCGCCCGCCTGCTGGGGACGGAGGTGGCCCTGCGCTCGCGGGTCGGCTCGGGTTCGGTCTTTTCGGTGACGGTGCCCTACGCCCGCAAGCCGGAGGCCAACGCCGAGGTGGTTCCGGTCGCCAACCGGGAACCGCGGCTGAAAGGGCGCACGGTGCTGCTGGTGGAGGACGACGAGCAGGTTCGCCGCAGCATGACCATGATGCTGAAACGCTGGGGCCTGCGCGTGGTCGCCGTGTCCTCGGCGGGGGAGCTGGCCGCGGCGCTGCCCGGCCTGCGGCGCCCCCATGTGGTGCTGACCGACTACCGTCTGCCGGGCGGCGACTCCGGACGCTCGGTGGTCGAGCTGGTGCGCCAGCGCTGGCCGGTGCCGGGCATCATCATCACCGGCGACACCGCCCCGGAGCGGTTGCGCGAGGCCATGTCGCTCGGCTGCCGCCTGCTGCACAAGCCGGTGCTGCCCGCGGATCTGGCCGGAGCGCTGGGCGAGGTTCTGCCTTCGTGACTCTGCCCTCCTGAGGTTGCGTGCCGACGCGAGGGTGCGACCAATAGTCCCTTGTTCCTTCGGCTTAGCCCGATTAGCCTATCCCCTTACTCGGATAAGGGGTTCGCCCGGAACATGGCGGCTTTGTCTGGAAGCATCGGACGCAGGCTGGGCCGCGCCGCCGTGATGGCGGGCGGGGTGGCTTTGCTTCTGCAGCTTCTCGGCTGGGCCTTCCTGGTTCCGATGGTCAACGCCGCGACCGGCGAAACGGTCATGATCTGCACGCCGCAGGGCATGGCCTCCATCACTCTCCCCGACGGCCCTCCTCCTGAGTCCCTGCTTCCGGACGGCAAGCCCACGCTGTCCATGGGCGAGGACTGCCCGGTCTGCGGGCTGGTTGCCGGCCTCACCGCGCCGCCGCCGCTTCTGACCCTGGTGCTGCCGGTCTCCGTCGTCGCCCACAGCTCCATCGGGCTGCCCGGCCAGCACATCGCCGCCGGCTGGTTCCTGTCGCGGCTGAAGGCCCGAGCGCCCCCGGCCCTCGTCTGACCACCCTCGGCACGCGCCCTGTGATCGCCGCGCCCGGCTGTTGAGCCCGGCGGCGCGGCCCTTCCGGCCATGCCCACCTCATCCCTCACGCCAGCCTTCGCACCGCGACCCGCCGGTCCCGATCCCTTGCGCCGATTGTCGCGCGGATCGATGACCGGGCGGGACGGCAAGGCTGCGCCGATCTCCACTCGTCCGATTCGAGAACGAGCGCCCGATGATTCGCCTGTCCACCGCCGCCTCCGCGGCGAACGCCCCCCGCTTGTCCAACCGCCTGCTCGCCTCCACCACCCTTCTGACGGCGGTCCTCGCCGGGCTGAGCGCAGTGCCGGCCCAGGCGCAGACCCCGCAGGCCCTGCCCGCCGTCCCGGTCGAGACGGAGACGGCACCCGCCGCGATGGCGCCGTACAGAGGTCTGTCGCAACCGCTCGACGCCGGCACGCTCGACGCTGCCGAGATCGCCAGCCGCCACATCGCCAGCGCGGACGCCGCGGCGATGCTGCGCAGCCTGCCGGGCGTGTCGCTCTACAGCGCGGGCGGCTTCTCCAGCCTGCCGGCGCTGAACGGTCTGGCCGACGACCGCGTGCGCGTCCAGGTCGACGGCATGCCGATGACCGCCGCCTGCGCCAACCACATGAACGCGCCGCTCTCCTACGCCGACCCTGCCGTCATCGGCGCGATCGAGGCCATCGCCGGCGTCACCCCGGTCAGCAAGGGCGGCGACAGCATCGCCGGCACGGTCTCGGTGACCAGCAAGCCCCCCGTCTACGCCCAACCCGGCGAGCCGATCCACGGCGAGGGCAGCCTGTCCACCGTCTACCGGTCGAACGGCAACGGCACCACCCTGTCCGGCAACGCCACCGCGGCGACCGAGCGGTTCAGCCTGCGCTACACCGGCGCCTGGAGCCGGGCGGACGACTACGAGGACGGCAACGGGGACAAGGTCCGCTCCACCCTCTACAACGTGCAGAACCACGCGCTGTCGGCCAGCGCGCGCAAGGACGGGCACGAGATCACCCTGTCCGGCGGCTACCAGTATTCGCCCTATTCCGGCTTCGCGAACCAGCGCATGGACATGACGCTGAACCGCGGCACCACCCTGAACGGCCATTACAAAGGTGAATTCGACTGGGGCACGCTGGACGTCCGGGCCTTCTGGCAGCGCACCGCCCACGCCATGAACTTCCTGCACGACAAGGGCGGCGCCGACCGCGGCGGCATGCCGATGAACACGGACTCGCACGAGATGGGCTACGCCGTCTCGGCGGAGGTGCCGCTGTCGGCGCAGGACACGCTGCGCGTCGGCAACGAGCTGGTCCGCTACCGCATCGACGACTGGTGGCCGCCGGTCGCCGGGGCGGCGATGATGTCGCCGCTGACCTTCGTGAACCTGAACGACGCGCGGCGCGACCGGCTGGGCACCTTTGCCGAGTGGGAGAAGCGCTGGACCCCGGCCTGGACCTCGCTGCTCGGCGTGCGCAACGACGTGGTGTGGATGGAGAACGGGCCGGTCCAGCCCTATTCCTGGGCCAACCCGATCAGCATGGGCATGATGGGTATGGGCATGGCGAACCCGGACGCCGCGGCAGCCACGGCCTTCAACCGGGGTGACCGCTCCAAGACGGACGTGAACGTCGACGCCACGGTACTGCTCCGTTTCGCGCCGTCCGCGTCAGAACGCTACGAGCTGGGCTTCGCCCGCAAGACCCGCTCGCCCAACCTGTACGAACGGTTCGCCTGGGGCACCGGGGGCATGTCCTCCACCATGATCGGCTGGTACGGCGACGCCAACGGCTATGTCGGCAACCCGGACCTGAAGCCGGAAACCGCCTACACGGTCGGCGCCACCGCCGCTTGGCAGGGCGCCGAGGCCAAGCGCTGGTCGGTCAAGGTCACGCCCTATTATTCGCACGTCGAGAACTTCATCGACGCCGACCGCATCGGCACCCTGTCGAACGGCTTCGTCCAGCTGCGCTTCGCCAACCACACCGCCGAGCTGTACGGCATCAACGCCGAAGGCCGCAGCATCGTCCACCAGGACGAGCGGCTGGGCGAGTTCACGGTGGGCGCCGTGGTCAGCTACGTCCGCGGCCGCAACCTCGACACCGGGCGCGCCCTCTATCACATCATGCCGCTGAACGGGACGATCGACCTCGGCCACCGGCTGGGCGACTGGAGCAGCGTCCTGGAGTTCCAGATGGTCGGGCACAAGTTCCTGATCGATTCCGGGCGGAACGAGCCGGAAACCTCCAGCTACGCCCTGGTCAACCTGCGCACCAGCTACGTCTGGGGCAACCTGCGCGCCGACGTCGGGATCGAGAACCTGTTCGACGCCCAGTATGACCTGCCGCTGGGCGGCGTCGATTACGGCGATTTCCGCGCCAGCGGCAACCGCCAGCCGATCGGCGCGCTGGCCGGCATGGGGCGTTCCTTCAACCTCGGCCTGACCATAGCCTTCTGATGGAGGCCGGCTGACGAGGCCCCCGCCTTGCGCGCGATCCGCCTGCATGAACGCCCCCAGCCGGCCCGCCGGCCGCTGGGGGCGCTCGCCCTGTCCGGGACACTGCACGCCGGCGTCCTGGCCGTCCTCCTGTCCGCCGCCGGAGCGGCCCCCGGCACGGTCACGGAAGAGACCGGCGCCGTCAGCCTGAACGAAGCCATCACCCCAGTGATCGAGGTGATGCTGGTGGCCTCCGAGGCGGACAGCGGCCCGCCGCCGGCAGCGGCCGCCGAACCCGAAAGCGAACCGCAGCAGGACCCCGTGCCGGAACCGGACACGGAACCCGAACCGGAGGTGGCGCCGGAACCGGTGCCCCCGGTGGTGGAGCCGATCCCCGAACCCACACCGGAACCGCCCCCTCCCCCGCCACCCAAGCCGCTGCCGAAGCCGGCATCGAAGCCGCCCGTCAAGGCGGCGCCGAAACCGCAGGCGGCCCCAACCGCGCCGCCCTCCCCGTCTCCGATCGCCGGAACCGGTACGGGGCGCGACGCGGCGGCGGCGGTCGAGGCGGTCTCGGCGAGCCGGGGCGCAATGGTGGATTACGGGGCGCGGGTCTGGGCCTGGATCGGACGGCACAAGCCGGAAAAGGTGGTCGGCGGCGGGCAGGCCACCGTCAAGCTGACCCTCGGCACGGCGGGCGAGGTGCTCGACGCCTCCATCCTGACGTCGAGCGGCGACGAGGCGTTGGACCGGGCAGCCCTGGCCGCGGTGCGCAAGGCGTCCCCCTTCCCCCTCCCGCCGCCCGGCCTGGCGGCGGAAGACCGCGTCTTCTCCGTGCCCTTCCTGTTCCGCCCGCGGTGAATCCGGCGCGCCGGAAGCAGCGCTCAACCCTGCCCACCCCCACTTCCCGTTTGCGCTTTGCGGCTCCACGTAGGATAAAGCGCCCCAATTCCCGAGATTTCCGACGGCGAGCACCCCCATGGGCTTCAATTGCGGCATCGTCGGCCTGCCGAACGTCGGCAAGTCGACCCTGTTCAACGCGCTGACCGCCACCCAGGCGGCCGAGGCGGCGAACTTCCCCTTCTGCACCAAGGAGCCGAACGTCGGCCGCGTCGGCGTGCCCGACCCGCGGCTGGACAAGCTGGCGGCCATCGCCAAGTCGCAGAAGATCATCCCAACCCAGCTCGAATTCGTCGACATCGCCGGCCTGATCCGCGGCGCCTCGAAGGGTGAAGGGCTGGGCAACCAGTTCCTCGCCAACATCCGCGAGGTGGACGCCATCGTCCACGTCCTGCGCTGCTTCGAAGACGACGACGTCACCCATGTGGAAGGCAACGTCGATCCCCTGCGCGACGCCGAGGTGGTCGAGACGGAGCTGATGCTCGCCGACATGGAGAGCCTGGAGCGCCAGCTCACCAGCCTCCAGAAGAAGGCCAAGGGCGGCGACAAGGACTCCAAGATCAAGGCCGATCTGATGGAGCGCGCGCTGAAGGTCCTCCAGGACGGCAAGCCGGCCCGCGTCGTCGAGGTCAGCGAGGAGGAGAAGCCGGTCTTCAAGCAGTTCATGCTGCTGACCGCCAAGCCCGTCCTCTACGTCTGCAACGTCGAGGAGGCCTCAGCGGCCACCGGCAACAGCCTGACCGCCAAGGTCGCCGAGAAGGCCAAGGCCGAGAACGCCGGCATGGTCGTCATCTCCGCCGCCATCGAGGCGGAGGTCGCCCAGCTCTCCGACGCCGCGGAGAAGCAGGAGTTCCTGGAATCCCTCGGCCTTGAGGAAACCGGCCTCAACAAGCTGATCCGCGCCGGCTTCCAGCTTCTCGACCTCATCACCTTCTTCACCGTCGGCCCGAAGGAAGCCCGCGCCTGGACCGTGCGCCGCGGCGCCAAGGCCCCGGAAGCGGCGGGCGTCATCCACACCGATTTCGAGCGCGGCTTCATCCGGGCCGAGACGATCGACTTCGACAGCTACGTCACGCTGGGCGGCGAGCAGGGCGCCAAGGACAACGGCAAGATGCGCCAGGAAGGCAAGGAGTACGTCGTCAACGACGGCGATATCTTCCATTTCCGCTTCAACGTTTGATTGGACGACTGCGCAACCCTTCTCCTCTTCTGGGGAGAAGGGTTAACGCCTCCCAATCTTATCACCGTTGAGAAATCCGTTAACCCTTTCGTAAAACTGGAAAAACCGCTTAAATACCCCTGAGATATGGTTAACAAGCCTCGCGTCGACTGTTAAGCCCCTATGGGCGACAACCGAGGGCTGGACCGGAGGGGATATGGCGGTGAACCAGAACGCGACCATCGCGCCAGGCGCCGGCACCTTCTCCGACCGCGTGCGCGACGCCATCCGGCACGGCGAACTGCGCCTCGCCTTCCAGCCGCAGGCCGACGCCCAGAGCGGGCGGCTGACCGGGTTCGAGGCGCTGTCGCGCTGGCGCCTCGACGACGGCACGGTAATCCCGCCCGACGTCTTCATCCCAATGGCGGAGACCAGCGACGCCATCCACATCCTCGGCGAATGGACGGTGCGCCGCGCCTGCGAGACCGCCGCGGGCTGGATGCAGGACGGCATCGCCGACGTGCCGGTGGCGGTGAACCTGTCGGCGCGGCAGTTGCAGGACCCCGGCTTCGCCCGCACCGTTCTGGGCATCCTCGCCGAAACCGGCCTGCCCGCCGCCAATCTGAAACTGGAGCTGACCGAAACCGCCCTGTTCGAGCACAGCGAGTCCTCGCGCGAGGTGCTGACCCAGCTGCGCGGCGCCGGGGTACGGCTGGTGCTGGACGATTTCGGGACGGGCTATTCCTCGTTGTCCCTGCTGCGCCGCGTGCCGGTCGAGGCGCTGAAGATCGACAAGCACTTCACCCAGGCGATGGTGCAGGACCGCGACGCCGCCGCCATCGTGCGCGCCATCATCGACCTCGCCCACGCTCTGGGGATGCAGGCGATCGCCGAGGGGGTGGAGACCAAGGACGAGCTTCTGTACCTGCGCGCCTACCGCTGCGACCGCATCCAGGGCTATCTGCTGGCCAAGCCCCTGGACACGGAGCAGGTTCCGGACTTCATCCGACGGCTCGCCGCGACGCCGACAGGCGGATGACCCGCTCCGTCTCGTCCCATTCGGTCAGTTCCGCGGCCTCGTCGACGGTGGCCCAGCGCGCTTCCAGCGCGTCGTCGGCGCAGACCGCCTCGCCCTCCGGGCTCTCCGCCGCCACCTCGACGATGGTGTAGTGGTACTGGACGGCCCCAGCGTCGTCGAGCGTCATGGCGTCCACCACCGTGACCACCTCCGTCGGCACGACGTGCAGACCGGTTTCCTCCAACACCTCGCGGACCGCCGTCTCGAACACCGTCTCGCCCACCGACTGGGCGCCGCCGGGCAGGCTCCACTGCCCCATCCGCGGCGGGCGGCCCCGGCGGATCAGCAGGACCCGGTCGCCGCGCCACACCACGGCGCCCACCCCCACCCAGGGACGGTCGGGGTATTCACGGCCGGAACGGTCGGCGGGGGGCGTGGTGGACTCGGGCGAGGCGGACATGGAAACTCCCTCGTTGCGCTTGACCCGACGCTAACCCAGGCGGACAGTCGGATACCAGTGGCCAAGAGGCCGAACGAACCGCCGCTCCGGACGCCGCCATGAAGCTCAACGAGATCCGTACCTTCGTCGCCGTGGCCGAAGCCCAGTCCGTGCAGGAGGCCGCGCACCGTCTGGGGCTGACCCAGTCCGCCGTCTCGCGCCTGATCCAGCGGCTGGAGGCGGAGCTTGGCGTGTCCCTGTTCGACCGTCAGACCAAGCCGCTGGCCCTGACCCGCGACGGCGAGATGGCGCTGGCCCACGCGCACCGGGTGCTGACGGCGACGGACGAGCTGTCGGACGCCTTCGCCGGGGCCGCCCAGCCCCAGGGGTTGCTGCGGCTGGGGGTGGCCCATGTGCTGACCGCCATCGCCGCGCACCATCCGCTGGACCGGCTGCGCGCCGCCTTCCCCGGCCTGACCGTCCGCCTGCATTCGGACTGGAGCACGCCGCTGGTCGAGCAGGTCCGCAACGGCACTCTGGACGGCGCGCTGGTGCTGACCCACGACGCCCAGACGCCACCGGACGACCTGGACGCCGTCTGCATCTCGCGCGAGCCCGTGCGGGTCGTCGCGTCGGCCGAGCTGGCCGGGCAGCGGGACTGGACGCTGCCGGCGATGAACGCCGTGGGCTGGGTGCTTCAGCCCGACGGCTGCCAGTACCGGACCGCCATGGGCCGGGCGATGGCGCAGCACGGCCCGGCGCTGAACGTCACGGTGGAGGGATTCGACCAGTCGCTTCTGCTGTCGCTGGTCGCCCGCGGCGTCGGATTCGGGTTGGCCCCGCTGCGGCTGATCGCCCCGACCCTGCACGCCGCCCAGGTGCGGCCGCTGGAGACCCCCGACTTCGCGCTGACCGTCGCGGTGTGGCTGCTGCGCGGCCGCTTCACCGGGCGCATCGGCCCCGTCTTCGACGTGCTGGAGGACAGCCTGCTGGACCTGCTGCCCCCGGCGGCAGAGTCGCCCCTGTCCCTGCCCTGCCATTCCGCAGCCGAATAACCTTCTTTCCCATTGTGAATTTGATGCACGCCCGGCGCACGCTTATCGTGTGACCCTGATGAGACGCGGGCCAGCGTTGCCGCACCGGCCACAGCCCGCGCCGAGGGAGGATAACTTGGACACCAGCAACCGGGCGGGCGGGGCGCCTTCGCCCCGCTCCTGGCGGACGCCGGGATTCGTCATCGCCTGCGGCTGCCTGATCGCCATGCTGGCGTTCGGCCCGCGGTCCAGCATGGGCCTGTTCACCGCACCCCTATCGGAGGCGCACGGCTGGGGCCGCGACGTCTTCGCCCTGTCGATCGCCATCCAGAATCTGGTCTGGGGCATCGGCACCCCCTTCGCCGGGGCGCTGTGCGACCGCTACGGCCCGGCGCTGGTGCTGGGGATCAGTGGCGTTCTCTACGCGCTGGGGCTGGCGCTGATGCCCTACGCCGACACGCCGCTGATGCTGCATCTCAGCTCCGGCCTGCTGATCGGGCTGGGTCTGGCCGGGGCGTCCTTCGGCATCGTCATCGCCGGCTTCAGCCGCATCGTCCCGCCGGAGAAGCGGAGCTGGTCGATGGGCGTGGCCACCGCCGCCGGTTCGATGGGCCAGTTCCTGTTCGCCCCCACCGGCCAGGCCTTCATCGCCGCCTATGGCTGGCAGACGGCGCTGATCCTGTTCGGCGCGTCGATGCTGATGATCCCGGTGCTCGCCTCCTCCTTCGCCGGGGCGGGCGGGTCGAAGAGCGCGCAGGCCGTCACCGGGGCCGACATCGGCTTCGCCGCGACGATCCGGCAGGCCTTCAAGCACCGCAGCTACGTGCTGCTGGTCACCGGCTTCTTCGTCTGCGGCTTCCAGCTCGCCTTCATAACCACGCACCTGCCGCCCTATCTGACCGCCGCCGGGATCAGCCCCGGCCTCGCCTCCTGGGCGATGGCGCTGATCGGGCTGTTCAACGTGGTCGGCTCCTACATGTCGGGCGTGCTGGGCGGCAAGATGAGCAAGCGCCTGCTGCTCTGCGCCAACTACACGCTGCGCGGCCTGTGCACGGCAATCTTCATCCTGCTGCCGGTCACCCCGGTTTCGGTGATCCTCTACGCCGCGGCGATGGGCCTGCTCTGGCTGTCCACAGTGCCGCCGACCTCCGGCCTCGTCGTTCTGATGTTCGGCACGCGCTATCTCGGCATGCTCTACGGCTTCGCCTTCCTCAGCCATCAGGTGGGCGGCTTCCTCGGCGTGTGGCTGGGCGGCGTGCTGTATGAGCGCGTCGGCTCCTACGACGTGGTGTGGTGGGCCAGCGTGGCCCTGGCGCTGGCCGCTGCGGTGGTCAACTGGCCGATCGCCGAGAAGCCCGCCCCTGCCCTGGCCGCGGAAGCGAAGGCCTGAGGCCATGACGGAACCGGCGACCTCCTCCTCTTCTAGCCCCGGCTTCGGTCACGGCTTCGCGCTGGCGCTCGGCGCGCTGGCGCTGGTCGTCTGGGCGGTGGTGACGGGGGTGGCGCTGACCCAGGCGGCGCTGAACGAGGAGGACGGCGGCACGGTGCTCGCCGTCTTCCCGCCGGGCACCCCGACCGCCGAGGCCTTCACCGCGGTGGTCCGCGCCGGCGGCCAGCCGGTGCGCCAGACCTGGATCCCCTTCGCCTGGGTCGCCCGCAGCGACGGCAGCGGCTTCGTCGGGCGCCTGAAGGAGGAGGGGGCGGTCACCGCCTACGGCGAGCTGTCGGTCGGCCCGGCGCTGGGCGGCTGCGCGGTGGTCTCGCTGGACGACAAGCGTCCGGTCAGCTTCCAGTTCAAGTGACGTCACAAACCCGTCATCAAGCGGTAACGGGACCGCAGTTCGGGTATTGACAACCCCCGCAAGGAAGAGCAGGCTATCCCTCAGAGCAACACTGGTTGAGGTGAAGACGCGGTGGACACCGCATCAAGTTGGCAAAAAAGCCAGCTTCTCATCACAGCAAATGTTCCCGTAGCCAGGAGGGTGTGATTGTCATGAGTCCACCTGCGCTTACTTGAGGAAGCCGACCTGTTCGGCCACACATTTCTGAACATTGCCGTTGAGACGGCTCAACCATTGCGGATGTCCTGGCACAACCGCTGAAACCCCCGCCCCCCGCGCGGGGGTTTCGCTTTTGGGCAATCGTTCTCTGGAGCGGCAGCCTCCACTGTGATGAAGGCTGCCGTGGAAGGCATTCAGGCGTCGACCTGATGACCCTCCAGGAACATCGCCTTGGACAGAGCGTCAAAAAAGCTCTGGTAGGGCGCCGGATCTTCGACGGGCGTGATGTTGTACTGGGCGTTGGCCCGGACGAGCGTCTGGGTGGTGCCGCGGGCCCGGGTGGTTACTGTGATCCGCAGGAGATAGCCGTCCAGCTTCGTGGCGCTGACCGTACCGAGCGTCGCGTCCGCCTTGTCCACCACGAAGCCCAAGTCCTGAAGCGTCGCGATGATGGTGCGCAGCATCTTCTGCTGGTCGGTGGTGTCGTAGGCCCGCGTCTGATAGGACCGCACCTGAACCTGCGATTTGGACGTCTCGAGGACTTGGCTGCGCGAGTCCGTCTGACAAGCGCTGACGGTCATCGCAAGGGCGATCATTGGAAAAGCGAGAAACTTCTTCATGATCATCAAATCTCGTTGGCCGTCAGGAACACGGATTGGGAAAGCTTGTCGAAGAACTGCTGGTACATCGTCGGGTCCGTCAACCCTTCGATCTTCGACACGACATTGTGGTTGTTCCAGACAATTCGCTGGAAGGTAACGCGGACCGCCGTCTTCTGGTCGTCAATCGGTCGAGTCACGAGGCTGACACGGATTTTCTGCTTGGTGTCGAACTGCATCGCGTTTGTACCGAACAGGACGGCCATGACGACCGCGCCGGCAACCTGCCCGGCCTCGGTCGCGTCGCGGTCTTTGGAACCGACGATCAGACCGGCGGGAACCGTGCTCTCGTCAATGGTGAAGCCAAGGTCCTGGATGACCGCAGCGCTCGCCTGAAGCAATTTGGCTTCTTCACTGGTGTCGAAGCGACGCGTCTGCATTTGCCGCTGCTGCAGGCTCTCATGGGAAAGCTGAAGGGCTTCCTTGGGAATGGTCTGCTGGCAACCGGACATAAGAAAGGCGGCAGCCAAAGTTGCCGCAATCGTCTTCTTCATCACAAGGACCCCGCTCAGAAGCTCGACGTGCGATAGGCAAAGTCCCGAACGCGCTGAGCGTTGTCGAACTTTATGATGATCGTCAGGGTGCGCTGCGTTACGGACTTCGCACCGCTGGCCTCACCATAGCCCGGCGAAACCCCCGCCCCCAGGAGTCCGGCCGGCCCCAGAACGCCGCCAAGGACCAGAGCGGAAACGCCTCCCTGGGACGTGGAGTAGGCCGTTTCCGTCGAGATTTTGTCGTAGACCCAGCTTTCACGCCGCTGCTCGTCCGTGGTCACCATGTTCGGCGAACCCAGAACCTGAACGACGTCCGCGGAAGACATGCCGACGCGAATTTCGCGCTGGACCGTACCGACCGTCACCCGATCATTTGAATTGTTCATCACAGCCGCCCTGTGCTGGTCCGCCGTCGCGCAACCAGCCAACGCCAGCGTCAAGACGGCAACACGAAGGGTCGCAATTCCCGCAGTTCGTTTTTTCATTTCTTGGCCTGTATGAACTCGAAGATTTCTCGAATTCAGTTTTAATTTTTTCGGTCGCTTGAGTCCACACCTAAAGCGTGCATATAGGAGTATGTATATAGTTTATAAGAGTTCTCTATTTTTTCGATGCAACTCAAAATGAATAGCGGTGCCGGGCCAGCCGGCCGTTTGGGCGTGAGGAAAAGAAAAACCCCTCCCCCGCGGTGGCGGGAGAGGGGCGAAGGCTTCGTGTCGCTTCAAACAGGCCCGAGGGCCTGGGAGTCAAGGCATCAGCCGATCAGTACATGTGCTGACCGCCGTTGATCGACAGGGTCGAGCCGGTGATGAAGCCGGCGTCGTCGCCGACCAGGAACAGCACGCCGCGGGCGATCTCCTCGGCCTTGCCGAGACGGCCGACCGGGATGCGGGCGACGATCTTCTCCAGCACGTTGGGCGGCACCGCGCGCACCATGTCGGTGTCGATGTAGCCCGGCGCGATGGCGTTGACGGTGACGCCCTTGGCCGCGCCCTCCTGGGCCAGCGCCTTGGTGAAGCCGTGGATGCCCGACTTGGCGGCGGCGTAGTTCACCTGACCGTACTGGCCGGCTTGGCCGTTCACCGAGCCGATGTTGACGATGCGGCCGAAGCCGCGCTCGCGCATGCCGTCGATGACGTTGCGGCAGAGGTTGAAGCAGGAGGTGAGGTTCGTCGCGATGACGTCGTTCCACTGCTGCGGGGTCATGCGGTGGATCACGCCGTCGCGGGTGATACCCGCGTTGTTCACCACCACATCCACCGGCCCGAGTTCGGCGGTGATCTTCGCGATGCCATCCTTCACGGCGTCGAAGTCCGACACGTCGAACTTGTAGACCGCGATGCCCGTGCGGGCCGAGAATTCCTTCGCCTTCTCATCGTTGCCGGCGTAGTTGGCGGCAACGACATAGCCGGCGTTCTTCAACGCGACGGAGATGGCTTCGCCGATACCGCGCGTTCCGCCCGTGACGACTGCAACTCGAGCCATTGGCTCCTCCCCCAAAGCTTGATGTTGGATTCTTTATCGGTTTCTGTAGGCACACATACGAAGCGGGCCGCACCCCGGAGGGAACGGCCCGCTTTTCATCAGCCCCGCTCGACGGTGAGGGCGATGCCCATGCCGCCACCGATGCACAAGGTGGCGAGGCCCTTCTTGGCGTCGCGCTTCTGCATCTCATAGAGCAGGGTGGTCAGGACGCGGGCGCCGGAAGCGCCGACCGGGTGGCCGAGCGCGATGGCGCCGCCGTTGACGTTGACCTTGGAGGTGTCCCAGCCAAGGTCCTTGTTGACGGCCAGGGCCTGCGCGGCGAAGGCCTCGTTCGCCTCGATCAGGTCCAGGTCCTCGTGCTTCCAGCCGGCCTTCTCCAGCGCGAGGCGGGAAGCCGGGATCGGGCCGGTGCCCATGATCGCCGGATCGACGCCGGCGGTCGCCCAGGAGACGATGCGGGCCAGCGGGGTCAGGCCGCGCTTGGCCGCGTTCTCGGCGGTCATCAGGACCAGCGCGGCGGCGCCGTCGTTGATGCCCGAGGCGTTGCCGGCGGTCACCGTGCCGTCCTTGGAGAAGGCCGGGCGCAGCTTCGCCAGCGATTCCGCGGTGGTGCCGTGCTTCGGATACTCGTCGTCGGCGACGATGATGTCGCCCTTGCGGCCCTTGATGGTGACCGGGATGATCTCGTCCTTGAAGCGGCCCGACTTCTGGGCGGCCTCGGCCTTCTGCTGCGAGGCGGCGGCGAAGGCGTCCTGCTCGTCGCGGGTCAGCTGCCACTTCTGGGCGACGTTCTCGGCCGTCGTGCCCATGTGGTAGCCCTTGAAGGCGTCCATCAGGCCGTCCTTCAGCATGGTGTCGAGCATCTCGGCGGCGCCCATCTTCACGCCGTTGCGCAGATGCATGACGTGCGGGGCCTGGCTCATGCTCTCCTGGCCGCCGACGACCATGACCTCGGCGTCGCCGTTGCGGATCGCCTGGTAGCCGAGCGCCACCGAGCGCAGGCCCGAGCCGCAGAGCTGGTTGATGCCGAAGGCGGTGGCGGAAGCCGGGATGCCGGCGTTGACGGCGGCCTGGCGGGCCGGGTTCTGGCCCTGACCGGCGGTCAGGATCTGGCCCAGGATGACCTCGGTCACCTCCGCGGCGTCGGTCTTGGCGCGGCTCAGCGCTTCGCGGATGGCGATCTCACCCAGATAATGGGCCGGTACGGCGCTGAGCGCCCCGTTGAAGCTGCCGATGGGAGTACGCGCTGCGCTGGCGATCACAACCTCGGTCATGTTGACGCTCCTCAGATTTTGTCAGTTTTATTATCGTGTCAGTGGGCCGCACGGAGTGGGAAAAACCTTATGCGCGGATTTCCCGCAATGCAAGACACCTGACTGGCTGCGGTTATCCTGCCGCACTAAGCCATTCGGCCAGGGGGCGCCAAACGCCTGTTTCAGCTCCGGCGCTGACCACCATGCCAATATGACCGAGCGGCGGCCTGATCATTTGCGCGCGGTCGATTGATCTTGCCAATGCCACCGCGGAAGACGGCGGAACGATGCGGTCGCGCTCCGGGATCAGCGCCAGGACCGGCATGCGCAACCGCGCCGGCTCCACCGGCTGGCCGGCGACCAGCCACTCGCCGCGCGCCGTGTCGTTGCGCCCGTACCAGCCGGCCAGTGTGTCGCGCGCCACCCCGGCGACCAGCGGCACCCCGTCGTTCAGCCAGTCCTCCAGCGACACGAAGGCGAGCGCGGCGCGGCTGTCCGGCTCCATGCGGGCGAACTGCGCGAACTTCTTCAGCGCCAACAGCGGGTCGAGTTGGGCGAACAGCGCCTGCAGCATGTCCACCGGCAGTTCCCCCCAGGCGTCGAGCAGCGGGCCGAAGGGCTGGAAAAAGCTCGCGGCGCGGCGGGCCATGCCCGCGTCCTCGGCGTGGAAGTCCCAGGGCGTGGCGAGCAGGCCGAGCGCCGCGACCTCCTTGGGGCGGCGCTGCGCCAGCGCGGTGGCGAGCAGCCCGCCCATGCAATAGCCGACCACCGGAACCGGCCGGCCCACCGCCTCCACCACCACGGCGAGCGCCCGCTCCAGCCGCCCGGCGATGTAGTCGGTCAGGCTGTAGCGCCGCTCCAGCGGGCCGGGCGTGCCCCAGTCGATCAGGAAGGGGCGCAGCCCCTGCGCGGCCAGCCAGCGCATCAGGCTTTTGCGCGCCGACAGGTCGAGGATGTAATGGCGATTGACCAGCGACGGCACGAACAGGACCGGCGCGCCCGTCGCCGGGCCGAGGGCGCCGTAGTCGAGCAGGCGGGACGCCCCTTCCGTCCACAGCACGGGCGGGTCGGGAAGGTCGCGGCGGTAGGGGTGGCGGCGGTAGCGCTCGATCCCCGTCAAGGCGAGGTCGAGCTGGCAGCGGACCTCCCGGTCAACCGCCTGGGCGAACGCGTCCGCGTCGGTTGCGGCGATCCGCCGGCGCAGGTCCTCCGCCCGCTCCCGCAGATGCGGCTTCCATGGCAGCGAGCCGTTCTTCAAGTGTGGCAATGCGGCGGAGGAGCTGAGCAGTGTCGCCGCCGCCGTCGCCAGATGCAGCGCCAGCGGCCGCGGCCCCAGCCTTGGGGTGGGCCGCAGAGCGGGTTGCGGGGGGATCGTGGCGTTGTCCCCGGTCACGCGGCTCTCCCTCGCAGGACGGCTGGGACCCGGCAGGCTGGGATGGGGCCGGCGTCGGATTCCAGCCGGTGCCCGGCGGGCTGGTGTAGGCGAAACCGCCCGGCCCCAGGACGAAGGGCGCCATCGCCGCGGCGCCCTGCGCCATCATCTGGAACAGGCGGGCGGCGGCATCGGCCATCTCGGGATCGGCGGCGCAGGCCGCCCATTGTTCCTGCCACAGGTCGAGGTACCGTTGCGCGAGCGTTTCCAGGGACGGGATGTCGGATTCGGACGATTCGGCCATGGCGGGGAGTATATGAGGGAGGCGGTGCCCTTGACCAGAGCCGCGAAGGACCGATCGAAAATGCCGCAAATCCCGAATTATCGGGGGGACGCCCATCTGGGGTCGCAGCGCTGCGGCACAGCACTGGACAGGGTGCATTCCTTCGAGTAGTCCTTATATCTGGAACATTCTCGCCGCACGACCCTTCTTGAAAGAAACAGCGATGGCCGACAAGGAAGACCAGAAGTCCGCGACGATCACGATCAAGAAGTACGCCAACCGGCGGCTCTACAACACGGCGACCAGCAGCTACGTGACGCTCGACCATCTCTGTCAGATGGTCAAGGACGGGCTCGACTTTGTGGTCTATGACGCGAAGACCGGGGAGGACATTACCCGCTCCGTCCTGACGCAGATCATCGTGGAGGAGGAGAGCAAGGGCCAGAACCTGCTGCCGATCAGCTTCCTGCGCCAGCTCATCGGCTTCTACGGCGACAACATGCAGTGGATGGTGCCGCGCTACCTCGAATATTCGATGCAGTCCTTCTCGCGCAACCAGGAGCAGATGCGCGACTATTTCCAGAACACGCTGGGGGGCATGTTCCCCTTCGGCCGGCTGGAAGAGGTCGGCAAGCAGAACATGGCGATGTTCGAACGGGCCATGCGCATGTTCTCGCCCTTCGGCGGCGCCGAGGACGGGCAGCCCGGCGAACACCCCGCCGCCCCGCCCCGCCCGGCGGCCCCCGGTCCGTCCGCCGTTCCGCCCAACGGCGCGGCCGCAGCGGCCAGCCACACCTATGAAGAGCTTCAGAAGCAGATCGACGACCTGCAGAAGCAGATCGCCAGCATCGCCAAGCCGGCCCGCCCGGCGAAGCCCGAAGGCAAGTGAGCGGCGCCGCCGCCAATCGCATCGACGGCCATCGCGTTCACGGCGTTGCAGCGCAGGGTGGGGAAAGTTCCCCGCCCTTTTCTGTTTTTTTCGGCACCAGTGGCCTGCCCGGCTGTTTGTCCAACGGAACGGTCCAGAGGAGGAACGCCATGAAGACCGAGCTGCAGATGTCGATGGAACTGGAGGTTGCGGACGCCCAGGACGCCCACCGATTCGAGGAAAAGCTGCGCGGCTGGCTGCGCCACCAGAGTCAGGTCGTGTCGGTGTCCGCCACCCACAGCGGCGTCGGCAACGATGTCGCGTGGCGGGACGCCCGCCGGGCGACGTTCGGCTCGCCGCTGCCCAATCCCTTCGCGCCGGGCCGCAGCCGCTGAGCCCCGCCGCTTGATCGCCGCCGCCGAAGCGCCCGCCCTGCGCCCCGTTGGAACAGGGCGGGTTCCTTCCACCCCGTGAAAGCGCGTCAGCCGCGGAAGATGTGCGGCACCATCGCCGCGTCGGAGCCGACCCGCGGGTCCGTCGATTCACGGACCGACATGCCCAGACACTTGTCCCCGATGATCCAACAGTGCAGGAGCGCGTGGACGCCCTCCTCCTCGAAGATCGGCGGGGTTTCCAGCCAGACCCGCCCTCCCGGATGCTCGGCGCTGCCGGTGTCCGAGATGGTGCGGCCGTGCGCCGTCATGCGCTGGGCCGCGTCGTCCAGCCCGAACAGGCTGCGCTCGGTCACCGCGTCACAGCCGGCCAGCTCCTCAGGGTCGAGCGCAGCGCGGCACAGGTTCGGGTGGCGCGGGTAGAGCGACCACAGCGTCGCCAGCAGCCCGTGGTTCGACATCGGCCAGCACCACAGCGGCGACAGCATGCTCATGCCGCCCATCCGCAGCTTCTGCAGGAAGGCGTCGTCGGCCAGCCCCTGCCAGGGATAGATCTTCGCCAGCCAGGAGGCCGTCTGCCCCTCGTCGTCGATGAAGCGCTGGCCGTCCCAGCCCAGGCTTTGCAGCGGCAGCAGATGCGTGGCGATCCCGGCCTCCGCCGCGGTGGCGGCCAGATAGACCAGCTCGCTCTCGCGCATCGGGTCGGGGGTGGCGCAGGCCAGATGGACGAGCCCACGGCCCGGCATGCCCGCCGCCAGCTCCTCCCAGCGCTCCACCAGCCCCTCGTGCAGGCCGTTGAACTGGTTGGCATCGCCCATCAGGGCCTCGCGCCAGTTGCGCTGGATGATCGAGGCGGCGAACAGCCCCTCCGGCGTGTCGTAGTTGCAGGCCAGCAGCTTGACCGAATCGCGCCCGTCATAGGCCAGCGTCAGCCGCCCGATCAGCGCGCCGGCCCGCTCGTTCAGGCGCCCCGCGGCCCAATAGTCGTTCCAAGAGGCTTCGAGCAGCCGCGCCACGCCGCCGCGGACCCCCAGCCGGGCCAGCGCCCGCCCGTCCACCGTCGCGCGCAGCGCCTCGCGCAGCATGGTGTGCAGCTCGTCGGCGACGCTTTCGATCAGGTCGATCTGATGGGCGGAGAACTCGTACCGCACATCCTCGCGCCAGAAGGCGCCGGCGCTCATGGCGCGGACACCGTAGGGGTATTTACGGAGCCCCGGACGCCAATCCGCACGGGGTTTCATGACTGCTCTGCGCATCGTGTGCTTACCGGGCCGCCGGATTCAATCCATGGTTTTGCCCCGCTGCGGCGCGCCGCTTGCGGCCGTCCGGGATTCGGTGGGGGCGGATCATTGCGGCGCAAACGCGCCAACACAAGCGCCTTGCGCGCCCGTCCCTCCGTTTTTCCACGCTTCCCCTCTCGGATCTCACAGGCCGGGTGGGAACGCTTGTCAGTACGTGCGGCTGGCCAGCCAAGCCGTAATGGCGCTCTCCATCGCCCCGGCGGTCGGATCGCCGTGCTCCGGGCCGCTTCCCACCATGGGAAGCCCGGCCGCGACGGCGATGTCCTCCGCCGGGGCGGCGGTCCCGACGAACAGGTCGCAGCGCCGCAGCAGGGCGCACAGCCCGTCGAAACCCAGCCGCCCGACCGCGTTCACGCAGGCGCCCCCCGCCTCCCCGGCGATGCGCGCAGCGGCTCCCCGGGCGGCCTCCTCGCCGACCAGGATCATGGCGGTGTCCCCGCGCGCGGCAAGGCGGCGGCACAGCTCCGACAGGCCACCGGTGCCGACGGACGCGGACAGGCCGACCGCGCAGCGCCAGCGCACCGGAACGCCCTCGGCCAGAAGCGCGACGGCGGTCCGCTCGCCGGCAGGGGAGGTCCAGACCTCCGTGGCGGGGTCAGGCTCCCTGGCGGTCAGCGCTCCCAGCAGGCCGGCGGGAGCCGGCGCGACGTGGGTCAGGAAGGCGTCGGCGTAATAGCCGCGCACCGGCCGGCCGACCCTGCAACCGAGGCGGAGCAGCGCCCCCGTATCCTGCATCAGGCGGTTGGCGAAGCTGGCATCCTCACCCCGGCCGGGATTGATCGTGAGATCGAACGCGCCGCTGAACTGCTGGCCGATCTCCTGGCGCACGGCGGTCACCAGCGCGTCGTCGGGCGCCCGTCCCTTCAGCGGCGGCAGGTTAACCCGCTGGTTGACGTAGGGGCAGAGGGCGAGCGCCGCCTCCGCGTCCGGTGTCGCGAAGACGGTGATTCGAGCCAGCGGCAAGGCCCGCCGCAACTCCCGCAGGAAGCCGGACGCCCGCAGCACCGCACCCAACCCGTCCAGCAGGAACACGCCGACGCTTCGGATCAGGTCGGTCGGGAAGGGCGGCGGTTCGCCGGGGACGAGCGTGCGGCGGCGAACGGCGGGGCCTGAGCCCCGCAGCAGCGCCACCGCCGGAGCGGTCGAGGCGCCCCGCGCCGGCGGTACGAAGCCCCAGGTTCCCTCGGCATCCGGGCGCGCCAGCGGCTCCACCATGGCATGCTCGGCACGCGTAACGGTCGCCGCGTCGGTCACCCAGGAGAAGAAATCGCGCAGCGGAAGGGTGCCGCCGCCGGCCGACCGCCCCGCCGCCTGCAGGGCCTCCCAACGCTCGACCGCGCCGTCGTAACCGTAATAGGCCTCCTTGAAGGCGACCTGCTCCCGCGTCGCGTAGGCGAAATGCTGGAAGACCAGCCCGCCCGCCGCCGTCTCCTCGTGCAGGAAGGGGTTGGCCGCGCCGAGTTCGAGGTCCGACCCATCGGCTTGCGGGCGCATCAGCCGGGGCGGGACGTGCGAGTGCCAGAAATCCCCCGGCCGGTACCGCCATGTGCGCAGCCATTCGTAGGCGCGGTAATTGCCGTACTGGTCCAGCCGGTCGAGGACCAGGGACGGGCCGACGAAGAAGTGGCAGAGGTACAGAGCCGCCGTGCGCGACGGCGAATCGAGGAACATCCGGCGCGCCCGAGTGATCTGCTCCGCCGTCCAAAGCTCGTCCGCATCGATCTGCCAGAGCAGGCACTCCTCCGTCATGGCGGCCAGCGGCGCCGTCACCATCTCCACCTTGCCCTGCCAGAAGGCGCCGGGCGGCTTGCGGTGGACCGACACGCGGCCGGGCTCCTCCGCGGCGATGCGGTCCAGATATTCCGAGGTGCCGTCGCCGCTACGGCCGTCGCGGTGAAGGTCCTGCGGGACGCGCCCGCCCCGCTGCGCGCACCAGGAGGAGTCGCGGACCTGCTCCGCCACCCCCTCCACGATGTGCCAATGCCAGGGAAAGGGGAGTTGGCGGAAAACCTCCAGGTGATAGCGGATGAAGGGATCGCCGTTCAGCACGATGGTCAGGAAATGAACCGGTAGCATGCCCGCAATCCCGTCCTTCGCCCGTTGATCCGGCCTCGCGCCATCCGCAGGACCTTGTCGGTTCCGCGGGAGCGGTGTCAAGGAAGGCATGCGATGCCGCCGATGGGGCGCCATCCCCCTCTTGACGGCGGGGGACCCCGCCCCTACCCTGGCGCCGGTTATGGTTCCCCGCGCCATCCGGTCGCGGGGCTAAGAGGGAAGCCGGTGAACCGCCCCGATCGGGGGGAAACGGCAAATCCGGCGCTGCCCCCGCAACTGTGAGCGGTGAGCGGCCTCGTCCTTTCCGTGTCACTGGCGCCGCCTGCGGGAACGGGCGCCGGGAAGGCCGGACGATGCCGCCTTGACCCGCAAGCCAGGAGACCTGCCGTAACCGAACGTACGTCCTCGGGCGGGGTGCCCCGGTGGTCGCTTGCCGATGTCCGGCCCAAAGGCCGCCCGTCTTCCGCAAGCCGTCCCTCCGGTGCGCCCATCCAAGGGGACCAAGGGGGTTGCGATGCCGGTGCCTGCCAGCAACGACGCCCTCCCAACGCATGGCAGACTCGGAAAGGGCATAGAGCATGCACATCGAACCCGGCGTCGTGGACGGCGCCAAGATCGCTCTCAGCTACGCGACGGCCGCCGGCGGCTTCGCGATGGCCGGCAAGCTGGCGCGCGACGACGTCCGCAACAACGGCGGGGTCGCGCCGCTGGTGCTGCGCAGCCTGATCGCCACCGCGCTGGTCTTCAGCTTCTTCGAGGTGTTCCCGCACCACCCCGTGGGCGTGTCGGAGGTTCACCTGATCCTCGGTTCGACGCTGCTCCTGCTGTTCGGCGCCGGTGCGGCCTCCATCGGCCTCGCCGCTGGCCTGCTGATCCAGGGCCTGTTCTTCGCGCCGTTCGACCTGCCGCAGTACGGCATGAACGTCACCACGCTGCTGGTCCCGCTGTGGGGCATCAGCCTGCTGGCGAAGCGGATCGTTCCCGACGCCACCCCCTATGTCGACCTGAAGTACTCGCAGGCGCTCGCCCTCTCCACCGCCTACCAGGGCGGCATCGTCGCCTGGGTGGCCTTCTGGGCCTTCTACGGCCACGGCTTCACCGCCGAGACCATGACGGAAGTCGCCTCCTTCGGCGCCGCCTACATGACCGTCATCGTCGTCGAGCCGCTGGCCGACCTCGCCGTGCTGGCCGTCGCCAAGGCGCTGCGCCGCCAGAGCCAGGGCCCGCTGTTCAACGTCCGCCTGCACCAGGGCGCCTGATCGGGCCTCTGGACCAGACGGTTTGCAGGAAGGGCGGCGGGGACATCCCCGCCGCCCTTTTCCGTTTTAGGTCAGCTGGCCGGTCAGATCACCAGCTCGCCCTTTCGGATCGCCGCGTAGCGGCGGTTCACCGCCCCCCAGTCGACCACGTTCCACCAAGCCGCCAGATAGTCGGCGCGCCGGTTCTGGTACTTCAGGTAATAGGCGTGCTCCCACACGTCGTTGCCCATCAGCACGGGCACGCCCTCCATGGCCGGCGAATCCTGGTTCGGGCGGGCGGCGATGGCCAGCTTGCCCGACGACGGGTCGGCGGTGACGAAGACCCAGCCGCTGCCGAACTGCCCGGCCCCCGCCGTGTTGAAGCGGGTCTTGAAGTCGTCGAAGCTGCCGAAGTCGCGCGCGATGGCCGCTCCGACCTCGCCGTCCGGGGCACCGCCCGCCTTCGGCCCCATGATGCTCCAGAACATGCTGTGGTTGGCGTGCCCGCCACCGTTGTTGCGCACCGCGGTGCGGATGCTTTCCGGCAGTTCCGGGACGCGCTTCAGCAGGTCGGCCAGCGGCATCGCCTGAAGGTCGCCGTGGTTGGCGAGCGCCTTGTTGAGGTTGTCGACGTAAGCCTGATGGTGCTTGCCGTGATGCACGCTCATGGTCGTCGCGTCGATGTGCGGTTCCAGCGCGGCGGGCGCGTAGGGCAGCGGCGGCAGCGTGAATCCCTTGCCGCCCGGTGTCTGGCCCCCTGTTGTTTGGGTCCCTGTTGTTTGGGCCAGGACGAAGCGCGGCGCCACGGCCAGCACCAGCGCGGCGGCTCCGGCGGAGAGCAGCAATTGGCGGCGATCCAGGCGAACGGACATGAGACCTCCCATTGTGTGTTTCGTGCCGAACAGCGGGGAAGCGACAGCCTCAGTGCGCCCCGCCCCTCACTCAACAGGGCAATGGGCGTACTCACTCGGTACCGGCGGACCGCGCACCGCCCGTTTCCTACAAGCGGGCCTTTCCAGCCAGTCCGGCGGACGCCGAGCGGGCCATGCCGATCGCCACCGTCCGCCAACGTCCCAGACGGAATCGGGAAGGCGCCGCCGTCGGCTTCCTGACCGGAGCGACCGGAGCCTCTCCCACCACCTCATGAATCTTGCGGCCACGGCGCTCCCGAAGCAGCAGGCGCATCACCTCCTCCTCCGTGACGAGGCGTCCGGCCTTGGCCGAGGCGAGGCTCGCGGTGTCCTGGAGGGCGGCGACCTGAGCCAGAGTGCCGGTCAACCCCTTGGCCGCGGCGGTTTCCAGAGCTTCGCGATGAATGGCGAGGATGAACGGCTTCAGCCCGCGGTCGGGCAATCCGTGCGGCGATGTCGGCATGGCTGAATGGCTCCGGGGATTCGTTCGATCGGGTAAACCATCATCCAACCGATAACCCTGCGGCGGCAAAGACCCCTGCGGATTAGCCCGCCCCCTCCGTTCGGGGAAGCCGACGCAAAACGGCGGGTGCCGGAGGCCGAAGGCCCCGGCACCCGCCGTTTCGTCTCGCGTGTATGCGTCCTCAGCCGAACCAGCCGGCGACGTTGCCGGTCTGGCCGAGGATGGTGATGCGGTTGCCTCCGCCGACGTCGAGGGTGGTGTTGCCGCCCTCCACCCGCGCCGAGCGGATCACCGCGCCGAGGTCCATGCCGGCGTCGTAGAGCGCCAGACGGTCCACACCCGCCTGGAAGTCCATCACCACCGATCCGCCCGATGCCCGACCGAAGGCGAAGACGTCCGCCCCGGCGCCGCCCCACAGCGTGTCCGCACCGCCGTCGGCGAACAGCACGTCGTTGCCAGCCCCACCGTTCAGCAGGTCGTTGCCCGCCCCGCCGAACAGCGTGTCGTTGCCGTCCTCGCCGAACAGCGTGTCATCGCCGCCGTCGCCGCTGGCCAGGTCGTCGCCCGCGCCGAGACCGATCAGGTCCCGCCCCGCCCCGCCCAGCGCCACGTCGTTGCCCGCGCCGCCGCTGATCGTGTCGTCGCCCGCGTCGCCGATCAGGAAGTCGTTGCCCACCCCGCCGAACAGCAGGTCGTTGCCAGCCCCGCCGGACAGCGTGTCGTCGCCCTCCTCGCCGGTCAGCGTGTCGTCGCCGTCCTCGCCGAACAGGATGTCGCGGCCCGTCCCGCCGAACAGCGCGTCGTTGCCGACGCCGCCGCCGACCAGGTCGTTGCCCTCGCCGCCGAACAGCCAGTCGTCGCCCTCGCCGCCCATCACCACGTCGTCGCCGTCGTCGCCGTACAGCGTGTCGTTGCCGCCGGCGCTGGCGATCGTGTCTTTGCCGCCGCCGCCGTGCAGGATGTCGTCGCCGGCCCCCAGATACATGTACTGCTGGTGGTCGTCGCCGTAGACGATCTGCTCGCCGTCGCCGCCGACCAGCGTGGCGTTGCCGACCACCGCCGCGAATTCGACGTTGTCGAGCTGGATGGTCACCGGACCCGCCGCCGCCGAGGTGTTGAGCACCACCGCGGTCGGCGCCGTGCTGGCGGTGCCGGTGCCGCCCAGCGTGTTGCCGGTCACCTTGGTCTGCACCGCCTGGCCGGCGGTCGCACCCGGCGTGCTGAAGTCGATGGCGCGCACCAGGAGCTGGGCCTGGGCGGAGAGCACCGAGAGGAAGCCCGAACCGCCGCCGGTCAGGTTGCCGCGCGAGGCGGTGCCGGCGTCGGTGCGCGCCTCGATGGCGGCGATCAGGCCGGTCAGCCCGGTCTGCGCCTCCGCGGCGGTCTGCCGCTCGGCGCTGCCGCTGGTGGTGACGGCCACCCCGTTGGAGACGCTGACCGTCAGGGTGGTGACGGTGGACACCGCACCGGTCTGCCGGTCGACCACCTGCTCGCGCACCACTGGCACGTCGGCGAGATCGGCGTTGGCGGTGCTGGTGTCCTCGACCCGCTCCCCGTTGCTGGCCGCGATGGTCACGGTGGTGACGCGCTTGCCGTCGCTGCCGGTGGTGATCGCGCCATTGACGGTGGCGCCGTCCACGGTGGCCGTCGGCGGCGGGGCGACCGGGGCGGGCTTCTCCGCGGTGGCGGTGAGCTTCTGCGTCGCCGCGGTGAAGGGCGGCGAGGCGTTGCCCGCCGGGTCGGTCAGGCCGAGGGTCAGGGTGAGCGTGCCGTCGCCCAGGCCGGAGAGGTCCAGCCCGGTCACCCGCATGGTCGGACCGCTCATCACGCCGGAGCCGGTGACCTGGCCGCCGCCGGCCGAGGTGATCGTCCAGGTGAAGCTGGTCCCGGCCTCGCCGCCGCTGATGGTGAAGGCGGCGCTGGACTGCTCGATGGCGTCGATGCTGTCGTCCTCGAACAGCACGGTCGCGGTCGGGGCGGTGGTGTCGACGGTCAGCGACTGCGTGCCGGGGGCTGAGACGTTGCCCGCCGCGTCGGTGGCGGTGGCCGAGACGGGGTTGGCGCCGTTCGGGTTGAGGCTCAGCGTGCCGGTGACCGGTGTGGCCGTGGCGAGGTCGAGGCTCCAGGCGCCGCCGTTCGTGGCGGTGGTCGTGTAGGTGGCGCCGCCGACGGTGACGGTGACGGTGCTGCCGGCCTCGGCCGAACCGGTGAGGGTCGGGGTCGTGCTGTTGCTCAGCGCCGTGGTGACGGTCGGCGCATCGGGCAGCGTGGTGTCGATGACCAGCGATTGGATGGCCGGCGCCGAGACGTTGCCCGAGGCATCGGTCGCCGTGGCCGAGACGGGGTTGGTGCCGTTCGGGTTGAGGCTGAGCGAACCGGCGGTCGGTGTGGCCGTGGCGAGGTCGACGGACCAGTTCCCGCCGGTTGCCGTGGTGGTGTAGGTGGCGCCGCCGACCGTGACGGTGACGGTGCTGCCGGCTTCGGCCGTGCCGGTGAGGGTCGGCGTGGTGCTGTTGGTCAGCGCCGTGGCGACGGTCGGCGCATCGGGCAGCGTGGTGTCGATGGTCAGCGACTGCGTGCCGGCCGAGGAGGTGTTGCCCGCCGCGTCGGTGGCGGTGGCCGAGACCGGGTTGGCGCCATTGGCGTTGAGGTTCAACGAACCGGTTACCGGCGTCGCGGTGGCGAGGTCGATGGACCAGTTTCCGCCGGTTGCCGTGGTGGTGTAGGTGGCACCGCCCACCGTGACGGTGACGGTGCTGCCGGCCTCGGCCGTGCCGGCCAGGGTTGGCGTCGTGCTGTTGCTCAGCGCCGCACTTGTCACCGCCGGAGCATTGGGCGCCGTGGTGTCGATGGTCAGCGACTGCGTGCCCGGCGTGGAGACGTTGCCCGCAGCATCGGTGGCGGTGGCCGAGATGTGGTTGGCACCGTTCGGGTTGAGGCTGAGCGAGCCGGTGGTCGGCGTCGCCGTGGCGAGGTCGATGGACCAACGCCCACCCGTCGCCGTCGTGGTGTAGGTAGCGCCGCCCACCGTGACGGTGACGGTGCTGCCGGCCTCCGCCGAGCCGGTAAGGGTCGGCGTCGTGCTGTTGCTCAGCGCCGTGGTGACGGTCGGAGCGTCCGGCGCGGTCGTGTCGATGGTCAGCGACTGGGTGCCCGGCGCCGAGACGTTGCCCGCCGTGTCGGTCGCCGTCGCAGAGATCGGGTTGGCGCCGTTGGCGTTGAGGCTCAGCGAGCCGGTGGTCGGCGTCGCCGTGGCGAGGTTGATGGACCAGTTCCCGCCGGTCGCGGTGGTGGTGTAGGTGGCGCCACCCACCGTGACGGTGACGGTGCTGCCGACCTCCGCCGTGCCGGCGAGGGTAGGAGTTGTGCTGTTGCTCAGCGCGGCGCTGGTCACCGCCGGAGCGTTGGGCAGCGTGGTGTCGATGGTCAACGATTGGGTGCCCGCGGATGACGTGTTGCCCGCCGCGTCGGTGGCGGTGGCCGAGACGGCGTTCGTGCCATTGGCGTTGAGGTTCAACGAACCGGTTACCGGCGTCGCGGTGGCAAGGTCGATGGACCAGTTTCCGCCGGTCGCCATGGCGGTGTAGGTCGCCCCACCGACGGTGACGGTGACGATGCTGCCGGCTTCCGCCGTGCCGGTCAGGGTCGGCGTCGTGCTGTTGGTCAGCGGCGCCGAGGTCACCGACGGCGCGGTGGGTGCGGTGGTATCGACAGTCAGCGTCTGCGTCCCCGCCGACGACACGTTGCCGGCGGCATCGCGCGCCGTGACCGAGACGGGGTTGGCACCGTTGGCGTTGAGGCCCAGCGTGCCCGAGGCCGGAGTGGCCGTGGACAGGTCCACGCTCCAGGCGCCGGTTCCCAACGCGGCCGTGGTGTAGGTGGCGCCGCCCACCATGACGGTGACCGTGCTGTTCGCCTCCGCCGTGCCGCCGATCACCGGTGTGGCGTTGTTGCTCAGGGCCGCCGAGGTCACCGAGGGCGCGTTCGGCGCGGTGGTGTCGATGGTCAGCGTCTGCGTCCCCGCCGAGGACACGTTGCCGGCGGCGTCCCGCGCCGTGACAGAAACCGCGTTGGTGCCGTTGGCGTTCAGGCTCAGCGTGCCGGACGCCGGGGTGGCCGAGGACAGGTTCACGCTCCAAGCGCCGGTGCCGGCGGCAGCCGTCGTGGTGTAGGTCGCACCGCCCACGGTGACCGTCACTGTGCTGTTCGCCTCGGCGGTGCCGGAAATGGCCGGGGTCGTGCTGTTGGTCAGCGCCGCCGAGGTCACCGCCGGGGCGTCCGGTGCCGTGGTGTCGATGGTCAGCGTCTGCGTCCCCGCCGAGGACACGTTGCCGGCGGCGTCCCGCGCCGTGACAGAAACCGCGTTGGTGCCGTTGGCGTTCAGGCTCAGCGTGCCGGACGCCGGGGTGGCGCTGGACAGGTTGACGCTCCAGACGCCGGTGCTGGCGGCAGCCGTCGTGGTGTAGGTCGCACCGCCCACGGTGACCGTCACCGTGCTGTTCGCCTCGGCGGTGCCGGAAATGGCCGGGGTCGTGCTGTTGGTCAGCGCCGCCGAGGTCACCGCCGGGGCGTCCGGTGCCGTGGTGTCGATGGTCAGCGTCTGCGTCCCCGCCGAGGACACGTTGCCGGCGGCGTCCCGCGCCGTGACAGAAACCGCGTTGGTGCCGTTGGCGTTCAGGCTCAGCGTGCCGGACGCCGGGGTAGCGCTGGACAGGTTAACGCTCCAGGCACCCGTGCCGGCGGCCGCCGTCGTGGTGTAGGTCGCCCCACCCACCGTGACGGTGACGGTGCTGTTCGCCTCCGCCGTGCCGCTGAGGGTCGGCTTCACCGCTTTGGTCAGGGCCGCGCTGGTCACCGCCGGAGCGTTCGGCGCTGTCGTGTCGATGGTCAGCGTCTGCGTCCCCGCCGACGAGACGTTGCCCGCGGCGTCGGTCGCCGTGACGGACACGGGGTTGGTGCCGTTGGCGTTCAGGCTCAGGGTGCCCGAGGCCGGGGTGGCCGAGGACAGGTTGACGCTCCAGGCCCCGGTTCCCGACGCGGCCGTGGTTGTGTAGGTCGCCCCACCCACCGTGACGGTGACCGTGCTGTTCGCCTCCGCCGTGCCGGTGAGGGTCGGCGTCGTGCTGTTGGTCAGCGCCGCCGAGGTCACCGCCGGAGCGTTCGGCGCCGTCGTGTCGATGGTCAGGGTGAAAGCGGTGGATGCCTGGGAGGTGCTTCCCTCGCGGGTGGCCGTCGCGGTCAGGGTGTGGCTGCCCTGGGCGAGGGTGCTGCCGGTCGGCGTGATGGTCCAGAGCCCGCCGGTTGCGGTCGCGGTGCCGATCGCGGTGGCGCCCCGGTACAGCACCACCGTCGCTCCGGACGCCGCCGAGCCGGTGATGGTCGGGGTCGTGTTGTTGGTGAGGCGGTCGCCGGCCACGCCGCTGTCGGAATCGGCGGCCAGCGCGAGCCCCGACGGAGCGCTCGGCGGCGGCGGACCTTGCAGGTAGACGACCATGCTGCCGGCGCTGTTGCCCAGCATCACGTCGAGTTTGCCGTCGCCGTCGAAGTCCGCCATGGTCGGCCGGGCGTTGTATCCAACGCTTCCGAGGCCGAAGGGATTGGTGCCGACCAGCGTGAAGCTGGGAGCCGCGCTCGTCCCGACGTTCCGGTAGGCGACCGTCTGGCCGCTGCCGTTGCCGATCAGCAGGTCAAGGTCGCCGTCGCTATCGAGATCCACGAAGACCGGTGCCGCATTGCTGCCGACGTGGCTGAGACCGAAGGGGTTGGTGCCGGCCAGCGTGAAGCTGGGGGCCGTGCTCGTCCCGACGTTCCGGTAATAGACCAAGCCGCCGCTGTTACCGACCAGAAGGTCGAGATCGCCGTCGCCGTCGAGATCGGCGAAGGCCGGCGCAGCGTAGTTGCTGCCGTAGGCGAGGCCGAAGGGGTTGGTGCCGACCAGCGCGAAACTGGGAGCCGTGCTCGTTCCGACGTTCCGGTAATAGACAAGGCTGCCGTTGCCGACACCGATCAGGGCGTCGAGGTCGCCATCGCCGTCGAGGTCCGCGAAGGTCGGGTTGGAGTAGTTGCTGACGCTCCCCAGCCCGAAGGGGCCGGTGCCGACCTTCGTGAAGCTCGGCGCGGTCGCCGTGCCCACGTTGCGGTAGAAGGTCAGTTCGCCGAAGTAGGCGCCGGTCACGATGTCCAGGTCGCCATCGCCGTCGAGATCCACCAGGACCGGCGTGGCGGACGAGTTGATCCCGACGATGCCGTGGGGGTTGGTGCCCAGCAGGTTGAAGTTGATGTCGGTCTGGTTGCTCACCGGCTGGGTGGTCAACGTGGCGGTGCCGTTGCCGGCGACGTCGCGCGTCGGCGCTGCCTGCGGCGGGGTGTAGTCCACCGTCACCGTGTCGGTGCGCAGGACGGCGTATTCCAGGGTCAGGGTGACGACCGAGCCGGTGATGGCGACGTTCGTCACGCCCACCGTCGCCCCGCCCGCCTTCACCGTGAAGGCCGACGCGGCGGGCTTGGACGACACATCCAGCGCCTCGGAATAGGTCAGCGTCAGCGTGGCGCCGTTCACCACCGCCGTGGACAGGACCGGCGCCGTGGCATCGATGGTGACGACCAGCGTCTTGGACGGGGCGGAGGTGCCGTCGCTGTTCTTCGTCTTCGCAGTCAGGGTCCGCGCGCCGTCGGCCAGCGCAGTGGCCGGCGTGATGGTCCATAGCCCGTCGCTGCCGGCGGTGGTGGTCCCCAGCGCCGTCGCCCCGTCGTACAGCACCACCGTCAGCCCGGCCAGCGCCGTGCCGGTGATCGTCGGGGTCGCGTCGCCGGTGAGCCGGTCGCCGGCCACGCCGAGATCCGACGCGGGGTCGAGCGCGAGCCCTTCCGGCGCGTCGGGCGGCGGCACCTGCCGCGACAGGATCAGGTTGCCGTCCGCGTTGCCGATGAGCGCGTCGAGATCGCCGTCGCCGTCGATGTCCGCGAAGGCCGGCGTCGCCTTGCTCCCCGCGTTCTCAAGGCCGAAGGGGTTGGTGCCGACCAGCGTGAAGCTGGGGTAATAGCTGTAGCCGACGTTGCGGTAGACGACCGTGTCGCCGTTCGCGTTGCCGACCAGCAGGTCGAGGTCGCCGTCGCCGTCGACATCCACGAAGGTCGGCATGGCGCCGCCGGTCATGCTGCCCAGCCCCAAGGGATTGGTGCCTCCCAGCGTGAAGCTGGGCACCGCCGAAGTGCCGGCGTTCCAATAGAGAACCAGGTTGCCGGCGCCGTTGCCGATCAGGACGTCGAGGTCGCCATCGCCGTCGATGTCCGCGAAGGCGGGTGCTGCGGCGCTGCCGACCCCGCCGAGGCCGAAGGGATTGGTTCCGGCCAGCGTGAAGCTGGGCGCCGTCCGGGTGCCGACGTTGCGGTAGACGACGATGCCGCCGTTCTGGTTGCCGATGAGCGCGTCGAGATCGCCGTCGCCATCGATGTCCGCGAAGCTGGTCGAGGCGTTCGTGCCGACGCGGCCCAGGCCGAAGGGGTTGGTGCCGGCCAGCGTGAAGGTCGGGTTCGTCCGGGTGCCGATGTTGCGGTAATAGAGCGTATCGCCGGCGGCGGTGCCCACCAGCACGTCGAGGTCGCCGTCGCCGTCCAGGTCGGCGACCGCCGGCCGGGCGTTGCTGCCGCTGTCGCCCAGCCCCAGCGGGTTGGTGGAGGGCGGCAGAAAGTTCGGATCGCCCGGCGTGTTGTTGACCACCGCCCGTCCGGTCAGCGCGCCGGCGCTGTTGCCGACGGCGTCCTGGACCGGGTTCGACGAGGGCGGGGTGTAGTCCACCGTCACCGTCTTGTAGCGGGCGACTTCCTTGGCGAGGGTCACGTTGACCGTCGAACCGTAGACGTAAATGTTGCTGATCTCGACCACGACGCCGTTCACCTTCACCGTGAAGGCAGACTTGTCCAAGGCGACGCTGAACATCGCCTCCGAGTAGGTGAGCGTCAGCGTGGTCCCGTTCACCGCCGCCGACACCAGCGTCGGAGCGGACAGGTCGATGGTCACGACCAGCGCGCCGGAGGCGGAGGAGGTGCCGCCGTTCTGGCTGGTCTTGGCGGTCAGCGTGTGGGCGCCGGCGCCCAACGTGCCCGTCGGGGTGATCGTCCACTGCCCACCACTACCCGCCGTCGCGGTCCCGATGGCGGAGGACCCGTCATACAGCACCACGGTCGAGCCGGCGACCGCCGTGCCGGTGATGGCCGGTCGGGTGTTGTTGGTGATGCGGTCGCCCCGCACGCCGCTGTCCGTATCCCAGCCCAGCGTCAGCCCGGTCGGCGGAGCGACGGGGGCCGGGCCGTTCCAGTAGGCGACGATCCTCCCCCCTGCTCGCCGACGATCGCGTCGAGGTCGCCGTCGCCGTCGAGGTCGACGAAGACCGGCCGGGCGTAGCTGCCGCTGTCGGCGAGGCCGAAGGGGTTGGTGCCGACCAGCGAAAAGTTCGGGTTCGTCCGGCTGCCGATGTTGCGGTAGACGACCGTGTCGCCGGCGTTGGTGCCGATGATGGCGTCGAGATCGCCGTCGCCGTCGATGTCCGCGAAGGTCGGCGAGGACATGTTGATGCTCTCGCTGCCAACCTTTCCGAGGCCGAAGGCGTTGACGCCGACCAGCGAGAAGCTGGGCTCCGTCCGGGTGCCGACGTTGCGGTAGACGTACAGGTCGCCGCTGCCGCTGCCGATGATGGCGTCGAGATCGCCGTCACCATCGATGTCGGCGAAGGTCGGCTTCGCGTAGAATCCGGTGCTGCTGAGGCCGAAGGGATTGGTGCCGGCCAGCACGTAGCTGGGGGTGGTCGCCGTGCCCACGTTCCTGAAATAGAACAGGTAGCCGCGCCCGGTCAGCGGCGAGCCGTTGGTGCTGTTCGCGGAATCGCTGCCGATCAGCAGATCGAGGTCGCCGTCGCCGTCGAGGTCGGCGAAGGTCGGCGACGACCAGCCGCCGACATTGCTTAGGCCGAAGGGGTTCGTGCCGGCCCAGGTGAAGGAAGGCCAGCCGCTCGTCCCGACGTTCCGGTAAAGCGTGATGCCGCCGTTTACGTCGCCGATCAGGGCATCGAGATCGCCGTCGCCGTCGATGTCAACGAACACCGGGGTGGCCTGTCCCGCCACGCCGGAGGGGCCAACTTTTCCGATGCCGAACAGAGCGGTGCCAAGCAGCGTGAAGTTCGGATCGGCCATGGTCGTGTTTCCCCTCGGTTAGGACGGTCAGGATGTGCGAGGGCTCTCCGAGCGGCGGAGGCCACGGTCAGTGTTCAAAGTCTGGAGTTCTCGGGCGCTGGGAACGGGTTCGTTCCGCTTATGCCGCCGGGCTCCTGCGTAACAAGAGCGCAGGCTTCAAAGTAAAACTGGACGGATTACTAGGCAGATGCTTTAAAAAATACGGCTTCATTTCGCTTATTCTCTGATATTTGTAGAGAATTATGCCAAATTCACGACTTTCGGCTGCGTGGCGCACACCAAAAGTGGCGGTTTTGGACGATAGTGAAGAAGCCGCACTAATCACATGGACAAAAGGTGACGTGGATCTGACCGGTTTCTGACCGGCTCGACGGAAGGGGCCGTGACGGCGGCCCCGCAGGCTCATGCCCTTAATAGGGTGGGCGCGGCGGGAATCCGGTGGTCCGCCACGATGCGGAGGCGGGCGGCGAGCCGGGCGATGACCGGATCCCAATCGCCGGGGCGTTCCTGCCGGAACAGGCGCATGGTTGGGTACCAGGGCGTGTCGTCTCGGCCGATCAGCCAGCGCCAGCAGGCGTCGAAGCGCGACAGCACCCAGACCGGCTTGCCCAGACCGCCGGCGAGATGGCACACCGACGTGTCGACCGAGATGACGAGATCGAGCTGCGTGATCAGGGCGGCGGTGTCGGCGAAGTCCGTGACGTCGTCCATCCAGTCGGTCAGGTCCATGCCGGGCGGCGGCGTCCCGGCCTGGGCCGCCGGAGCGCCCTTCTGGAGGCTGATCCAGGCGATTCCCGGTACGGAGGCCAGCGGAGCGAGCGCCGCCAGAGGCAAGCTGCGCCGCCCGTCCACCGCGTTGGCGCCGAGGTGCGCGGCATGCGAGTCCCCGGCCCAGACCAGCCCGACCTTCAGTCGGCGCTCTCCGACCCGGTGTTCTCCCGTCAGGCGCTCCCGCCAGCGCGCCTCGTCGGCCGGCGCCGTGCGCAGATAGGGAACGGCGGCCGGGATGGTGTCCAGCGTCGTCCCGAACAGGCGCGGCAGGCTCAGCAGCGCGACCACGGCATCGCAGGGCGGCGGCGGTTCGTCTGACCGGTGGACCGCGGACACGCCGGGCATCAGGGAGACCAGCCGGACCAGCGACGGCTGCACCTGCGCCTCCACCCGCGCGCCGCGCGCGGCCAGCAGCGGGGCGTAGCGGATGAAGTGCAGCGTGTCCCCCTGTCCCTGCTCCGCGGTCAGCAGGATACGTCGGCCCGCCGGGTCGGTGCCGTCCCAGAGTGGAGCGTGATCCGGCGTCCTGGCGCCGCCCATGCGCCAGCGCGCCTCGTAGAGCCGCCAGCCACGCGCCAGATCACCCATCGCCAGCAGGTTCAGCGACAGATTGAAGCGGCCCACCGCTCCACCCGGGTCCAGCCGCGCGGCACGCCGATTGTAATGGGCGGCAATCTCCGGATGCTGCAGCGCGTGCAGGCCAAGCGCCAGATTGATCCAGGGGGTGGCCTCCCCCGGCGCCAGAAGCACGGCGCAACGGCCATGGGCGACCGCCGCGTCGAAGTCGCCCAGCATGGTGGCGACCACGCTGCGCATGGCGTAAGCGTTGGCGTTCTGCGGATCGATCCGGTGCAGCTGGCGGATCAGACGCAGCACCTCCGAAAAACGGCTGAGGCGGAAGGCGGCGCCGGCCAGCGCCCCGATCGCCTCCGGGGACGCCGGATCGAGCGCCAGGGTCCGCTGCAGAATGCCGACTCCCTCTTCCCGCGCCCGGGCATCGCCCCGCACCCGGTCCCCGTCTGTCAGGGCCGTGCCGAAGGCGACCAGCGCCTCCGTGCGGGTCGGGGTCAGCCGGACGGAGCGGAGCATCGCCCTCAGCCGGACCTCGTCGAGCGATTCGGCGCCGGCCAGCCGGGCGAGCCAGTCCCAGCCGGTGGGAAAAGCCGGGTCCACCGCCAGCGCCCGCAAGGCCAGACGCAGCGCCGCCCGCGGACAACCCTGCCCAGCGAACAGGACCGACCGCGCGCAGAGCGCCTGGGTATAATCCGGGCGCAGCGTCAGAGCCCGGGCGTTGACCACCGCCGCCGCGCCATCCTGGCCGAGCGTGCGCAGCCCCTCACCCAGATTCATGTAACCGGCGGCGTGGCCGGGCGCCTGGACGATGGCGCGTCGGTGACGGCGGACCAGGGACAGCGCCCATCGTTTGTCCGCCCATCGTTTGTTCGTGGGTGGGACGGGGATACCGGTCTTCAAATCGGCCGTATGGTTCGCCGGCATGATCTGGTCCACCGCCGGAGGGAGGGGAGCGCTCAATTCGGGTCGAGGACGATGCCGTCGCGCAACGCGTAACCCACCCGCGGGATGGTGGTCACGGCGAGGGGAATGCCGGCGGAAACCTCGACGGTACGGCGCAGGCGGCGGATCGCGGAGTCCAGGATCTGGCGGTCGCTGAATTCCGGATTGTGCCCGAGCGCGGCCAGCAGGTCGTCCCGCGGCGCGGCGTTGGGCGCGTGCAGGGCGAGCGCGGCCAGGAGTCTGGTTTGCTGATCGGCGAGACGCACGACCTGCAGGTCCGGACCGACCAGCAGGTGCGAGCGCTGCTTCAGCAGCCAGACCGGTGCGGCACCCTCGGACGCCGGGGCTTCCACGCTCTTCCCGGCGGCTTCCATGCGGCGACGGCCCTTGACGGCAAGACCGCGGATCGCCGCGATCAGCTCGTGCGTGTCCACGGGCTTGACGAAATAGATGTCAGCCCCAGCCTCGTACCCCGCCACCCGGTCGCTGGTGGTGCCGCGAGCGGTCAGCAGGATGGCCCCGATCCCCAGGGTGGTGACGTGTCCAAGCACCTCCAATCCGCTTTCATCCGGAAGGTTGACGTCGATCACCGCAACGTCCGGTCGTACCGATAAAGAACCTTTGTAGAAACTGAGCGCATCCGCAAAAGCACGGACATGAAAGCCGGCCCCATCGAGACAATCGGCAAGGGCGTCTCGGAAATCTTCGTCGTCTTCCACGAGGAAAACCGAAACGTCATCGGGCTTCATAACCGTCCTTTACGTGACGAGCACCTTGTGGAAGAAAGTGCGGAGGAAAGACGATACTGTCTCTACGGCATTGCTCGCGAAAGGGGCAATAGGAATTAAAGCGAGACTCGGGTCAACAACCGCTCGATGGTGCCGCACCCGGCAACATGGAACGTACCGACGCGACGCAATCCCGATGTGGCACAATTTCGATACGGCATGGCGGCCGGCACAGCAGACGGTATAGAGGGCGGGCCCATGCATCTGGACGGCAACACTCTTTTCGCCATGACCGGAGTGATGATTTTCCTCTCGGCTCTGGTGGCCACGCTTCTCTACAAGCTCAACACCTCGGTGCCCGGTCCGCGGGGCTGGGCGTGGGGCAACATCCTGGTGGGGGTCTTTTTCCTGCTGCGGATGCTTCCCGCCCCGGTGCCGGAGTGGCTGAGCATCGCCGTCGCCAACGGCATTCTCCTGCTGGGCCAGGGCTTCACCTACATGGGAATGCGGCAGTTCGTCGGCCTGCCGCCCCTTCCGGCCGTTCCGTATGTCGCAGCCCTTCTGGTGGGGACGCCGCTGCTCTGGCTGCTCGACGACGGCAACGCACGCGTCGCTCTGGTCAGCACTGGGCTGCTCGCCTTTTCGGTCGCCACCATCGCCGCTCTGGTCGGACGGTCCGATGGCAGCGTGATCGGCCGGCGGTTGGTGATCGGCCTGTTCGCCGTCAACGCGGTGATGCTGACGTTTCGCATCGCCATGGCTCTGGGCAGTTCGATCAACATGGTGCCGAACAATGGGGGTGGCGGTGGCACCATGGCGCTGGTTCTGTTCGTCTGGAACATCCCCTTCGTCTTCATCGGCTGCGCCGGAATGGTGCTGATGGTTGCCGAGCGGCTGGCCTCGCAGGAGGCCCGGCGCGCCGAAGCCTTGGCCGGCGAGGTGCGGGAACGCGAACGCGTTGCCCGGCTGCTGACGGAGAGCGAGCGGCAATTGAGCGATCTGGTCAGTTCCTCGCCGCTGCCGATCCTCGTGGTGTTTCCGGACAGCCTGACGGTCGCCTTCCTGAACCAGCGGGCCGCGGACCTGCTCGGCCCCATCCAAGGGACCGCCATCGGCGCCCGGCTGCCCGATCTGATCGACCTGGGCACGGTGGGAGAGCCCGAAACCATGCTTCAGGCCCGGAGCCGTCCGCCGGGCGAACCATGGGAGGCTGAAACGTTGGCCCGCCTGCCCGACGGACGGCGGCTGTGGCTGCGCGTGTCCGCCGCCGCGGTGGGATTCGCACGGCGCGAAGCGCTGATCGTCAACCTCAACGACATCTCCGTTCACAAGGACCTGGAACAGAGTCTGGACGCCGCGCGCCAGAAGGCCGAGACGGCCTTGGAGATCCAACGCAACGCCATGGCGGAGCAGCGAAACTTCCTGGCCATGGTGTCGCACGAGTTCCGCAACCCGCTGGCCGTCATCCACGTCGCGGTGGATGATCTGACCGCGGGCGGCGAGTTGGCGGGACGAAGCCTCGATAAGCTGGCGCGCATCCGACGCGCAGCGCAGCGCATGCGCAAGCTGGTCGAGGACTGCCTCGCCGAGGATTGGCTGGAAGCGGCGAGCCTCACGCCGGCCCTGCAGCCGTTGGACACGGCGGACCTGACACGGTCGCTGTGCGCCGATTTGGCTTTGCTGCACCGTCATGCCACCTTTGCCGTCCATCTGCCGAGCGAGCCGGCGACGGTCATGGCTGATCCATCACTTTTGTCGGTGGCTCTGTCGAACCTGATCGACAACGCCGTCAAATATTCCCATCCCTGTGAGGTCACCGTGACCCTGTCGGTGGAGCGCGACACGGTGCAACTGTGCGTCCACAATCCGGGTGCAGCAATTCTGCCGGCCGATCTGGGTCACATCTTCGAAAAGTTTTACCGATCACCCAACGTTGGGCGGCGCGCCGGAGCAGGACTCGGTCTCTATCTTGTCAAACGCATCATAGAGGCTCACGCCGGGCGCATAGAGGTTGACAGCCGCGACGGTGCCGGAACCGCGTTCACCGTGCAGCTGCCCCCAGTCAATCCGGTGCGGGATAAGAGCCTCCCGAACCCACGTCAAACCGCCATGAATGCGACCGTTGCCTCGGTTGAGATGGTCCACTGAGATGGTCCCCGTTTCCCGGACAGATTTGCGGCTTTGCTAAGCTTGGTTCAGGTCCGTGTCATGCCGCCAATCTGATGGGGTCCGGTGTGCCCTGGTAGGCCTCCTCCGGGGTTCTGCCGCCGAGCGCGGAGTGCGGACGGTCCATGTTGTAGTAATGGATCCACCGGCCGATCCCGGCCCTCGCCTCGCTGCCGGTCTCGAAGGCGTGGAGGTAGACGCACTCGTACTTCATCGATCGCCACAGCCGCTCGATGAAGACGTTGTCCATCCACCGGCCGCGCCCGTCCATCGATACCCGGATGCCGGCCGCGGTCAAGAGGCCGGTGAAACGCGGACTGGTGAACTGGCTGCCCTGATCGGTGTTGAAGATGTCCGGTCGGCCGTGCCGCGCCATCGCCTCCTCCACCGCCTCGATGCAGAACTCGACGTCCATGGTGTTCGACAGCCGCCAGCTCAGGACCTTGCGCGTCGCCCAATCCATCACCGCCACCAGGGACAGGAAGCCCCGGCGCATCGGAAGGTAGGTGATGTCAGCGCACCAGACCTGGTTGGGTCGGTCGATGGTCAGGTCGCGCAGCAAGTACGGCCAAATCTTGTGCTCGGGGTGCCGCACCGTCGTCTTCGGACGCTGGTAGACCGCTCGCAGCCCCATCCGCTGTGCAACGACAATTTTGACGTCCTGTTGACGCCAATTACGGTGTCCGGTCGGAGGGTGGGATCAGTCGTATCGTGACAGTGCCGCTCGGCGTTTTGCGGCGCGGACAGCGGAGCGAACAGCGCGATCGGTTTTGGCGATGTCGAACTTTTCGGGATGGAATGCTCGGCCCGCCCATCGCTTCATGTCGGCATGGTCGGGGTGGTTTGGGTCGTGCAAGACGTCGAGGAACTCAGCGTAGCCATGGACACCGCCGACGTCCTCTGGCGGTCGCGAGCGGGCGCCGTCGATGCAGGCGGGGTACTTGCGATCGGCCTCGGGCAAACGCAGGGTTTCGATCTCGATCCGATGGTGCCAATCGTCGCCGAAGTCGTAGAGATAGAGGAACGGCGGCGGGGTGGACAGGAAGTCGAACAGGCGAACGTCCTCCTCCGGCAATGCCCGGCTGTCGTCGTCGAAGGCGTCGGCGTTGAGCATGTCGGGGTCGCCGAAGCGCAAGCCGCCGATCTCGAACTGATGGAGATGGTAGTCGAGCCAGCCGAAGGCGGCCTGAATGATGTGGTGCAACTCGGCCAGCGTGGTTTTGCGCGGCACCAGCAGGCGCCGCCAGATCGGCGGGTCGATGTCCAGGATCGTGATCTTCAGCTGGGCGATGGTCGGCGGCTCATACATGGCCGCCATCATGCCGCCGCGCCGGTCCGGCGACAATTACGCGGTTGTCGCGTCGATTACCCTTCGCCGGCCCTCGGGTCTTGGGCCGCGGCCAGGGCGGAGCGGCGGCGGTAGCTTTCCGTGTTCAGTTCCAGAATGGTGGCGTGGTGCACCAAGCGGTCGATGGCGGCCACGGTCATGGCGGGATCGGGAAAAATCGCGTCCCAGGCGCTGAAGGGTTGATTGCAGGTCAAGATCAAGCTTCGGCGTTCGTAGCGTTCGGCGATCAGCTCGAACAGCACCGAGGTTTCGGCCTGGTCCTTGCGGACGTAGCCGAGGTCGTCGAGGATCAGGCAATCGAAGCGGTCGAGCCGGGCCAGCAGGTTTGGCAGGGCGAGGTCGCGCCGCGCGCCGCCTGAAGCTTTTGCACGAGATCGGTGGTCCGGGTGAACAGGACACGCCGGCCGCCTTCGATGAGGGCGGTGCCGATGGCGGCGGCGACATGGGTCTTGCCGACGCCGCTGGGGCCGAAGATCAGCAGGTTGGCGCCGCGCTCGATCCAACCGTCGCCCCGGCCGAGCGCCTCGACGTGGGGTTTGCGGATGGTGGGCACGGCGGCGAAGTCGAAGGTGGCCAGCGTCTTGCCGTCGGGCAGATCCGACTCGGCCATGTGGCGGGCGATGCGGCGTTCGGTGCGTTCGGCCAGCTCATGCTCGCACAGGGTGGCCAGGAAGCGCGCGGCCCCCCAGCCCTCTCGGTCGGCCCGTTCGG
>NZ_CP059453.1:145000-245000 GCF_022023855.1 Azospirillum brasilense
AGACGGTCGGCGTCCGGTCCGGCCTCCGCCGCCAGCTCGGCGAGCCTGGCGGCCATGGGATCGCGCACGTCGATGGGGCGGCCGACCTCGTCGGTGCCGGAGACGTAGCGCATCCAGGCCGCCACCCCCAGCGCCAGCCGGTCGATGGGCGCTCCGGCGGCCAGCCGGTCGCGGATGGTGCCGAGCAGCCGCTGCGGCAGCTTCTGCGTGCCGTCCATGGCGATCTGCCAAGTGCGATGGCGCAGGGCGGGATTGCGGAAGCGCTCGATCAGCGCGTCCTTGTAATGGCCGAGGTCGGCGCCCGGCGGCATGTGCAGCGTCGGCCCGGCCTCCTCGTCCATCAGGCCGCGGATCAGCCGGACGAAGGCCGGATCGGCCATGGTGTCCGACACCGTCTCGTAACCGGCGAGGTAGCCGAGATAGGCGAGCGTGGAGTGGCTGCCGTTCAGCAGGCGCAGCTTCATCGTCTCATAGGGATGGACGTCGGGAACCAGCTCCGCCCCTTCCAGTTCCCAGGCCGGGCGCCCAGTGGGGAAGCGGTCCTCGATCACCCACTGGCTGAACGGCTCGGTCACCACCGGCCAGGAGTCGCGCAGACCCAGCCCATCCGACACACGGTCGCGGTCGGCGTCGGTGGTGGCCGGCACGATGCGGTCGACCATGCTGTTCGGGCAGGCGACGTTCCCGGCGAACCACGTTCCCAGCGCGGGGTCGCGCAGCTCGGCGTAGCGGCGCAGCAGGCCCGCCGCGGTGTCGCCGTTGCTCGGCAGGTTGTCGCAGCTCAGCACCGTGAAGGGCTCCACCCCGGCGGCGCGGCGACGGATCAGAGCCTCCACGAGGAAGCCGGGCACGCTGCGCGGGCGTTCCGGGTTGGCGAGGTCGTGGACGATGTCCGGATGGGCCTCGTTCAGCGCGCCGGTCGCCGGGTCGTGGCAATAGCCCTTTTCGGTGACGGTCAGGGTGACGATGCGGACGGAGGGGCGGGTCAGGAGGTCCAGCACCGCGGCGGGGTTCTCCGGGGCGACCAGCAGTTCGGTGACCGAGCCGATCACCCGCAGCCGCTCGCCGGCGGCGTCGCGCACCGCGACGGTGTAGAGGCCGCCCTGCGGCTCCAGCGCGTCGCGCGTGTCGGGGCTGCGCAGGCTGACCCCGGCGATGCCCCAGGGACCGAAGGACCGGGCCAGGGCGTCGTCGGTGTAGACCGCCTGATGGGCGCGATGGAAGGCGCCGATGCCCAGATGGACGATTCCGGTGGTCAGCGCGGCACGGTCATAGCCGGGACGCTGCGCGCCATGGCGCAGCGAGGGCAGCGTGTCGGGGCTCAGGCGCATGGAACACTCCGCATAAGGGCTTTACGTCTCGAAGAAGTGGCTGTTGGTTCGGGCGATCTCGTCCACCGCGGCGAAGACGGTGCGCAGATGGGCGCGCATGGCCTCCTCCGCCCCGTCGGGGTCGCGGGCGGCGACGCGGTCCACGATGCTCTGGTGCTCCCCGACGATCTTCGCCGCCCAGCCTTCGCTGTGCAGCGACAGGAAACGCACGCGGTCGAGCTGCGCCTTGACGGCGACCAGCAGGTCCCACACCGCCGGGCGCCCGGCGATGCGGGCCAGTTCGGCGTGGGTGGCCTCGTCCAGGGCGAAGAACTCGGAATGGCGGTCGGGCGACATCACCGCGCGGTGCGAGTCGAGAAGCCGGGTGAGCGAGGCGACGTCCGCCGCCTCCGCCCGCTCAGCGGCCAGACGCACGGTCCGGCATTCCAGGGTCTCGCGGATGAACTGGCTGTCGGACACCGCGCCGAGCTGGATCGGCGCCACGAAGGTCCCGACCTGCGGCACGATGCGCAGGAACCCCTCGTCGGCCAGCCGGCGGAAGGCCTCGCGCACCGGGGTGCGGCTGACGCCGTAGCGGGCGGCCACGCGGGTTTCCGAAATCCCCTCGCCGGGGCGGATCTCCCCCGACAGCACGGCGGCGCGCAGGGCGTCGTAGACCCCGTGCAGGCGGGGGCCGCGGATGTCGGTGGAAGCGGATGAGGTCGGCGAGTCGGTCATGGCGTCCATCGCGTCAACTTGCATACTAGTATGCCATTGCGGACGGAGGCTGGCAAGGGGGTGTGGGAGGGGCGGTGCCGTATTGAGAATGAAAGCGCTGGGGAGCGCTGAATGCTCCAATGCCAGCGTCCAACAGCATTTACGGAATCACCAGAACTGAACTGATCAACTAGGGAAATGCCCTATCGCATGAGACCGACCGGGTGAAAGCCAAGAAACTCTGGAATTAAAGCGCTTTGATGGATTATAACTTTCAGCTAAATTTGAACAGTTAAGTGCACAACCCAACGAACGCTAATGATAGGAACAATGTCCAGATGAAATGGGAAAGCCTCTTAGATCTTGAGCGCTTGGGCGCTCCTAACTATATGCAAAAGAAACATCGCTCGGCCTATCTGCAAGATATGGATCGGATTTTGTTCTCTCAGCCATTTCGCAGGCTAGCGAACAAGACTCAGGTTCACCCCCTTTACGATAATGACCACCTTCATCAACGCCTGATCCATAGCATAGAGGTTACCAGCGTTGGGCGTTCGCTGGGAATCGAAGTAGGAGATTGGCTGGCGGACGAACATGGTGAAATTGAAAGCTCGCAGATTGAGGTTGTTGCGGGCTTAGTGCAAACAGCCTGCATGGCTCATGATATTGGCAATCCACCTTTCGGACATTCCGGCGAAGAAGCCATAGCATCCTGGTTTCGTGAAAAATTCGAACACCCAACGGGAATTCTAGAAGATATCTCTGAAGAGCAACGCCAAGAATTTAATTTTTTCGAGGGCAACGCACAAGGGTTTCGCATATTGACTCGAACGGAAATGTACAAAAATGATGGTGGCCTGCGTTTAACTTTAGGAGGGCTTGGCGCTTTCACTAAATATCCCGTCTCCGCCAACGCAAGAAGACTTGTCGGAAATCATGGGAACCTCAATGGGACGCGCTATATCGGCCTCAAAAAGTATGGTTTTTTCCAAAACGACACCCGCACTTTTGAATACATTGCCAATAAACTTGGAATTCCAAAAGATGAAGTAAGGAACAGTAAGGGAGAATTGATTGGTCACTGGTGGCGCCGTCACCCCCTAGCTTTCCTCATGGAGGCAGCCGATGATATTTGTTACAATATTATGGATCTTGAAGATGCCTATCTTGCAGGCGATGTTGCTTCCGACTTGGTTATAAATTTACTTAAAAAGCTTGCGCCGCCATCGAACGAAGCCTACCCCGATCACAGCGAGGCCGATAATGTTTCTAGATGCCGGGCCTCGGCAATCAACGGCGCAATCTCAGCTTGCGTGGAGGCATTCAAAGACAACTATACTAGAATCATGGATGGATCATTTTCCATTTCTTTAGTTGAAGCATCAATCAAAGCAGAAGAGTTTAATGAGATAAAAAAGATTGCTAAGGACCGAATTTTCAAAGCTAAGCGGAAAACAGAGCTGGAAATCTTTGGCCGCAATGTTATCCATAAAGTTCTAGATGGCCTTCTGCCTCTACTTAATGAGGCCAATTTGGCCGGCTGGAACACAGCTAATCTAAGCTCCTATCATGAACAGGTTGCCAGGGCGCTCGGCTTCCCATTGGATTCCCTCACTAACAGCTACGATGCCCTGCATGCCCTAACCGACTTTGTCTCTGGCACAACAGATAGATATGCTGTGAAAGTAGCTGACATGCTCGGGAAGCGGTAACACAGAAGCTAACCCTCCAGAGCAAGGATGTAAATCGATCAAGAGAGGAAAATGTATCAAATGAATTTCGTAAAATAATTGTTGAATATAGTTTAAATTCAGGCATTAGAGTGCCGGCCAGAACGCCACCTTCGTTGGTTCAAGATATTGATTTCGTTTGGCCTAGGAACGGCTTTGACCGGCACTATTAACCGACACTTTTGGCAACTGCTACTAATTCATCATCTACTGAATTCTTTGACACCGCCCCTCCCCATCCCCCTGAAAAAATGTTCGCCCCTTCCTCAAAATCAGGCTTGCGCGGCACGCTGATATATTAATATGCTCTTCCTCAAGGAACAGCACGGACCGGCCCCGGATGGGGCACGGGCCGGCACATGGGGAGGACTGCAATGGCTTCGACTTCCAGGCGCGCCCTGGACGCTCAACCGCCCGGAACCGCTCCGGGGACCGTGCCCGGCAAGGTGCTTGGAACCGCAAAGGAACCGCGCCTGTCCGCCCGCGCCACGGCCACCGCGGAGATTTACCGGTCGCTGCGCGGGGACATCGTGGCCATGCGGCGCAAGCCGGGGGAGCCCATTGTGGAGAAGCACGTCGCGGAGTCCTTCGGCGTCAGCCGCACCCCGGTGCGTGAGGCTCTGCTGCGGCTGGCCGACGACGGGCTGGTCGAAATCTTCCCGCAGTCCGGCACCTTCGTCGCCCGCATCCCGGTCAACGCCCTTCCCGAAGCGGTGGTGATCCGCACCTCGCTGGAATGCACCGCGGTCCGCTACGCCGCCGTCCGTGCCGCGCGCAGCCAGATCGCAGCGCTGCGGGCCAACATCCTGCTCCAGCAGGAGACGATGGCGGCGGGCGATCTCGACGGTTTCCATGAGGCCGACGAGGCGTTCCACAGCCTGATTTCCGAGATCGCCGGCTTCCCCGGCCTGTGGAGCATGGCCCAGCAGGTGAAGATGCAGGTGGACCGCTACCGCCGCCTGACCCTGCCGGAGCCCGGCCGCATCCCGCATGTCCTGGCCGAGCACGGCGGCATCGTCGACGCCATCGCCGCGCGCGACCCGGCCGAGGCGGAGCGGCTGATGACGATCCATCTCGGCGCCCTGCTGGAGTCCGTTCCGAACACCCAGGGGGCCAACCCCTTCTTCTTCTCCGGCGCGCAGCCGGACGACGCATCGAAGACGAAGAAAGAAAGCACCCCGTCATGACCAACCCCTTCGACCTTTCCGGCAAGACCGCCCTGGTCACCGGGGGCAACGGCGGCATCGGGCAGGCCATCGCGGTCGCCCTGGCGCGGGCCGGCGCTGACATCGCCGTGGCCGGGCGCACCCCGCCGGACGAGACGCGCGCCCTGGTCGAGGGGCTGGGCCGCCGCTTCGCCGCGATCCCCGCCGACCTGTCCGGCATCGCCCCGATCCCCGCCCTGATGGAGGAGACGGTCGGCACGCTCGGCGGGCTGGACATCCTGGTCAACAACGCCGGGCTGATCCGCCGCGACGACCCGCTGGACTTCACCGAGGCCGACTGGGACGCGGTGATGGATGTGAACCTGAAGTCGGTCTTCTTCCTCTGCCAAGCCTTCGGGCGCTACGCGCTGGGCAACGGGCGGAAGGGCAAGATCATCAACATCGCCTCCATGCTGTCCTTCCAGGGCGGCGTCCGCGTGCCCTCCTACGCGGCGTCGAAGAGCGGCATCGCCGGGATCACCCGGCTGCTCGCCAATGAATGGGCGGGCAAGGGCATCAACGTGAATGCCATCGCGCCGGGCTACGTCGCGACCAGCGTCACCACCGCGCTGCGCGCCGACGAGCGCCGCAACGCCGAAATTCTGGCCCGCATCCCCGCCGGACGCTGGAGCGAGCCCGCCGATATGGGCGGACCCGCAGTGTTCCTGGCCTCCGATGCGTCCGATTACGTCCACGGCACGATCCTGCCGGTGGACGGCGGCTGGCTCGCCCGTTGACGGGCCGCCTGCGAAAGTAAGGGGAAGATGAGAATGAGCACGGACGTTTTCGTGATCGACGAGGCGGTGGACTGGCAGGATCTGGGCGCCGGGGTGCGCCGCAAGATCCTCGGCCACAACGACGCCATGATGATGGTGCGCGTGGAGTTCGAGACCGGCGCCATCGGGCCGCAGCACCGCCACCCGCACGTCCAGTGCGCCGTGGTCGAAAAGGGCGCCTTCGACGTCACCATCGAGGGTGTCACCCGGCGGCTGGGCACCGGCGACGGCTACATGGTGCCGTCCAACGCCCTGCACGGCGTCGTGGCGCTGGAGCCGGGCGTCCTGCTCGACATCTTCACGCCCCCGCGCGAGGACTTCCTCGCCTGAATGACATCACCCGTTGCCCGGCGCGCGGGAACACGCGCCGGGCGGCTCCCGGACCCAACCGTCCAAACCAAAGAACCAGCCTAAAAACCGCTGCTTAAGAATCGCCAGGAGGACACGCTATGCATCTTTCGACCCGCGGTATCCGCGCCGCCCTTCTCGCCGCCTGCGCGGCCTGCACCCTGCTCGCCACCCCGGTCGTGGCCCGCGACTTCCGCTCCGCGGACATCCACCCGGCCGACTATCCGACCGTCGAGGCGGTGAAGTACGTCGATAAGCTCCTGAAGGAGCGGACCGGCGGCAAGCTCGGCGTGAAGGTCTACCCGAACGGCGCGCTCGGCACCGAGAAGGACACCATCGAGCAGCTGAAGATCGGCGGGCTCGACATGATGCGCATCAACGTCGCGCCGCTGAACAACGTCGTCCCGGAGACGATGGTCACGGCCCTGCCCTTCATCTTCCGCTCCACCGAGCACATGCGCGCCGTTCTGGATGGCCCGATCGGCGACGAGATCCTCGCCGCCATGGAAAGCCAGGGCATGGTCGGCCTAGCCTTCTACGACAGCGGCTCGCGCAGCATGTATTCGGCCGCCAAGCCCTACAAGACGCTGGCCGACATGAAGGGCGCCAAGATCCGCGTTCAGCAGTCCGACCTGTTCGTCGCCATGATCCAGGCGCTGGGCGCCAACGCCACGCCGATGCCCTTCGGCGAGGTCTACACCGCGCTGAAGACCGGCATCGTCGACGCGGCGGAGAACAACTACCCCTCCTACGAATCCTCGCGCCACTTCGAGGCCGCCAAGTACTTCACCCTGACCGAGCACGCGATGGCTCCGGAAGTGCTGGTCTTCTCGAAGGTCTCGTGGGACCGCCTGTCCAAGGACGACCAGGCCGCCATCCGCAAGGCCGCCAAGGACTCCGTCCCCTACATGCGCAAGCTGTGGGACGAGCGTGAGATGAAGTCCAAGGACGTGGTCGTGAAGGCCGGCGCCCAGATCGTCGAGGTCACGAACAAGCAGGAGTTCATCGACGCGATGGCTCCCGTCTACAAGCAGTTCGCGAGCACGCCGAAGCTGGACGGCCTCGTGAAGCGCATCCAGGACACGAAGTAAGCACAGTCGAACGCGGCGCTTCCCTTCGGGAGACCGAAGGGCGGCGCCGCGTCCTTTGAGGGGAGCCGGCGGCATGGATGTCGAGCTGCAAGCAATGGATCACAGCCCCCCGCAGAGCGCGGGCCTGCTGACGCGGGTGAACGCGCGTCTGGCATGGTCGGGGATGTGCGTGGCGATGGTCGGCCTGATGGCCATCGTCTGTGTGGTGTTCTATCAGGTCTTCGGCCGCTACGTGCTGAACGACTCGCCGACCTGGGCGGAGAGCTTGGCCATCGTGCTGGTCCTCTACGTCACCCTCATCGGCGCCGCCGTCGGCGTCCGCGACGCCGGCCACATCGGCCTGGAATCCTTCCTCGTCATGCTGCCCGACGTCATCCGCCGCAAGGTCGAGATCGTCATCTACGCCCTCGTCGGCGTCTTCGGCGCCTGCATGGCCTACAACGGCTGGGTCCTCGGCACCTCCGTCGCCGCCTACTACATCCCCAACCTGCACGTCTCCGAAGCCGTCCGCTACATCCCGCTCGTGCTTTCCGGCGTCCTGATCGTGCTCTTCTCGATCGAGCACATCGTCGCCATCATCCGCGGCGAGGAGGTCGCGCCGTCATGGAACTGACCATTCTCGCCGTCACCTTCTTCGGCTTCCTCGTCCTGGGCATCCCGGTCGCCTTCGCCATCGGCCTGTCGGCGCTGTGCACCATCCTCTACGAGGGCCTCCCCGTCGCCGTCATCTTCCAGCAGATGATGTCCGGCATGAACGTCTTCTCCTTCCTCGCCATCCCCTTCTTCGTCTTCTCCGGCGAGCTGATGCTCCACGGCGGCGTCGCCGACAAGATCGTCGCCACCGCCAAGAACATGGTCGGCCACATCCGCGGCGGCCTCGGCATGTCCAACGTCGTCGCCTGCACCCTGTTCGGCGGCGTCGCCGGCTCCCCCGTCGCCGACGTCTCGGCCATGGGTGCGGTGATGATCCCGATGATGAAGCGCGAAGGCTACCACGCCGACTACGCCGTCAACGTCACCACCCACGCCGCGCTCGTCGGCGCGCTGATGCCGACCAGCCACAACATGATCATCTACGCGCTGGCCGCCGGCGGCAAAGCCTCCATCGGCGCGCTGATCGCGGCGGGCATCGTCCCCGCCCTGCTGCTGATGGTCTGCAACCTGGGGGCCGCCTACTACGTCGCGGTCAAGCGCGGCTACCCCGCCGGCACCTTCCCCGGCTGGGCCATCCTGGGCCGCTCCTTCGCCGCCGCCGCGCCGGGCCTGCTCATCGTCGTGATCATCCTGGCCGGCATCACCTCGGGCGTCTTCACCGCCACCGAGTCCGCCTCCATCGCGGTGATCTACGCCCTGCTGCTCACCACCTTCGTCTACCGCACGCTGACCTGGGACCATTTCCTGGCCGCCGCCGCCAAGACGGTCAAGACGACCGGCGTGGTCCTGCTGCTGATCGGCGTCTCCACGATGTTCCAGTACATCATGGGCCTCTATCAGGTGGCCGAGATCACCGGCGAGCTGATGGCCGGCATCTCGACCAACCCGCTGGTCATCTTCCTGCTGATCAACGTCATCCTGTTCCTGCTCGGCACCTTCATGGACATGGCGAGCACGATCCTGATCTGCACGCCGATCTTCCTGCCCATCGCCATGCAGTACGGCATGGACCCGGTGCAGTTCGGCATCGTCATGCTGATCAACTGCGCGCTCGGCCTCAACACCCCGCCCGTCGGCACCACCCAGTTCATCGGCTGCGCCATCGGCGAGGTCTCCGTCGGCGAGGTCATGCGCTCCATCACACCCTTCTACGGCGCCCTCTTCGTCACCCTCCTCCTCGTCACCTACGTTCCCACCTTCTCACTCTGGCTTCCCCACCTCCTCATGCGCTGAGGCGATCTCCGCAGGGTCATGAAAAGGGCCGCGCCGGCATACCCGGCGCGGCCCTTTTCATGTCGGCTTTCGGCGGATCAGCCGGCTTCGGCGTTCGACGAGTTCTGCCACAGGTTCAGCCCGCCATCGACGGCGTGGCGGTCGATCTCGGCCAGTTCCTCCGGCGTGAAAGCGGTGTTCTTCAGCGCGTCGAGCGAGTTGTCGAGCTGCTCGACGTTGCGGGCGCCGACCAGGGCGGAGGTCACCCGCGGGTCGCGCAGCACCCAGGCGATGGCCATCTGGGCCAGCGTCTGGCCACGCCGTTGGGCGATGGCGTCCAGGGCGCGCACGCGCTCCAGATTCTCCGGCGACAGGAAGTGCGCCTTCAGCGTGCCGCCCTTGGCGGCGCGGGCGTCGGTGGGCTGGCCGTTCAGGTACTTGGTGGTCAGCATGCCCTGGGCCAGTGGCGAGAAGGCGATGCAGCCGATCCCGGTCTCCTCCAGCGCGTCGAGCAGCCCGCCCTCGATCCAGCGGTTCAGCATCGAATAGGACGGCTGGTGGATCAGGCAGGGGGTGCCGAGATCCTTAAGGATCGCCGCCGCCCGCCGGGTCATCTCCGGCGAGTAGGAGGAGATGCCGACATAGAGCGCCTTGCCCTGCCGCACGGCGTGGTCGAGCGCCCCCATCGTCTCCTCCAGCGGGGTGCGCGGATCGACGCGGTGCGAGTAGAAGATGTCCACATAGTCGAGCCCCATCCGCTTGAGGCTCTGGTCCAGGCTGGCCGTCAGATACTTGCGCGAGCCCCAGCTTCCGTAGGGGCCGGGCCACATGTCGTAGCCGGCCTTGGTGGAGACGATCAGCTCGTCGCGGTGGGCCTTGAAGTCGGTCGCCAGGACGCGCCCGAAATTCTCCTCCGCCGAGCCCGGCGGCGGGCCGTAATTGTTGGCGAGGTCGAAATGGGTGACGCCGCGGTCGAAGGCCCGGCGCAGCACGGCGCGCCCGGTCTCGAACACGTCGGTGCCGCCGAAATTCTGCCACAGCCCCAGCGAAATGGCCGGCAGGTCGAGCCCGCTCCGCCCGCTGCGGCGGTAGGTCATGGCGGTGTAGCGGGCCGGATCGGCGCGGTAGAGCGATTGCATCGCGGTCTCCTGGCTGTCTTGCGCGGTGTTGGGAGGAACGTGACTGATATATTAGAAATCAGCCCCCGTCCAAAGCCAAGAGCGCAAGGCAGCCTTCAGACCGGCTCGGCCTCGTCCTCCGAGGGGGCGGTGAAGTAGAGCGGGTTGGCCTTCTGCGCGTCGGCGATGGTGACCTGGAGATAGTCCAGATGCAGGTCGATGGCCTTCGCCGCCGCCTCCGGGTCGTTGTTGGCGATGGCCTCGATGATGACCGAATGCTCGGCGATCACGTCCGGCACCCGGCCGAGCACCGGCAGAGTCAGCAGGCGGTAACGGTCCACCTGCACCTTCACCTGCTGCGTCAGGTTCCAGAATCCGGGGTAGCCGGCGGTCTCCGCCAGCAGCGCATGGAAGGTCTCGTCGGCCTGGTGGAAGCCTTCGAAATTCTGGGCGGCCTCCATCTCGCGCTGGAGTTCCAGGTTGGCGCGCAGCTTGGCGATCTGGCTGCGGGTGGCGCGCTTGGCGGCGTAGCGGACGGTCGCCTCCTCCAGCGCCTTGCGGATGGCGATGGCTTCCGGCAGGGCGCCCAGCGGAATGCGGGAGACGAAGGTGCCCGATTGCGGGAAGATCTCGATCAGCCCCTCGTCCGCCAGACGCAGCACGGCCTCGCGCACCGGGGTGCGGCTGACGCCGTAGTCCTGGGCGATCACCTTCTCGGCGACCGGCTCGCCCGGCTTGCGGCGGAGCGAGACGATCTCGTTGCGCAGGTCACGGTAGATCGTCGCGGCCACGGTGGTGCCGCGCTGGGCCGGACGGGCGACCGCCGCCGCCGTGCGGCGCCGGGTCCGCGTCTTGACGCCCTCGGCCTGTTCGGAATCCACCGTCGATGTCTGCGCCGCCTTTTTCAACACCCGCTCCTGCCAGGAAAATTCAGGGCGCCGGATCTCCGGGACACCGGCGTCGAACCCGCTGGTTCACGCCGCATACGGTCCGCCCTTCATTGCAATATACTAATACCCGGCGGGGTGGGTCAAACGCCTTGACCCCGCGCGGCGCCCCGGTTCCGCGCCAGTTTGTCCCACCGGGAAGCGCGTTGCGCCACTCATCAGTATACTAGTATATTGAAGAAAGCTCCACCGCGGAGCGCACAGCCGCAAGGACCGTCACCGTGGACCGCAAACGCATCGCCCTCGTCGCCCACGACGCCCGCAAGCCCGACCTGATCGGCTGGCTCGGCGCCAACATCCACGCGCTGGAGGGGAACGTCTTCTGGTCCACCGGCACCACCGGCCGGCTGGTCCGGGAGGCCCACCCCCAACTGGACATCACCTCGCTGAAGAGCGGTCCGCTGGGCGGCGACCAGCAGATCGGCGCGATGATCGCCGAGGGCCGGATCGATCTTCTCGTCTTCTTCGTCGACCCGATGACCGCCCAGCCCCATGACGTGGACGTGAAGGCGCTGACCCGCCTCGCCACGCTCTACAACATCCCGATGGCCTGCAACGAGGCGACCGCCGACATGGTGATCTCCTCCCCCCTCTTCACCAGCGGCTACCGCCCGCGGGCCGTGGACTTCGCCGCCCACGATTCGCGCCGCCTCTGACCGGACTTTATCGAACCGGCCCCTCTTGAATTGCGCGTCTTACCAACAGAATTGTGGGCGGGACGCACAAAGTCCTTGCATCCGGAACTGATATATTAATATATTCCGACATGCGAGGCACAACCGGCGCAGCGCCACGCGCCACACCCGAACCACCCATTCAAATAGGGCACCGGCCCCCCGTCCGGCATCCCTCTTTCCGGAGATGAACGATGCTCCACCCCGACCGCCTCTTCCCCAGCGATCCCACGCAGCGCGACATCGCGCGCCGGCTGTACGCGGAGGTGGGCCACCTGCCGATCATCAGCCCGCACGGCCACACGGACCCGTCCTGGTTCGCCAAGAACGAGGCGTTCCCGAACCCGGCGTCGCTGTTCGTGGTGCCCGACCATTACGCCTTCCGCATGCTCTACAGCCAGGGCGTGACGTTGGAAAGCCTGGGCGTGCCGCGCAAGGACGGCGGGGCGGTGGAGAGCGATCCGCGCAAGATCTGGCGTCAGCTGGCGCAGAACTGGCACCTGTTCCGCGGCACCCCGACGCGCATGTGGCTCGACCACGCCTTCGAGACGGTGTTCGGCGTGACAGAGCGGCTGAGCGGGGCCAGCGCCGACCGCATCTTCGACCAGATCGACGCCTGCCTGCAAAAGCCCGAATTCCTGCCGCGCGCCCTGTTCGAGCGCTTCAACATCGAGCTGCTGGCGACCACCGAGTCCCCGCTCGACACGCTGGAGCATCACCGCGCCATCCGCGAGAGCGGCTGGAAGGGCCGCGTCATCACCGCCTTCCGCCCCGACCCGGTCGTCGATCCGGAGTTCGAGGGCTTCCAGGCCAACGTCGAGACTCTGGGCGCGCTGTCCGGTGAGAACACCGGGACCTGGGCCGGCTACCTCGCCGCCCTGCGCAACCGCCGCCAGTATTTCAAGGAGGTCGGCGGCGCCACCTCGACCGACCACGGCCACGCCACCGCGACCACCGCCGACCTGTCGGACGCCGACGCCGAGCGGCTGTTCGAGAAGGCGTTGCGCGGGACCATCACGGCGGCCGAGGCGGAAATCTTCCGCGGCCAGATGCTGACTGAGATGGCCAAGATGAGCCTGGACGACGGGCTGGTCATGCAGATCCACCCCGGCAGCTTCCGCAACCACAACCCGGGCGTCTTCGAGCGCTTCGGCCGCGACAAGGGCGCCGACATCCCGACCGGCACCGAGTATGTGCGGGCGCTGAAGCCGCTGCTCGACCGCGTCGGCAACGAGCGCGACCTGACCATCATCCTGTTCACGCTGGACGAGACCAGCTACGCCCGCGAACTGGCGCCGCTGGCCGGCCACTATCCGGCGCTGCGCGTCGGCCCGGCCTGGTGGTTCCACGACAGCCCCGAGGGCATGCGCCGCTACCGCGAGATGATCACGGAGACGGCCGGCTTCTACAACACGGTCGGCTTCAACGACGACACCCGCGCCTTCTGCTCCATCCCGGCCCGCCACGACGTGGCCCGCCGCGTCGACTGCGCCTTCCTGGCCCGGCTCGTCGCCGAGCACCGGCTGGAGGAGGACGAGGCCGCGGAGGTGGCGGTGGATCTCGCCTACACCCTCGCCAAGAAGGCCTACAAGCTCTGACGTGAAACCCCTCTCCCCTCCCTTTCGCGCCCGCTCGCGGGCGCTGTCGGCGACAGGCGGCCTTTGGCCGCCGAGAGCGGGGAGAGGGTGGCGCCAACGGCGCTTGGTGAGGGGGTTGCGCTTTTGCCGGACGTTCCGCCACGCGCATCCCCCTCACCCTAACCCTCTCCCCAGAGGGGAGAGGGAATCTCTACATAAGGACCACCACCATGGCATCGCTGACCATCCGCCTGCATCCCGCGGACAACGTCGTCGTTGCCGGTGCCGACCTGCCGGAGGGCACCACCCTGCCCGACACGGACGTCGTCGCCCGGACCACGATCCCCTCCGGCCACAAGGTCGCGGTGCAGGCCATCGCGGTCGGCGAGCCGGTGCGCAAGTACAATCAGGTCATCGGTTTCGCGACCGCCCCCATCGCGCCGGGTGACCACGTGCACGTCCACAACATCGGCGTGGGCGACAGCTTCGAGCGCGACTACGCCTTCGGCGCCGACGTCCACCCCACCGACCTCGTGCCGGAGGCGGACCGCGCCACCTTCCAGGGCATCGTCCGTCCGGACGGGCGCGTGGCGACCCGCAATTACATCGGCATCCTGACCACGGTGAACTGCTCGGCCACCGCGGCGCGGATGATCGCCGACCAGTTCCGCGGCGACGCGCTGGCCGCCTACCCCAACATCGACGGGGTGGTCGCGCTGACCCACGCCTACGGTTGCGGCATGGGTTCCCAGGGCGACGCCATCGACGCGCTGCGCCGGACCATCGCCGGCTACGCCCGCCACCCGAACTTCGCCGCCGTGCTCGTGCTCGGCCTCGGCTGCGAGGTGAACCAGATCGACAAGCTGGTCGAGGTCGAGGGGCTGACCGTCGGCGACACCCTGCAGACGCTGGCGATCCAGGAGAGCGGCGGCACCGCTGCCACCGTGCGGGCGAGCGTGGAGCGCATCCGCGCCCTGCTGCCCCGCGTCAACGACGTGAAGCGCGAGACCGTGCCGGCCAGCCACCTGATCCTGGCGCTGCAATGCGGCGGGTCGGACGGCTATTCGGGAATCACCGCCAACCCGGCGCTGGGCCACGCCGTCGATCTGCTGATCCGCAACGGCGGCACCGCAGTGCTGAGCGAGACGCCGGAGGTCTATGGCGCCGAGCATCTGCTGACCCGCCGCGCCGTCAGCCCGGCGGTCGGCGAGACGCTGGTCGAACGCATTCGCTGGTGGGAGGACTACACCAGCCGCACCGGCGGCGAGATGAACAACAACCCGTCCCCCGGCAACAAGAAGGGCGGCCTGACCACCATCCTGGAGAAGTCGCTGGGCGCGGTCGCCAAGGCCGGCACGACCAACCTCGTCGAGGTGGTGCGCTACGCCGAGCCGATCACCGGGCCGGGCCTCGTCTTCATGGACACGCCGGGCTACGACCCGGTGTCAGCCACGGGGCAGGTGGCGGGCGGCGCCAATGTGCTGTGCTTCACCACGGGACGCGGCTCCGTCTTCGGCTGCAAGCCGACGCCGTCGCTGAAGCTCGCCACCAACACGCCGCTGTTCCGGAAGATGCCCGACGACATGGACATCGACTGCGGTCCCATCGCCACCGGCGACGCCACCATCGAAGAGGTCGGGCGGGCGATCTTCCAGCTCATCCTCGACACCGCGTCGGGCCGGAAGACCAAAAGCGAGGAGCTGGGCTTCGGCTCCGACGAGTTCACGCCCTGGCAGATGGGCGCCGTCATGTGAGCGAAAGGGCTTGCGCGTTTAGTGATATACTAGTATAAGTGTTTTCGTTCGGTTATCCTTTGAAACCCAGTTGGCAGGCCGCACCGTGCGCGCGGTTCCGCCGAGTGACGTTTCTCCAAAGTGCGACTTCAGACCGCCGGGGCACGCTCCGGCGGTCTTTTCTTTTCGGGTTCCGACGATCTGACCGCGGCGCGCAGCCAGTCCCGGAAAACGGTGAAGCCGGGCTCGCGGTGCCGCACCGGGCGCGAGACCAGATACCACGCCCGCCCCATCGGCACGGCCAGCGCGAAGGGCGTGACCAGCCGGCCCGCCGCCAGATCGTCGGCGATGTAGAGCCGCGCCCCCAGCGCCACCCCCACCCCGTCCGCCGCCGCCTGCAAGGTCATGGCGTAGCTGCCAAAGGACAGCCCCTTCACGGCCGGCGGCGCCAGCCCCGCCGAGGCGAACCAGTGCGGCCAGTCGTCCGCCCAGTGCGACACCGAGAGCAGCGTCGCCGACAGCAGATCCTCCGGATGGCGCAGGGTCCGCGCCAGGGCCGGCGCGCAGACCGGCAGCATGTCGGCGGTGAACAGCTCCTCCACCTCATAGCCCGGCCAATGCCCGTCGCCCAGCAGCAGGGCGCAGGTCCAGTCCTCGCGGATCGGCGCGCCGGCGCCGCCGGTGGCGATGCGAACCTCCACGTCGGGGTGGCTCTCGTGGAAGGCCGACAGGCGCGGGATCAGCCAGCGCACCGCGAAGGTGGCGCCCACCCCCAGCGTCAGCACCGGGCCGTCGCGCATGGCGGCGACCCGTTCCACGCTGTCCGCGATCGCGTCGAAGGCGCCGGTCAGGCCGGGTTGCAGCGCCCGCCCACGGTCGGTTAGCTCCAGCGCGTTGGCCCGCCGCTCGAACAGCGGGAAGCCCATCCGCTCCTCCAGCAGGCGCACCATGCGGCTGACCGCGGCCTGCGAGACGTTCAGCTCGCTCGCCGCCCCGGTGAAGCTGCCGTGCCGGGCCGCGGCCTCGAACGCCCGCAAGGCGTTCAGCGATGGCAGGCGCCGCATCCGATCCCTCTCCATGCACCCCAACATTTCCTGGGGGTCAGCATCAGACAATCCCGTTTGCGGCGCAAGCGTGCCAGGGGCATCATGCCGCCCACAGCCAAAGAAAACTTTCGGATAAGCGGGATGCTGACGGTTCCCCTGACACTCGGACTCGGCCTTGCGGCGCTGGTGACCTCGTTCCTGTCGGGCCTGTTCGGCATGGCCGGCGGCATGGTGCTGATGGGGTTGCTGCTGGTGCTGCTGCCGGTGTCCTCGGCCATGCTGCTGCACGGGATCACGCAGATGACCGCCAACGGCTGGCGGGCGTGGCTGTGGCGGCGGCACGTGCAATGGGGGATCGTGGCCCGGTTCCTGTTGGGCGGGGCGGTTGCGGTCGCCGTCTTCACCCTGATCCGCTACGTGCCCGGCAAGGCGGAATCGCTGATCGTGCTGGGGCTTTCGCCCTTCATGGCGATGGCGGTTCCGTCGTACTGGTCGCCGAACGTGTCGCGGCGCGGCCACAGCACATTGGCCGGCGTCCTGTGCATGGGCGTGCAGCTGATCGCCGGCATCTCGGGGCCGCTGCTCGATGTGTTCTTCGTGAAGTCCAGCCTGTCGCGACAGAGCGTCGTCGCGACCAAGGCGACGATGCAGGTCTTCGGCCATCTGTTCAAGACGGTCTATTTCGGCTCCCTCGTCGCGGCGTCGGAGACGGAGGCGCTGGACATCACGGTGACGGCCCTGTGCATCGGCATGGCCGTTCTGGGGACCAATCTGTCGCGCCACGTGCTCGACGCCATGAGCGACGCCCAGTTCCGCAGCTGGAGCCAGCGTCTGGTCGCCCTGACCGGCACCGTCTATCTCGGCCAGGGGCTGTTCCTGCTGGTGGTGCGGTAGATTCCGGGGGGTTCTTGCCCCCACCCCGGCCCTCCCCCGCTTCGCAGGGGAGGGAGATTTTGTCCCCTCCCCTGCGATAGCGGGGGAGGGTTAGGGAGGGGGCAAAGTGCTCCTCCCCATCACCCCGGCGGGGGGAAAACCGCCATGAACCGGTCTCCGCCTCTTCCGGGTGGAGCGCCGAAATTTTGCATGACCGGCTGGTGGCTGACAGGTTCATGACAGGTTCGCCTGTTAAACAGTTGGAACAACCAACCACCGTTCCCGGAACCTCCACCATGGCGACCGAATCCGCAGCCCGAAAGCCGGCGGAACCCACGGCGAAGACCGCATCGGCGGACGAGCGAACCCCGCTCTTTTATGGCGCCGCCTGCGGCGCGGGGGCCGGCGGCTCCGTCCTCCTCTATGAGGCGCGCCCGCAGAGGTCCACCGCCAAGGCACCGTAAGGCGCAGCAAGCGCCGTCCAAAAGCAAAAAAGTCCACTCGGAGGAAACACCATGAGCCTCGGCAACCCCGCCAAGGGGATGCTGGCGGCGGCCGTGCTGGCCGCTGCCGCCCTGTTCGCCGCTCCCGCGTCCGCGGAGATCAAGAATCTGGAGATCATCGCCCCCGCCAACGCCGGCGGCGGCTATGACCAGCACGCGCGCGCCATGCAGCAGGTGCTTCAGGAGCACAAGCTGGCCTCCAGCGTCCAGGTGGTCAACATCCCGGGCGCCGGCGGCACCATCGGCCTCAGCCAGTTCGTCACCGCCAAGAAGCGCAACCCCGGCCTGATGATCTCCGGCCTCGGCATGATCGGCGCGATCTTGATCAACAAGTCGCCGGTGTCGCTCGATCAGGTGACCCCGCTGGCCCGCCTGACCGGCGAGTACCAGCCCATCGTCGTGGCCGCGGATTCACCGCTGAAGACGCTCGACGACCTCGTCAGGAAGTTCAAGGCCGATCCCGGCTCGGTCTCCTGGGGCGGCTTCGCCGTCGGCAGCCCCGACCACATCCTCTACGGCCTGCTGGTCAAGGCGATCGGCGGCGACGTCTCCAAGATGAACTACATCGCCGCCGGAGCGGGCGGCGAGATGATGGCCTCGGTGCTCGGCGGGCACATCACCGTGGCGACCGGCGGCTACAACGAGATGGCCTCGCAGCTCCAGGCCGGAAAGCTGCGCGCGCTGGCGATCTCCGCCCCGCAGCGCCTTCCCGGCATCGACGTCCCGACCTTCAAGGAGCAGGGCGTTGATGTGGAACTGGTGAACTGGCGCGCCGTGATGGCGCCGGGCAACCTGAAGGCGTCGGAGAAGCAGGTGCTGGACGATGCGGTCGGCGCCATGGTCCGCACCGACGAGTGGAAGCGCATCGCCGAGGAGCGCGGCTGGATCGACCTCTACCTGCCGCCCGACCAGTTCGCCGCCTTCGTGAAGGACGAGCGGACGCGGATCGAAGGCGTGCTGACGGACCTCGGCCTCGTCAAGTGACCGACAGCCGGCGGTGGTCTGCCGGTTTTCAAAACAAAACATACCCATGGAGCGAAGCGTCATGACCATCCGCATGCCGGGCGCCGTGAAGGGCGTCCTGACCGCCGCCGTCCTCGCCACGGCAACCCTCGCCGCCACCCCGTCGCTGGCCGAGATAAAGGGGCTGGAGATCATCGCCCCGGCCAGCCCCGGCGGCGGCTGGGACCAGCACGCCCGCACGCTCCAGCAGGTCCTTCAGGACCAGAAGCTGGCCTCCAACATCCAGGTCGTGAACATCCCCGGCGCCGGCGGCACGGTCGGCCTCGCCCAGTTCGTCACCGCCAAGAAGCGCACCCCGACGGTGCTGGTCGGCGGCCAGATCATGTTGGGCGCCATCGTCACCAACAAGTCGGCGGTGACGCTCGATCAGGTGACCCCGCTGGCCCGGCTGACCGGCGAGTACACCGCCATCGTCGTTCCGCCGGATTCGCCCATCAAGACCTTCGACGACCTGATCAAGAAGTTCAAGGCGGACCCCGGCTCGGTCTCCTGGGGCGGCGGCTCGGCGGGCGGCAGCGATCAGATCCTGGCCGGCCTGATCGCCAAGTCGGTCGGCGTAGATCCGAACAAGGTCAACTACGTCGCCACCGCGGGCGGCGGCGAGCTGCTGGCCTCGGCGCTGGGCGGCCACGTCACGCTCGGCATGGGCGGCTACAGCGAGTTCGCCCCGCAGTTCCAGGCGGGCAAGCTGCGCGCCATCGCCGTCTCCGCCCCGCAGCGCCTGCCGGGCTCCGACACGCCGACCCTGAAGGAGCAGGGCGTCGACCTGGAGTTCGTGAACTGGCGCGGCGTCTTCGCCCAGGCCTCCGCCAAGCCGGCCGAGCTGAAGGAACTCCAGGAAGCCGTCGCCAAGGCCGTCGCCAGCGACGAGTGGAAGCAGGCCGTGAAGCAGCGCGGCTGGATCGACCTCTACCAGCCCTCAGCCGAGTTCGCCTCTTTCCTGAAGCAGGAGCGCGCGCAGATCGAGGGCACGCTGAAGGACATCGGCCTCGTGAAGTGAGAACCGAACCGGGTGGGCGCGGTCGCCGCGCCCACCGGTCCGCAAAAAAACAGTCTGGGAGGATGAAGCGATGACCACCGGTCGGAGCATGCGCGCCGGAGAGGCGGTGCTGGGCGGCGGGCTGTTCGCCCTTGGGGGCTTGATCGCGGTCGAGACCATGCTGACCCCGAGCGTCGGCCGGGCGGTGGTCGGCCCTGCCCTGTTCCCCTACCTGATCTCGGGCGGCCTGGTCCTGGTCGGCCTGTCCCTGTTGCGCGAAGCCTTCGCCGGGGCCGTCGCCCACGCCGAGGGGCTGGAACTGGACCTGTGGGCGGTGGCGCTGGTCGCGGCGGGGCTGGCCGTCCAGTTCCTGCTGCTTGACACGTTGGGCTGGATACCCTCCACCACCATCCTGTTCGCCGCGGTCTCCCGCGCCTTCGGCGGCCGGCGGCTGATGGTCAATCTCGCCATCGGGCTGGCGCTCGCCGCCTTCACCTTCGTGGCCTTCAATTACGGGCTCGGCCTGAACCTGCCCGAGGGCAGCATCGTCGAACGGCTCACGTCCCCCGACGCCGAGTAGGAACGCCGGACAAGCCCTGCTTCGGGCCCCTGCTTCGGGCCCCCGCTTCGGGAAGGAAACTGCACAATGGACACCCTTGCCGCCCTGGGCCATGGCTTCCTCGTGGCGCTGACCCCTTACAACCTTCTGTGGTCGGCGATCGGCGTGACGGTGGGCACCGCGGTCGGCGTGCTGCCCGGCATCGGCCCGGCGCTGACCGTGGCGCTGCTGCTGCCGGTCACCTACGGGCTGGAGCCGACCTCCGCCTTCATCATGTTCGCCGGCATCTATTACGGCGCGATGTACGGCGGCTCGACGACCTCGATCCTGCTGAACGCGCCGGGCGAGTCCGGCAGCATCGTCACCGCCATCGACGGCCACGCCATGGCCCGCCAAGGCCGCGGCGCCCAGGCGCTGGCGACCGCCGCCATCGGCTCCTTCATCGCCGGCACCATCGCCACCGCGGCGTTGACCTTCGTCGCACCGCTGATGGTCAAGATGGCCCTGCTGTTCGGCCCGGCCGAGTATTTCGCACTGATGGTGCTGGCGCTGACCACCGTCACCGCGGTGCTGGGCAGCTCGCTGGCCCGCGGTCTGGCCAGCCTGTTCCTCGGGCTGGCGCTGGGTCTGGTCGGCATCGACATGCAGACCGGTCAGGCGCGGCTGGCCTTCGGCGTGCCGGAATTGCTGGACGGCATCGACACGGTGGTCGTCGCGGTCGGCCTGTTCGCGGTCGGCGAGACACTCTACGTCGCCTCCCGCCACCGCTTCGAGACGGAGGAGATCTACGCGCTCAAGGGCTCCAAATGGATGAGCCGCGAGGACTGGGCGCGCTCGTGGAAGCCATGGCTGCGCGGCACGCTGCTGGGCTTCCCCATCGGCACCCTGCCGGCGGGCGGCAGCGAGATCCCGACCTTCCTGTCCTATCTGGTCGAGAAGCGTCTGGCGAAGAAGCCGGAGGAGTTCGGCAAGGGCGCCATCGAGGCCGTCGCCGGACCGGAGGCCGCCAACAACGCGTCGGCCGCCGGTGTGCTGGCGCCGCTGCTGTCGCTCGGCCTGCCGACCTCGGCGACCGCCGCCATCATGCTCGCCGCCTTCCAGCAGTACGGCCTGCAGCCCGGCCCGACGCTGTTCGACAACAACCCCGAGCTGGTCTGGGGCATGATCGCCAGCCTCTACATCGGCAACGTGCTTCTGCTGGTGCTGAACCTGCCGCTGGTCGGCTTCTGGGTGAAACTGCTGCTGATCCCGCGGCCCTGGCTGTACGCCGGCATCCTGGTCTTCTCGTCGCTCGGCGCCTACACGCTGAACAACAACGTCATCGATCTGGTCATCCTGTGGGTGATCGGGCTGGCCGGCTTCGGCATGCGTGTTCTGAACGTGCCGGTGGCGCCCTGCGTGGTCGGGCTGATCCTGGGTCCGCTGGCCGAACAGCAGTTCCGCCGCGCGCTGGCGATCAGCCAGGGTGACCCCTCGGTCTTCCTGACCCACCCGATCTCGGCGGTCCTGCTGATCATCGCCGCCCTGCTGGTGATCGGCCCGATGGTCCTGCGCTACCGGAGCAATGGGGCGGGCAAGGGCGGCAGCGCCTCCCCGTCCGGCACCCATCCCGCGACGTAAGACTGCCATTCCTCGAAGGACTTTTCCATGGAAAGCGTCGATCTCTGGTCCCAGCTCGCCGCCTTGGGACAGGTCATCGCCATCGACCTCGTTCTGGCCGGCGACAACGCCATCGTCGTCGGCATGGCCGCCGCCGCGGTGCCGCTGGCGCAGCGCCGCAAGGTGATCTTCTGGGGCATCGGTGCGGCCATCGTCCTGCGCATCTTCTTCGCCCTGATCACCACGCAGCTTCTCGCCATCATCGGGCTGACGCTGGCCGGCGGCGTGCTGCTGCTGTGGGTCTGCTGGAAAATGTACCGGGAGCTGCGCTCCCACGGGACGGACGAGGTGGCGCCCGACGAGGCGATGGACGCCCCCGACACGCCGGTGGGCGTGTCCGGAAGCGCCGCCGCCGGTGCCGCGGTCGGCGGGGTCACGGTGGGCGCGGCGATCTGGCAGATCGTCGTCGCCGACGTGTCGATGTCGCTCGACAACGTGCTGGCGGTGGCCGGCGCCGCCAAGGACCACCCCACCATCCTGGTCATCGGCCTGCTGCTGTCCGTCGTGCTGATGGGGGCCGCGGCCAACATGATCGCGCATGTGCTGCACAAGCACCGCTGGGTCGGCTGGGTCGGTCTCGTCATCATCACCTATGTGGCGCTCGACATGATCTGGCGCGGCAGCAACGAAGTCCTCATGCACACCTCCCGGCTATCGTGACGGAGCGCTTCCGATGATCAAGAAGGTACTGGTTCCCCTGACCGGGCGGCCGTTGGACCGCCGCGCCATCGCCACGGCCTTTCTGCTCGCCACCCGCTTCCGCGCCCATGTGGAGGGGTTGAGCGTCATGCCGCAGGTCGAAATCCGCACCTCGGTGGAAAGCGCCGCGATCCCCAAGGCGCTGGTCGAGCAGCTCATCCGCATCGGGCAGGAGGATCAGGCGCGGGTGATCGACTCCGCCCACGACCTGTTCGAGGAATTCCGCAACCGCTTCGGCGCCGCGGAGGCGGACAGCCTGACCGGCGGCGAGGCGGCGGACGGGCTCTCCGCCTCCTGGCAGCAGGCGACCGGCCCGCTGGCCGAAACCCTGGCGGAGGAAGCGCGGCTCGCCGATCTGGTGGTGATCGCCCAGACCTCCGACAGGACCAACGCCATGGGGCCGGCCATCGAGGCCACCCTGTTCGGCTCGGGCCGCCCCCTGCTGCTGGCGCCGGCGGCCGAACCGGCCTCGGTCGGGTCCGCGGTCGCCGTGGCCTGGGACGGCGGGGCCGCGGCCTCGCGGGCGGTCGCGGCGGCATTGCCGCTTCTGCAACGCGCCGGCAAGGCGGTCATCCTGTCGGCGGAGGTCGCCGATCCCGGACGCACCGCCGACCCCGACCGCCTTTCGGCCTACCTCGCCCTGCACGGCGTCGCGGCGACCATCCGCAAGGTCACCGCGTCGGGCCGCGTGGTCGGCCGGGCTTTGCAGGAGACGGCGGCGGAGGCCGGCTGCGACCTGCTGGTGATGGGCGCCTACGGCCACAGCCGGGTCCGCGAACGGGTGTGGGGTGGCGTGACGCTCGATGTACTGCGCGAACCGCCGGCCATTCCCATCTTCATGGCGCACTGATATGGACTCATGTCCCCTCTCCCCTCCGCTCTCGCGCAAACTTCGTTTGCGCTGACGCGACAGGCGGACCTTTGGTCCGCCGAAAGCGGGGAGAGGGTTAGGGTGAGGGGGTTGCGCTTTTGCCGAACGTACCGCCTCGCGCATCCCCCTCACCGGCCCTTCGGGCCACCCTCTCCCCAGAGGGGAGAGGGCTATGAAGGCCGGAGACGGACCATGCGCATACTCGTCGTCGAGGACACCGAGGATCTGGCCGACGCCATCGTCCACCGGCTGCGCAAGCTGGGTTACGCTGTCGACTGGGCGCCGACCGGCGACGAGGCGGAGGAGCTGCTGCGCCAGGAGGCGTACCAGCTCGTCCTGCTCGACATCATGCTGCCGGGGGTGGATGGGCAGACGCTGCTGAACCGCCTGCGCCAGCGCCGGGACGTCACGCCGGTCCTGGTGATGACCGCCCGCTCGCAGGTGAACGTGCGGGTCGATCTGCTCGACCTCGGCGCCGACGACTTCATCGTGAAGCCCTTCGACCTGCGGGAGCTGGAGGCACGCTGCCGCGCCCTGCTGCGCCGCTCGCACGGGCTCGCCTCCTCGCGCACGCAGTTCGGCAATCTGGTCTTCGACGCCGCGGCCAAGAAAGTTCTGATCGACGCCCGTCCCGTCGATCTGGGCGGCCGCGAGTTCCGGCTGCTGGAGCTGTTTCTCAGCAACCTGAACACCGTCCTGTCGAAGGAGGACCTGATGGACCGGCTGTTCAGCCTCGACCAGCCCACCGCGCTGAACGCCATCGAGTTGTATGTCTCCCGCCTCCGGCGCAAGCTGGAGGGCGCGTCGGTGGAGATCCGGACGGTTCGGGGGCTGGGCTATGTGGCGGAAGTGTGTGCCGAAGGCTGAGGGATTCTCGCTGCGGCGGCGGCTGTTCATCCGGCTGCTCGGCGTGCTGGCCGTCCTGACCGCCGGCCTGTTCCTGTTCGTCAGCGCCTACGCCCAGCGCGCCGCCGACGCCGCCTTCGACCGGCTGCTGATGGCGTCGGCCCTGTCGATCTCCGACACGGTGCGGGTTGAGGACGGACGCTTTTCCGTCGACCTGCCCTATTCCTCGCTGGGCATCCTGGCCCAGGCCCGGCGCGACCGCGTCTTCTACCGGATCACCGCGCCGGACGGCGAGCTGGTCACCGGCTACCACGACCTGCCGGTGGCGCCCGCCAGGACCGGGGTCGCCGGCGCGGCCGCCAGCGACTCCGCCACCCGGTTCGAGAACGCCACCTTCCGCGGCATGCCGGTGCGCGTCGCCGTCCTGAAGCGCTTCGCGGCACAGCCGGACCTCGGCGGCTGGGTCACCATCGCCGTCGCCCAGACGCGGGAGGAGCGCGGAGCGCTGGCCCGCGACATCCTGGCGAACGCCTTCCTTCCCATCGCCTTCACCGTGGTCGCGGCGGGCGGGCTGATCTGGTTCGGGGTGCGGCAGGCGCTGGCCCCGCTGGGCTCGCTGGAGCGGATGATCCGCGAGCGGCAGCCCCACGACTTCTCCCCCATCGCCATGCCGCCGCCGCAGGAGGTCTCGCAGCTCGTCCAGGCGATCAACCAACTCATGGCGCGGCTCAAATCCAACCTCGACACCATGCAAACCTTCCTGGCCGACGCCGCCCACCAGATCCGCACACCGCTGGCCAGTCTGCGCCTGCAGGCCGAACTCGCCATCGACGAGGACGACCCCGACGCCCTGCACCGCATCGCCCAGCGCGTGCACCGCAACGCGGTGGAGGCCAGCCAGCTGACCAGCCAGCTCCTCAACCACGCCATGGTGATTCACCGCAGCGAGGCGCTGAAGCCCGAGGACGTCGATCTCGGCGCCTTGCTGGAGCAGGTGTTCCAGCGTGCCCGCGCGGTGGCCGGCGACACGGCGATCCGCCTGGACATCGACCGCGCGGCGGAACCCGCCACCGTCCCCGGCGACGCCATCAGCCTGCGCGAGGCGCTGACCAACCTGCTCGACAACGCGGTGAAGTACGCCGGCCCGTCCGGCCCCATCGACCTGACGCTAACCTCCCGGCCGAACGGGCGCGGTCTGCGCGTGGAGATCGCCGACCGCGGCCCCGGCGTGCCGGACGCCGAGAAGCGCCGCGTGCTGGAGCGGTTCGGGCGCGGCAGCTCCGCCGCCGGGGTGGCGGGCAGCGGGCTGGGCCTCGCCATCGTCACCTCGGTGGTCGAGGCGCACGGAGCGGATTTGTCCCTGCTCGACCGCCCCGGCGGCGGGCTGATCGCACGCATCGACTTCCCGGAGGTGGGCGGCGGAATCACCACGGCGGGGGGAGGGGCCGCGGCGGGGGGAGGGGCCGCGCGGGCCCTGCTGCCCCTTCTGGTCCTCGTCGCCCTGCTCTGGGCGCCTTGGATGCAGGCCGCGCAGGCGGCGCAGCTGCTCACCTACCCCGCCCCCGGCGGCGAGCGGGAGCGGCTGCGCATCCATTCCGCCACCGACCGGCAGGCTATCGAGCCGCTGGTCCTCGATTTCCAGCAGCTCCACCCCGACGTCACCATCGACTACAAGGACATGGACACCGCCGACCTCTACGCCGAGGCGGTGGCCGTGCCGGCCAAGGGGGCCGCGGCGGAGACTCCCGACCTGCTCATCAGCTCCGCCTCCGACCTGCAGGTGAAGCTGGTCAACGACGGTCACACCCAGCCCCACCGCTCCGCCCTGACCGACGCGCTGCCGGACTGGGCGAACTGGCGGGGCGAAGCCTTCGGCTTCACCTTCGAGCCGGCGGTGATCGCCTACAACCGCGACCTCCTGCCGGACGCCGAGGTGCCGCGCACGCGCCCGGCGCTGATCCGGCTGCTGCGGGACGACCCGGCGCGCTTCAGCCGGCGCGTCGCCACCTACGACACGGCCACCAGCGGCATCGGCTATCTGCTGGCATCCCACGACGCCCTGCTGTTCGGCCAGTACTGGCAGCTCGTCGCGATGATGGGCAACGCCCAGGCGCGGCTGGCCTGCTGCTCCGGCGAGATCCTCGATATGGTGGAGCGGGGGGAGGTGCTGATCGCCTACAACGTCCTCGGCTCCTACGCGCGGGCGCGGGCGGCGGCGGGGGCGCCCATCGGCATCGTGGTGCCGGAGGACTACACGCTGGTCATCTCCCGCGTCGCGGTGATCCCCCGGACGGCGCCCCGGCCGCAACTCGCCGGCCGGTTCATCGACTATCTGCTGTCGCCGCGCGGGCAGGAGGTGGTGGCCGACCGCTCCGCCCTCTACGCCATCTCCTCCGGCATCAAGCGGGAGGCGTCGGCGTCGGGCCTGCGCTCCAGCACGGCGGCGCCGCTGCACCCCATCGCCCTCAGCCCGGCCCTGCTGGTGTTCCTCGACCGGCTGAAGCGGGAACGCTTCCTGCAGCAATGGCAGTCGGCGATCATGCTGCCCTGAGTCCTTGAGGGGGTCCGCAACCCGCTCTCCTGTGAGACGCCTCAGCCATTCCAGCCCCCTGGTGGCGATGGCGCCCGCAGGGCCATGCCCATGCCGTGCAGCCGCGTCCGGCGCTTGTCCACCGGCAGGGCCGCCAATCCGAGCAGCACCGTCGTCGCGGAATCGAGACCGCCCGGCGGACCGAGCGCCCCGGTGCCCAGGGCCTCGGCGATCGCGTCCGACCGCCCCGCGTCCGGGCTTTCGGCGGCGGCCAGCAGACGCTCCGCGGCGGCGGTCCGGTCCGGCACCGCCCCACGCCCACCCGCTTTCTTCAGGAGGGCCTTCACCCGCTGACGGTCGTTGCGGTCTTGGAAATGGCCGTGCCGCTGCATCAACCGCACCGCCTCGACCATGTAGTCGGCGAAGCTCCTCAGGTCCCGGCCCACCCGATGCGGAGGCTGTTCCTGCGCCGTCGCCACCGCTTGATGCAGCCAGCCGCTGGCCCGTGAGGCCCGGGTGATCGCATCCGCGGGGAGCGGCGGCGCAACCGCGGCGAAGAGGTCCGCAAGGATCAGAGCGTCCTCGGCCCCGTCGAGAACCGGACGTCGCAAAGCCTCTGCGAGCAGTCCGTTGAGCCATGGCGAAGAAAAAGGATGTGCTCGCCGGTCCTGCATCCGGAACCCCATGACAATGACATGGATTTGCAACCTCACGCAGAAGATACCAACTCTTCCGCGGATAGCAACGGAAACGATCCTATCAAGTGAGATGTTTCACAAGAATCGGCCATCACCACAGAGAAAATGAACGCGTATGTATTCCACCTTGGGAAACTATCATCGACAGATTCAATACAAATACGCGATATGTCCTTGAGCGCTTGCACAACCGCTACTATGATACACTCGGGTATGCAGGAGGGGCGCATGGCGGGCCTGTTGCAGGAGCGTACGGGACGCGCGGCGCACGCGAACGCAGCCTTGGCGGCTTGCCCACGGCATCAGCCAGATCAAGCCGAACGGTGCCACGCACAGGCATCGGCCGGCGGGACACCGCCGGTCAGGACACCTCTCGCCTGAATCCTGCCGGATGCCACTGCGGGCAACGTTTTCCCGCAAGGCACGGGCCGGCGTCATCGGGCGGAGGTCTTCGAGGACCGAAGTGAACCTCATTCCCTTCTGAAAGGACCATCGAGAATGAACGACAACAGCGAACGCGTCTCGTCCGTGCAGCCGGCGAACCTCGACCTCTCCTTCATCAACAAGCGGCTCGAGATGGCCGGCTACACGTCGGATCAGGCCGCGGCGTCGGTCGAGGCCTACCGCCAGTTCCTCGTCGTGGTCGCGGCGAAGCCGAACCTGATCCTGGTCCCGACGAAGGCGGCCGACGCGGCTTGGCACGAGCACATCCTGTTCATGGACCGTTACGAGGCGGACATGATGCGTCTTGTCGGCGCCCGGGTTCACCATCACCCGGACGCTCCCGACGCCGCCGCCTGGCAGAAGGCTGTCGCCAACACCCAGGACGCCTTCCGGACGACGCTCGGCGTGGAACTGGGAACGGAGGAACTCGCCGGCTGCTACCTCACGGTCGAGGCGGCCTGAGCGTCATACCATCGTATTGACCGTTGCATGATGCGGTTGTTTTGCTGCTAAATTCATACGATTGGCAGCGCGCTCCGCGAACGCTCCCCTGACCGGCGGCCCAGGCCACGGTCAGGGGCGCATCCCGTCACCCCTGGCAGCGAAAGGGAGGAAGGATTGATGTCCGATCTGGTCCACGACCTCTCCAGCCGCGCCCGGGACATGAACGCCGCGCTCACCGTCTTCGACAAGAGCGACACGCTGCTGGCAACCAACGACAAGCAGAAGACGATCTATCCCTTCATCGACTTCTCACGCTCGGTGACGTTCCGCGACATCGTGTGGGAATGCGTGAAGCACAAGAAGTTCAGCTCGGACACCATCTATTCCGATCCGGCGCGATGGATCGGCTATGCCGAGGATCTCCGCCGGTTCAACCGGTTCTGGCAGTCCTTCACGCTCCATTCCGACGGGCGGGTCATCCAGATCACCTACGAGCGGTTGGACGACACGGACGGCTGGTGGTACCAGATCCGGCGCGACGTCACCAGCAACGTCCAGGACAGCGTCCGGGGCGGCTTCGACAGCCTGATCTCCCTCAACGGCGGCAGCGTCCTGCCGCCGTCGGGCCAGCCCACCTTCGTCGTCCGGCTTCTCGATGCCCTGCCCTACCCGGCGGCGCTTCTGACGCCGCGCTGCCAGGTCATCGACGGCAACCAGTCCTTCGCCTCCATCGTGGCGCGGGGAGACGGGCTGTCCCTGGTCGGCGGCCGGCTGATCATCCCGGACGCACCCGCCGAACAGGCGGAACTGTCGAAGCGGGCCGCCGGCTTCTTCCGCCGCCGCACCCGTACGCCGATCACGTTGCGCGTGTCGCGCCTGGACCAGCCGTCGCCCTATTTCGCCACCCTGTCGGAGCCGCCGGCCCAAAGCGTCGGAAGCGGCGGCCCAATGACCGGCATCCTCCTCCTGACTCTCGTCGATCCGGATATCCTGCCCGCCGTGTCGGCGCGCGCCGTCGCCGAGCTTCTCCAGATCACCGGATCGGAAGCCGAGATCGCGCTGGCCCTGTGCTCCGGCCGGAGCGTCGACGAGATCGCCGAGGATCGCGGGGTGGAGCGGCGCACCGTCTACAATCAGGTCTCGTCCATCCTGGGCAAGACCGGGCTGCGCAACCAAGCGGGAATCGTGCGGCAGGTGACGACGATCTGCTGGCATTTCGGGTCGCGCGTCTGATCAAATCCGGGTATGCTGCCCGATGCATCGCCGGCCGCGCGAATACCTGGATATGGACGCACTCTTGTGCATACATATGGCGGACGTCCGGTGCAGTTCCGGTTCCGCTCTGGCCGGAGACCGTGAAGGAGGCAGGGGCGTCTGTTTTTCCTATTTTCCGCCCATCGCCCCGCCCCTATCGCCCCGCAACGTCCCGCATCATGCCCCTGCCCGCCGCTCTGCGTCTGCTCCTGACCGCCCTGGCCATCGTGACCGGTGTCGCGGGTGCCGTGTTTCCGGCAGCGGCGGGAATCTTGCGGGCCAGCCTTTCCGACGATCTGACGACCATCGATCCGTTCGCCTTTCCCGGCTTGGTCTCATCCGGTGTCCTGCGGCAGGTCTACGAGGGCTTCACCGCCGTCGACGCCGCCGGCAACGCCGTTCCGGCGCTGGCCACCCGTTGGGAGACGCCGGACGGCGGGCGGACGTGGCGCTTTGCCCTGCGCCCGGACGTGCGGTTCCATTCGGGACGCCCATTCACCGCCGCCGACATCCTGTGGACCTGGGAACACCATCTGACGCGCACGCCCCAGCCCGGCTACAGCGCCTTCTACCTGCGCGGCATCGAGGGGGCCGCGGCGTTGCAGCAGGGGACCGCCGCCTCGCTGTCCGGCGTCGCCATTCCCGACCCTCACACACTCGTCGTGCGGCTGGCCGAACCCGACGCGCTGTTCCCACTCTACCCGTTCCTGTTCGTCGACCGCGGCATGGAGGACGAATTCGGGCCGGCTTGGCACGAGCGGGCGTCCGGCGGCACCGGGCCGTTCCGCCTCACGTCCTGGCGGCGCGGCGAATCCGTGCGTCTGGAGGCCCACGCCGATTATTGGGGCGGTGCTCCAGCCGTGGAGGCGGTGTCCCTGGCGGTGCTGCCCGACACCAACACGCTGCTGGCGCGCTACGACGCCGGAGAGCTGGACGTCGCGCCGCTTCCCGACAACGCGGTGCGCACGGTGGTCCGTCAGCCGCGCTACGACGGGCAGATCGCAGCCTTCCCCCGCGCGCAGGTGCGCTATCTTGCCCTGAACCAGGATCTGTACCCGCCCTTCCGCGACCGGCGGGTGCGCGAGGCGTTCCGTTACGCGCTGGACCGGGTCGCCACGGTGAACGGGCTCCATGCCGGGCGGGCGCTGCTGACGAACGGCTTCGTCTCGCCTGGCCTGGGCGGCTACCACCCCGACGCGGTGCCGTTGACCCCGACCGATCCGAACCGGGCCAAGGCGCTTCTGGCGGAGTCCGGCCACGCCGGGGGGCGCGGATTGCCGCCGCTCCAGATCGCCGGTGGCCCCAACGTGCGCGAGGAGGCCACCTATTTCGCCGCCCAGCTCACCGCGGTGCTGGGCATTCCGGTCGGCGTGCGCATCCAGGAGCGCGCGGCCTTCGTGGCGGCGATCAACGAGGGGCGCGAGGCGCTGTTCATCAACGGCTGGACGGCGGATTTCCCCGATCCCATGGACCAGCTCGCCACCCAATGGCACAGCGCCAGCCCGACGAACCGCGTCCGTTGGCACAACCCGGATTTCGACCGGCTCATGGAGCGGGCGCGCGGCCTCGCCGACCCCGACGCCCGCAACGCGCTCTATCGGGACGCCGAAGCCCTGCTCCGGGAGCAGGCCGTGGCGGTGCCTCTTCCCGTGCCGCAGTTCGTAGCTCTGGTGCGGCCCGGCGTGACCGGGGTGGTCATCCGGCCGGACGGCACGACGGATTACCATTCCGCCCGGTTGCCATGACGGCACGCCGCCTCGGCCGCTATGGCCTGTCCTGGCGACTGGCTTGGCGATTGGCTTGGCGATTGGCCCGGCGCCTGCCGGGGCTTCTTCTTCTGGCCGGAGCCGCCATGCTGGCGAGCTTCCTGGCCTCCCACGCGCTCCCCGGCGATCCGGTCCTGCTCATGGTCGACGGGCGGGCCGCCGACCCGGAAATGATCCGCCGGCTGCGGGAAGACGCCGGGCTGGATCAGCCGATGGCCGTTCAATTCCTGTCCTACACGCTGGCCCTGCTGCGCGGCGACCTCGGCCAATCACTGCGCTATGGCGGCGTTCCGGTGACGGCGCTGCTGGGCGAAGCCTTGCCGGTGACGTTGGGGCTGATGGCGGGTGCGGCGGTGCTGGCCCTGCCCCTCGGACTCCTGCTGGGCCTCGCCGCGGCGGATGTCCGGCGGGCGTGGCCGGGCACTGCCCTCACCATCGGGTCGGTGATGGCCCTGTCGGTGCCGCCGCTGGCACTGGCGACGTGGCTGATGCTGGCGGGGTCCGGTACGGCGCCCTGGGCCGTGGCGGCGCTTGCCCTGCCGGCGGTGGCGATGATCGCCCGCCTGACACGGACCCAGGTGATGGAGGTGCTGGGACGCGACTTCATCCGCACCGCACAGGCCAAGGGGCTGGGACGAACCGCCGTTCTGCTGCGCCACGCCCTGCCGAACGCTCTGGTGCCGCTGGCGGCGGCGGCCGGATCGGTGGCCGGGACGATCCTCACCACCACGGCGGCGGTGGAGACCGTCTTCGCCCTGCCGGGGGTGGGGCGGCTGACCATCCAGGCGGTGCTGGCCCGCGACCACACGGTCGCCGGAGCCACCGTCCTGGTCTTCGTCCTGATGCAGATCGCCATCAGCCTGACCGCCGAGCTGCTGATCGGCCTCGCCGATCCGCGACTTCGCGACAATGGCTTGCACGACAATGGCTTGCGCGACGATGGGAAGCCGTCGTGATCGCCGTGCGTTCCTTCACCGGACGCGCCGGCCTGCTGCTCGCGGCGGCGCTGGCGGTGCCGTTGGCCCTGGCCGCCCTTCTGCTGCCGCTCGACCCGTCCGCCATGGATCTCGGGCAGGCCTGGGCCGGGCCGTCCGCCGCCCACCCGCTGGGCTGCGACGGGCTGGGCCGCGACGTCGCCGCCCGGTTGATCGCCGGGACGGGAACCTCCTTCGCCATTGCCGGGCTGGCGCTCGCACTGGCGGTGGGGCTGGGCGTCGCCTCGGGCGGTGTGGCAGGCTGGATCGGCGGGCGCACGGACGCGGCGGTGCTTCGGCTCGCCGACCTGCTGCAAGGCTTTCCCGAGCTGTCGCTCGCCATCGTCGCATCCGCTCTGCTGGGTCCGGGCACGGAGGCCATGGTGCTGACGCTCGCCCTCGCGGCGTGGCCCTCGCAGGTCCGCTGGTGCCGGGCGCAGGCCCTGACGAACCGGACCGCCGAGCATGTGCGCGCCGCCGCCGCCCTGGGCGCGGGACCGCTGCACACGGTCCGCCGCCATCTCCTGCCGGCGGTCGCCGGGCCGGTCGCCATCCGCGCCGCCTTGTCCATCGGTCCCGTCATGGTGGCGGAGGCGACGTTGAGCGGCCTGGGTCTGGGCATCCAGGAACCGGCGGTGTCGCTGGGCACCCTGATCCGCGACGGGCTGGCCGACCTGCGCGACGCCCCCCACCTGATCGCCGCGACGACGGTCACCGTCGCCGCCATCGCGCTGGCCGTCAACCTGTTGGCCGAAGGGCTGCGCGAGGGCCTCGACCCGCGGGGCGCACTGTTCCGTCGGCCGTGAGGCCGTGTCTCTCAGCGCCGCTGCAGGGACATGGTGTAGCGGAAACCGGCACCCGGATGGGTGTTGACCGCGATCTCCACCAGACGCCCGTCTTCGGTGAAATAGCGCCGGGTGATGACGAGGATCGGCGACTGCGGCGGGACATGCAGGCGCGAGGCGACGTTCAGGCTGGCCGGGGCGGCCTCGATGTCCTGCATCACCTCGGCGATGCGGACGCCGTAGCGCTGCTCAAGCACCGTGTAGATGGCGTACTGCACCACCTCCAGGTTGCGCACCACGTCGGAGAAGGCGGCGTCGATGTAGACCTCGACGTAGGAGAAGGGCTCCGACGTCTCGCGGGTGCGGCGCAGGGCGCTGACGCGGAACCATTGCGTCTCCGGGCGGCAGCCCAGCCGGCCCGCCAGTTCCTCCTCCACGATGATGCGGTCCACCGAGAGGATTTCCAGCCGGGTCGAGGTGGCGTACTGCACCAGCTCGTCCAGGGAACTGATGGAGTTGACGAAGCGCCCGTCGGCACGGCGCGCCGCCAGGACCGAACCCGATCCCTGGCGGCGCAGGATGTAGCCCATCTCCTGAAGCCGGCGCAGCGCCTCGCGCACCGTGTGGCGGCTGACGGCGAAGCGGCTGCACAGCTCCTGCTCGGTCGGCAGGCGGTCGCCGACGGCGTAGGCGCCGGCGTCGATCTCCTCCAGCAAAGTGCGGACGATCTCCTGGTAGAGCGGGGTTTCTGCCCGCTCCGCCGCGCCGCTGTTGTCCTTCAGGCTGTCCGCTTCGTCCGACATCGCATCCCTCATGATGCCGGAAGATGGACGAGCCGGGGCGCCGATGCAACCGGCGTACGAGGATGCTCCGCGAGGGAAGGCTTACGTGAGCAGGACCAGCGACAGGGCCGGGAAGGCGTTGATGGCGACCAGCGCGACAACCCGCATCCCGTAGAAGGGCAGCACCCCCTTCACGATGGAGTGGAGCGGCATCTTGGTGATGCGGCTCATCACGAACAGGTTCAGGCCGACCGGCGGCGTCAGGGTCGCCACCTCCACCAGCGCGGTCATGATGACGGCGAAATGGATCGGGTTCACCCCCACCGCCTGCGCCATCGGGAACAGGATCGGCGCCAGCAGCACGATCATCGACACGCCGTCCAGGAACATGCCGATGACGAGCAGAAGCAGATTGACCGCCAGCAGGAACTCGAAGGGGGAGACCTGCGCCTCCTTGAGCATCGCGGTCAACTCCGCGGACAGGCCGAGGCGGGTCAGCACCGCGGTCAGCAGGCCGGAGCCGAGCAGCACGCCGTAGATCATCACGGTCTGGAGGACCGACTCCCGCGCCGTCTCCCACACCGCGGCAAGGTTGGCGGTGCGATAGACCAGCGTCACCAGCACCACCGCGTAGATGGCGGCGAGAGCCGACACCTCGGTCGGGGTGAACCAGCCCATGTAGATCGTGCCGATGATGAGCACCGGCATCATCAGCGCCCCGGCGGCACCCGGCAGGCGTTGGCCGAAGCCCTTCCAGTCCGGACGCTCGCCGACATGGCCGTAGCCCTTGAGCCGGCTGACGATCAGCGTGGTGACGGCGAGCAGGAAGGCCTCGAACAGGCCGGGCACGATGCCGGCGATGAACAGATCGGTGATCGGCAGGCCGACGATGGAGCCGATCAGGATGAAGGTCAGCGACGGCGGGATCATCAGACCCAGCGTGCCGCAGACCGCCACCAGCGAGGCGGCGAAGCGGGGTGGGTAGCCCTCCTTCGGCATCAGCTTCACCGCCGCCGGGCCGAGCGCCACGGCGCAGGCCACCGACGAGCCGTTGACCGCCGCGAAGAACACGCTGGACATGGCCAGCGCCAGGGCGATGCCGCCGCGGAAGTAGCGGATGATCGTTCCGACCAGCTCCAGGATGACCAGCGCGAGGTTGCCGCGCGACATCAGGTTGCCGGCGAAGATGAAGAACGGGATGCAGACCAGCGCGTATTTGTCCACGGAGTCCCAGGCCATCTGCGCGACCAGGACGACCGGGATGTTGAAGTTGAAGGTCAACAGGCCGACCGCGATGACGCCCAGCGCCAGGGCGATGTGCACGCCCGCGGCCACGAAGAACAGCAGGCTGACGACGGCAACGATGGTGGTCATGGTGTTTCCTCCCTTTTTCAGCCGTCGTTCAGAGATTCTCGCCCTCGACGGGCGGATCGGGGTCGTGGCCCCGCAGCAGCAGGATGATGTTGCCGACGAAGGCGAAGCCGTAGAGCACCCCGCCCAGCGGCAGCACCAGCCGAACCGTCCACAGCGGTAGGTCGAGGTTGGATTCGGTGAACATGCCGATGGCCTGGAGGTGAGCGACCTCCTGGAATCCGGCGATCACCAGAAGCACGCTGAAGGCCAGCCCGATCAGACTGTTCAGCCAGGCGAAGGCCAGCCGCACCCGGTGCGGCATCATGTTCAGCAGCAGGTCCATACGGATGTAGTGGCCGTGCCGCGTGCCGACGCCCAGCGACAGCAGGACGCTCCACACCACCAGGAAGCGGACCAGCTCCTCCGCCCACCAGTGGCTTTCCGACAGGAGGGAGCGGCTGGACGCCTCGTAGAACATGAAGCCGATGGCCGCCATCATCAGGATCGTGGCGACGTTCAGGAGGATGCGGTCCTCGATGAAGCTCCACCAGCCCGGCAGGCCGCGGCCCGGCGACGAGGCGGCATCCTCCGCCTGGGTGTGCGGGGCCGCGGAAGTCGCCGCGGACGTCAATGTATCGGTTCCCGGCATGGGTGGAACTCCCTTCACGAGAAGACCTGTGTCTGGGGAACGCGGCTCAGCCAGCCGGTGGCGCGCTCGTAGGAGTCGGCGATGCGCAGCAGCGTGGCCTCCGCCTGCGGACGCCCGACGAGTTGCATGGCGATGGGCATCCCGTCCGGATCGAAGCCGGCGGGCGTGACGAGCGCCGGCAGGCCGAGGTAGGACACCGGTCGCGTCAGCGCCGCCACGCCGGCGACCACCGCGGCCATCGCCGGCCCGGCGCCCACGTCGGTCTGCGCGGCGGTCGGCACGCGGCTGCGCAGGGCGGGGACGAACAGCGCGTCGCATTGGGCGAAGGGGCCGTCGATCATCGCCCGGAGATGAAGCGCGCGAAGCTGCTTCGCCTGGAGGTAGGAGGCCGCCGGCACCATCAGCCCCTGCAGAAGCCGCGCGCGCACCTGCGGGCCGTAGTCCTGCGGACGTTCGCGCAGCCAAGGCGCATGGACCGCCGCCGCCTCCGGCGTGAAGACGACATTGGCGAGGTCGCCGTAGGGCCCGTGGTCGGGAATATTCACCTCCACGAAGCGGGCTCCGGCGCGCTCCAGCACCGCCCGCGCCTGTTCCAGCGCGGCGGCCACGGCGGGGTCCAGGCCGTCGTAGTAGAATTGGCGCGGGATGCCCAGCCGCAGCCCCTCGACCCCCTGGCCGATGCCGTCCGCGGCGTCCGTCCGCCCGGTGATGACCGAGAACAGCGTCGCCGCGTCCTCGGCGCTGCGGGCCAGCGGACCAACGCAGTCCAGGCTTTCCGACAGCGGCATCACGCCGTCCATCGGCGTCGCCCCCTGCGTCGGCTTCAGACCGACCACGCCGCACAGCGCCGCCGGGAGCCGCACCGACCCGCCGGTGTCCGACCCCAGCGAGCCGAAGGCCAGCCGCCCCGCCACCGCCGCCCCGGAGCCGGAGGAGGAGCCGCCCGTGATGCGGTCGGGGTCCCAGGGGTTGCGGCAGCGCCCGAGATGGGCGTTGTGCCCGGTCGGCCCCATGGCGAACTCCGCCATGTGCAGCGTGCCGAGCGTCACCGCCCCCGCCGCGTCCAGCCGCTCCAGCACCGTGGCCGTCCGCTCCGGGCGGAACCCGCCGCGGATCGTCGGGGAGCCGCAGGTGCAGCGCTTTCCGGTGCGGTAGAACATGTCCTTGTGGGCCAGCGGCACGCCGTGCAGCGGCCCGCGCAGCCGCCCGGCCCGCGCCTCCGCGTCGGCGGCGCGGGCGGCGGCCAGCGCCTCCTCCGGCTCGACCGACAGGAAGGCGTTGAGCGTTGGATTCAGCCGGGCGATGCGGTCCAGGCAGACGTCGGCCAGGGCTTCCGCCCGCAGCGCGCCGTCGCGGACCGCCCTTGCGGCCTCCGTCAGGGTCAGCGATGTGGGATCGGTCATGCCCGCTCCCCGGCGATGAGCGCGGCATGGGCGCCCAGCGGCACGTCGAACAACGAGCCGCCGGGATGCGCCGCCGCCAGCACGCCCGGCACGGCGGCCATCAGGCGCCCGCACAGGGCGGCGTCGGCATCGTCCAGGGTCACCCCCTGGATCCTGGCCAGGGTCCGCGCGCAAACCGCGGCGTCCCCGATGAAGTTTTCCGTCATTCCTTCCCTCCCGTCCGGTGCTGTCCCCGCGCGGCTCTTCCGGCCGTTCGCCGCGGGCAGGGCCTTAATGGCCCCCTTACCCGGATCGTTGCAGCGTCATTTCATAGCGGTATCGTCCGGCCGCGTGGCTGCTGACCGCAACCTCCAGCGCGTTTCCTTCGGCGTCCAGATAATGGCGGATCACCACCAGGATCGGGGTGCCGACCTCCACCGACAGGCGGGACGCCAGGTTGGCGTCCGCCGAGGTGGCCTCGATGGACTGTACGACCTCCTCGATGCGCAGGCCGTAGCGGCTTTCCAGCACCGCGTAGACGGCGACCGGAAAGGTGCCGATGGCCTGGGCCACGTCGTCGAAGGCCGCGGGCAGGAACACCTCGGTGTAGCAGAGCGGAGTCCGCTCCCCCGGCTGGCGGCGCAGCGCCACCACCCGGACCCACGGCGTGTCCGGCGGGGAGCGCAGAAGCTCCGCCGTCCGCCCCTCCACCAGGATCTTCTCCACCGCCAGCACCTCCAGCCGGGTGGAGGAGGCGTACTGCCCGATCTCCGCGAGGCTGGACAGCGTGTTGTGGAACCGCCCGTCGGGCCGGGCGGCGGTCACCACCGACCCCGAGCCTTGGCGGCGCGCGATCAGGCCGAGATCCTGGAGCCGGCGCAGCGCCTCCCGCACCGTGTAGCGGCTGGCGGAGAAGCGCAGGCAAAGCTCCTGCTCGGTCGGCAGCCGTTCGCCGACCCCGACCCGCCCGTCCGAGATGTCGGCGCGCAGCGCCTCCAGGATCTCCTGGAAGCGCGGCCCCTCCGCGGCGGACGGGCGGACGGAGGTCTGGCGAACGGCGGACTTCACAGCGCCCCCTGCTCGCGCAGGGCGGCGATGCGCTCCGGCCCGATGCCGATGCGGCCCAGCACGTCCTCGGTGTCGGCGCCCAACGCCGGGGCGGGGCGGGTGGGAAGCCGCTCGCCGCCGATGCGCACCGGCCCGGTCAGCATCCGCACCTTACCCTTTCCGTCTGGGGCCGACCCGTCCGGGTAGGCGAAATCGGCCACCCGGTCGCTCTCACGGACGAAGGGATTCTCCAGCGACTGGGCGATGTCGAGGACCGGGGCGGCGGGAACCGCGCCGCCGAGGATCTCTACCCACTCCGCCGTGTCGCGCTGGCCGAGCACCTCGTCCAGCAGGACGGTGAGCTGCTCGCGGTTGGCGAGCCGGTCCTTGAAGCTGCGGAAGCGCGGGTCGTCCCCCCATTCCGGCTTGCCGATCTTGTCGCAGAAGACCGGCCAGAACTTCTCCTTGTTGCACATGACGAACAGCCAGCCGTCGCGCGTCCGGTAGAGCTGCGACGGGGTCAGGGAGGGGTGCGCGGAGCGCGGCTCCCGCCCCTGGTTGTGGCCGCCGTTGAGGTACCAAGTGGCGAGATAGGTCATGTTGTGCAGCGCCGTGTCGAACAGGCTGACGTCGACGTCCGAGCCCTTGCCGCTGGCCCGCGCCCCGACCACGCCGGAGACGAGGCCGAAGGCGGTCATCAGGCCGGTCATCATGTCGACCACCGACATGCCGAAGCGGGCGGGCGGGCCGTCCGGCTCGCCGGTGACCGACAGGTAGCCGGCCTCCGCCTGCATCAGATAGTCGTAGCCCGGCCAAGCCCGCCGCGGCCCCGTGCGCCCGTAGGCGGACAGGTGGGCGCAGACGATCTTCGGATTGACCGCCTTCAGATGCTCGTAGGTCAGGCCCAGCTTGTCCGGCAGGTCGCCGCGCAGGTTGTCCAGCACGGCGTCGGCGTGGCGCACCAGCTCGTGCAGCACCGCCATGCCCTCGGGGTGCTTCAGGTTGAGGGTGATGCTGCGCTTGTTGCGGTTGAAGGACTGGTAGAAATGGCTGTTGCCGGGGCCGAAGAAATGGGGGCCGACATGCCGGCCGACCTCGCCGCCTTCGGCGGGATTCTCGACCTTGATGACTTCGGCCCCGAGATCGGCCAGCAACATGGTGCCGAACGGGCCGGCGCCGTATTGCTCCACGGCGATGACGGTGACGCCTTCGAGGGGTAGCACGCGGTGTCTCCCTGATGGGGTGTGCAGGGTGTGTGGTGTGGGCGTGGTCGAGACGGGCCCCCACCCAACCCTCCCCCGCTTCGCAGGGGAGGGCTTTTCTCCTCCCCCTGCAAAGCGGGGGGAGGCCGGGAGGGGGGCCCGTCGCGACCACCCACCCTCACACCGGATTTTGCTCAATCAGCCGCTTGGCGATGATGATGCGCTGGATCTCGTTGGTTCCCTCGCCGATGCACAGCAGGGGGGCGTCGCGGTAGAGCCGCTCCACCACGAACTCCTTGGAGTAACCGTAGCCGCCGTGGATGCGCATGGCGTCCAGGGAATTCTCTACCGCCGCTTCGGAGGCGAAGAGCTTGGCCATGCCGGCCTCGTAGTCGCAGCGCTCGCCGCGGTCGAGCGCCTTGGCCGCCTGCTGCACGAGAAGCCGCGCCGCGGAGACGCGGGTCGCCATGTCGGCCAGCTTCATCGCCACGGCCTGATGCTCGTGGATCGGCTTGCCGAAGGTCTTGCGCTGCTGGCTGTACTTCACCGATTCGTCCAGCGCCGCCTGGGCGACGCCGACGCCGCGCGACGCCACGTTGACGCGGCCCAGCTCCAGGCCGGAGATGGCGCAGGCCATGCCACGGCCCTCGACCCCGCCGATCAGCCGGTCGGCCGGGACGCGGTAGTCCTCAAAGACCAGCTCGGCGGAATCGATGCCCTTGTAGCCCAGCTTCTCCAGCTTGCGGCTGACCTTGAAGCCCGGCCCCTTCTCGGCCAGGAACATCGTCATGCCCTTGTGGCGGGGCTGCGCCGTCGGGTCGGTCTTGACCAGCAGGGCGAAGCAGCTTCCCTGGATGCCGTTGGTGATCCAGGTCTTGGAGCCGTTGATGACGTAATCGTCGCCGTCGCGCTTGGCCACCGTGCGGATGGCCTGCAGGTCGGTGCCGCAATCCGGCTCGGTCAGAGCGAGGCCGCCGCGCAGCTCGCCGGTGGCGAAGCGCGGCAGGAAGGCGGCCTTCTGCTCCTCCGTCCCCGTCTTGGTAACGATGAAGGCCATGATGAGGTGGGAGTTGATGATGCCGGACAGCGACATCCAGACCGACGAGATGCGCTCGATCATCTTGGCGTAGGTGGAGGGGCGCAGGCCCAGCCCGCCGTATTCCTCGGGGATCGTCGCCCCGAAGAGGCCCAGCTCCTTCATCCGCTCGACGATCTCGTCGGGGTAGGTGTCGTCATGCTCCAGCTTCAGGGCGACCGGCCGGACATGGCGGTCGAGGAAGCGGTCCACGCTGTCGAGGATCAGGCGCTCCTGCTCGTCGCGTTCCGCGTCGGTCATGGTGTTGGTGTCGCTCATGGCGTGTTTCCCGGTTTGGATGGTCAGCGGACGGACGGCGACAGCACGGACAGCGAGTCCGCCGCGCGCGGGCTGGCGTCGAGGCCGAGGACGGCGTCGGCGATGCGCGCCGCGGCGGTCTCATGCACGGCCATGGCGGCGTTGCCGCGGTACTTGTCCACGATCTCGGCGTTGGACAGCGGGCGGTCGGCGGCGCCGCGGTTGATGTGCTCGCGGTGACGGAGTTCCCGCCCGTCGTCGAGCGTGATGACCAACTCGCCCGAATAGGCCTTGGGAAAGGGCGAGTCCGGGTCGTGGCGGTAGGACACCTTCGACGCGATGTCGAGGATCGCCGCATCGCCCAGCGCGTCGTTCTCCAGCTCCGCCAGGGTCAGGCGCCCGCGCACCAGCGCGGCGGCGACCAGGAAGGGCACGCTGAACTGCGCGTCGTAGGAGTTGGAGGGCCGCTTCTTGTTGGCCTCCGGCTCGCAGACGGTCTTGACCACCTGTTCGGGCACCAGCGCCTCGATGCGGCGGATGCGCGCGATGTCGAGGCCGTCGCGGCGCAGCTCCAGGGCGGCGTCGACGCAGGCGTGGGTGAAGTGGCAGGCCGGATAGGGCTTGATCGCCGTCGCCATCAGCTCCCACGTCCCGCCGAGGCCGGCGGTGGCGATGCCGAGTTCGGCGCGCCCGGCCTCCTTGCCGAGATAGGCGTTGAACAGGCCGAACCGGCCTTCATAGGGGCGGGTGACGCCGGTGAAGCCCTCACGGGCCAGCGCCGCCGCGGTGATGCCCGCCGCCGCCGCCCAGCCGGGATGCAGGCGCTTGTTCCAGGCCCCGTCCTCCAGGAATTCCAGGCTGCCGCTCGCCATCGACAGAGCGATGCCCTGGGCGGCGGCCAACTGCGCGCGGGTCAGGCCGAGCAGACGGCCGGCGGCCAGCGCGCAGCCGAACACGCCGATCATGCCCGTCGGGTGGAAACCCACCTGGTGGAAGCCGCCGCGCGCCACCGCGCCGAGCCGGGCCGCCACCTCGACGCCCAGCACATAGGCGCTGACCACGGAACGGCCGTCCGCCCCGGTCATCGCCGCCGCCGACAGGACGGCGGGCAGCACGCTGGCGGTCGGGTGGATGACGCCGCCGATGTGGGTGTCGTCGTAGTCGAGACCGTGGCAGAGCAGCCCGTTGACCGTCGCCGCGTCTCGGGCGGGCAGCGAGGCGGGCATGCCGATCACCGGCACCGGCCCCTCCCCCGCCAGCCCGCGCAGGGCGGTCAGCGTCTTATGGGCGAAGTCGTAGCGCGTCGAGGCCAGCGCGATGCCTACGGCGTCCAGCATGTGGTGAGGCGCGCGGGTGCGGACCTCCGCCGGGATGGCGTCGTCGGGGGTGTCGGCGACGAAGGCCGCCAGCGTGGCGGCGATGGAATTGGTGGTCGGATCGGTGGCGGGCATGGTTCCTCCCTCTTGTTCTTCTCGGGCCATCTGGTCTTTCCGGGTTGTCCGGATCAGTCGCCCCGGATCAATCGCCGATGCCGTGGCCCCGCTTGGGGACGAGGCTGGCCCGCTCGAAGGTCACGAAGACCGTGCCGTCGGCCTTGTAGCCCTCGGTGTAGGTGGTCACGATGCCCTGGGTCGGGCGCTTCTTGGATTCGCGGACGTCCAGCACCTTGGAGCGCGCGTAGATCGTGTCGCCGGGGAAGACCGGGGCGACCAGCTTGATCTCCTTCCAGCCGAGGTTGGCGACGGACTTGTAGGAGACGTCGTCCACCGTCATGCCCAGCACCATGGCCAGCGTCAGGCCGCTGTTGACCAGCGGCTTGCCGAACTCCGACTTCTCGGCGAAGGCGTGGTCGCAGTGCATGGGGTGGCGGTTCATCGTCAGCAGGCTGAACTGGATGTTGTCCGCTTCGGTGATGGTCCGGCCGGGGCGGTGCTCGTAGACATCGCCGACGGTGAAATCCTCAAGGTAGCGGCCAAGGTCGGCGACGATGGTCCGCGGTTCCTGAACATCGGGCATGGGCGGGCGTCTCTTGTCTGCAGATCGGAGGGGTGAGTGCGGGGCGCCGATCATTTCAAGGTGACATGTTCAGCGCGTGTGATAGCATGTTGTACGTACAAATAACACGCCCCCTCACCCTTGGAAAGCGTTTTCATGCCCAACAATCCGCAGAACGCAGCAACGGCGCCGGAATCGCCGGTCCGCCGCTCCTACCTGTTCGTTCCCGGCGCCCGCCCGGACCGATTCGCCAAGGCCCTGGGGGCCGGCGCCGACGCGGTCATCATCGATTTGGAGGACGCGGTGGCCCCCGGCGACAAGGACAGCGCCCGCGCCGCCGTCTGTTCCTTCCTGCGGGAACACACCGGCGCGGGCGGGCCGGCGGTTTTCGTTCGAACCAATTCGCTGCGCAGCCGCACCGGCCTGCTCGACATCCTCGCTTTGACCGATCTTCCGGACGGCGCCGCGCCGCGCTGGGCGGGCATCCTGCTGCCGAAAGTGGACGGGGCCGAGGACGTCCGGCTGGCCGCCGGGCTTCTCGACGAGCGCAATCTGCCCGGCGCGCTCGGCGCGCTGATCGAGAGCGCCGACGGGTTGGAGAACGTCATGGCGATCGCCGCGGCCTCCCCCCGTCTGTCCTTCCTGATGTTCGGCGGGGCCGACCTGTCGGCGGAGCTGCGCGTGCCGCTGTCCTGGGAGCCGCTGGTGCAGGCCCGCACCCGAATCGTGCACGCCGCCGCCCGCTTCGGGCTGGACGCGCTGGACATGCCGTGGATCGCGCTGGACGACGAGGAGGGCTACCGCCGGGAGCTGGCGCGCAGCGTCCTGCACGGCTTCACCGCGCGCTCGGCCATCCATCCCAAGCAGATCGTCGCCATTCACGACGCCTACACCCCGTCGCCGGAGGCGGTGCTCCGCGCCGGGCGGGTTCTGTCCGCCTTCGAAGCCGCCGGCGGCGGGGTCTGCGTGCTCGACGGCAAGTTGGTCGAGCGGCCCCTGGTGCTGGGGTCCCATCGAATCCTGGCATTGGCCCGCCGCGCCGGAATGCTGTAGCCAGGGATTGCCTGTTCATGCGCACCGCGCCACCGCCACTTGTACGGACCCCCATGACCACGCAAGAAACCCCGCCCGCCCCCTTTCCCCTGCTGCTGGCGGAGGTGACCAGCGTCCAGACCGTCGCCACCCTGTCGGTCCTGACGCTGGCGACGGTCGCCCCGCTGGCCGCCGCCTCGCTGGGGGTGGGGTCGGAGGCGGTCGGCTACCAGATCAGCGTTATCTACAGCGCCGCCGCGCTGGTGTCGGCCTTCGCCGGTCTGGTGGTCCGCCGCTGGGGCGCCGGGACGGTCGGCGTCCTGGCGCTGGCGCTGGGGCTGGTGGGCTGTTTGGGACTCGCCACCGGGTCCCTGTGGGTCGCGGCGCTGGCGTCGGTGCTGCTCGGCATCGGCTACGGGCTGGTCAACCCGTCCTCTTCCCACCTCTTGAACCGCTTCACCCCGCCGGCCCGGCGCAATCTGGTCTTCTCGCTGAAGCAGACCGGCGTGCCGCTGGCCGGCGTGCTGGCCGGGCTGACCCTGCCGGGAATCGGCGAGATCGCCGGCTGGCGCGGGGCGGCGCTGGCGGTGGCCGCCATGTTCGCGCTGCTGCTGGTCCTCTTCGCGCCGGGCCGCCGGGTGTGGGACGACGACCGCAGCCCCGGCCTGCCGATCCGCGGCAACCTGATGGAGGGGCCGCGGCTGGTCTGGCGGGTCCCGGCACTGCGCGGCTTCGCGCTGATGGGCTTCTTCTTCTCGGCGATCCAGCTGTCGCTGATGGCCTTCACCGTGAGCATGCTGGTGCACGACCTGCACTGGTCCATCGTGTCCGCCGGGCTGGCCGTGTCGGTGATGCAGGCGGCGGGGGCGGCGGCGCGCATCGGCTGGGGGTTGCTGGCCGACCGGCTGCGCTCCGGCGTGGCGGTGCTGGGCGGGATCGGCATGCTGTCCGCCAGCGCCGCATTGGCCACCGCCGGTCTGGGACCGAACTGGCCGGTGCCCGCGGTGATCGGCGTGCTGACGGTGTTCGGCATCGCCGCCATCGGCTGGAACGGCGTATTCCTGGCGGAGGTGGCGCGGGTCGCGCCGAAGGGAACGGCCAGCACGGCGACGGGCGGTGCCCTGATGTTCACCTTCTCCGGTGTGGTCGTCGGGCCGGCCCTGTTCGCCACCCTGTTCAACACGGTCGGCAGCTACGGTGAGACCTTCGCCCTGATGATGGCCTTCCCGCTGGCCGGGGCGGCAGCCGTCCTGTTCTGGTCCCGCCGCAAAAGCTGACGGTGGCGCTCACCGGCCCATCGCACAGAGTTGTCCGTACAATAATGTTGGCATGCCGCACTGTTTTCCCCTATGATCGTTCGGACAAGCGGGCCAGAAGCGTCCGAACGCAGTCATGGGAGGGAAGCCAATGTTCAATCCGTCACTCTTCAGGCCATTCTGGGCGAAGACGCTGCTGGTCGGAATGACCGTGGCCGGGCTGGCCGCCGGGACGCCGGGACAAGCCCGCGCGCAGGCGGCGCCGGTCGAGATGGTGATGACGGACGAGATCGCGACGTCCCACTGGACCGCCAAGATGATGGACGAGTATGCGGCCCTCATCGAGGAGCGCTCGAAGGGCCGCATCAAGCCGAAGGTCTTCCATTCCGGCACGCTCTACAAGGACAAGGACGCCGTCGCCGCCCTCGGGTCGGGCGCCGTGCACATGGTCTGGCCGGTCAGCGTGCAGCTTGAGAGCATCGCCCCGCAATACGGCGTGGTGAATCTGCCCTTCGCCGTCACCGACGCGGCGATGTCCAAGCCGGAAACCGCGCAGGAGGTCTCCAAGCTGCTGTCCGGGCTGGTGTCCGACAAGGGCATCCGTGTCATGGGGCTGATGCGCACGGCCGACCTGATCTTCCTGTTCAAGGACAAGGAGGTCGGCTCCGTCGGCGACCTGAAGGGCAGCAAGATCCGCCTGACCGGCGGGCGCGTCCTGCAGCTGCTGATGCGCGACTTCGGGGCCAGCCCGGTGTCGATGCCCGCCTCCGAAATGGCGGCGGCGCTGATGCAGGGGGCCATCGACGGCATCTACACCTCCGCCGGCGGCTGGGAGATGGTCGGCACCAACGCCGCCAAGGTCGCCTCGCTGGTGCCGGGCATGAGCCTGCTCACCTACTCCGTCCTGGTTGACGACAAGTGGATGAAGGGCCTGCCCGACGACCTGCGCCAGGTGGTGGAGACGACCACCAACGAGATCATCGCCAAGCAGTGGCAGCGCGCCATCGACGCCGACAAGAAGACCATGGACCAGATGATCGCCCAGGGCGGGCGTCTGGCCGTGGCGCCCGAGGCGGAGCAGGCGAAGTTCCGCGAGATCGCCAACAAGGTCAACCAGGACTATGTCCGGCGCTACCCTGAGGTCTGGAAGCAGTATCAGGCTATCGTCGGCAACAAGAGCTGAGGCGATCCCCCTCGCTTCACCTCGCGGTGCGGGCGGCGTTCCGGAAGGGGCGCCACCCGCACCGATTTTTTTTATGTGTGCTCAGACCGACCGCATGAGGCCGCCGTCCACCCGGATGTTCTGACCGGTGATGTAGCCGGCCCCGTCGGAGGCGAGGAAGGCGACGGTCGCCGCGATCTCCTCGCTCTTGCCGTAGCGGGCCATCGGCACACCCTGGCGCCGTTCCTCCGTCGCCGGCAGGCTGTCGATCCAGCCGGGCAGCACGTTGTTCATCCGCACATTGTCGGCGGCGTACTGGTCGGCGAACAGCTTGGTGAAGGAGGCCAGCCCGGCCCGCGCGACGGCGGAGGTCGGGAACATCGGGCTCGGCTCGAAGGCCCAGGCGGTCGAGATGTTGATGATCGTCCCGCCCTTCTGCCCGACCATGACCGGGGTCACCAGCCGGACCGCCCGGACGACGTTCAGGAAATAGACCTCGATCCCCTTGTGCCAGTCCTCGTCGGTCAGATCCAGCAGGCCTTTTCGCGGGCCGTGGCCGGCGCTGTTCACCAGCGCGTCGATGCGGCCCCAGCGCTCCATCGTCCGGCTCACCAGACGCTCCAGATCCTCGGCGGACTGGTTCGAGCCGGTCACGCCGATCCCGCCCAACTCCTCCGCCAGAGCCTCGCCCTTGCCGGAGGAGGACAGCACCGCGACCTTGAATCCGTCCGCCGCGAGGCGCCGCGCCGCCGCGGCCCCCATGCCGCTGCCGCCCGCGGTGATGATGGCAACCTTATCGCCCATGATTCGTCATCCCTCTCCTGCCGGAACGGTTCGTCCGTTCCTTCTCTCCTCCTGTATCGCACCGGACGCAGGACGGGGCCAAGGGAAGCGTGCGCGTGCCGTCGGGAGCCGAAAGGGCGGCGCCGGAATCGGACCGGTCAGTGGGCGAGCAGGAAGGCCAGCGAGGCGACCGGAGCCACGGTGACGAAGCCGACGGCGACGAAACGCTCGACCGGGCTCCAGGACGCCCAATCCCGCTGAAGCGAGGACAAGAACGACTTCATGATCCCTCACGGACCGGCTGATGTTGCAATGCATATAAGATACGGTTTCCGAGCGCGTTCGTGCCAGGGGCGTGGCTTCCGTATCGCGAAATATCGGGGAGTGATGCAGCGCTGCCACAGGCCGGAAAGCGGCACTCCGAAAGGGCTTTGCCGGGCCGGCGCCGTCAAAGGTTGCCCATCGGCCACAGGGACCGACGGGCAGGCGGTTCAGGGCGACGCGCCGCCGCTCCGGCCGAACAGGGCGAGGATACGCGCCGCCGCCATGTCCGGCGGGATCGAGGCAATGCAATGCGCCTCGGCCGCCATGCAGCTGTCCGCCGCGCAGGGCGCAAGCGCCGCCGCGGGCCGCAGCACCAGCGCCCGCGCGCACCAGGGGCGGAAGCGTTCCGGCGCGTGGAAGTGGTTGGGGTCCCCACCCTCCGGATGGCAGGAGAAGACGGCGACCGGCACGCCCACGGCGGCTCCCAGATGGGCGGGGCCGGAATCCATGGCGATCAGCCCCGCCGTCCGCTCGATCACCGCCGCCGCCAAGCGCAGCCCGGTCCGCCCGGTGAGGTCGGTCACCCGCCCCGGCAGGGCTGCGGCAATCCGCTCCGCCGCCGTCCGCTCCAACTCCGTGCCGAGAACCGCCACCCGCGCGCCGAGCGCGATCGCCACCACGGCGACCACCGCCGCCAGCCGGTCCACGGGGTATTCGCGCCGCGCGGCGGCGGCTCCCGGCGCCACGGCGATGATCCGCTCCCCCACCGCATCGGCCAGCCGGCGGGCGGCCTCTGCCCGGTCCTCAGCGGTGAGATGCAGTTCCACCCCGTCCCCGTCCGGTTCACCGCCGGCGAAGCGCAGCAGGGCGAGGTTCTGCTCCACCTCGTGGCGGCCCGGCGGCGGCGTCAGCCGGTGGGTGTAGGCGCGGTCGAAGCCGGCGTTGCCCGACGCCTTCCAGGGCGTGACGGCCTCCGAGAAGCCAAGGACCGCGCGGGCGCGGCTGTTCGCGGCGAGCGCCGTGGCGCCGTGGCGGTCGAAATCGTAGCGAGGGACCAGCGTCAGATCGAAGCCGGCGCGGAACGCCTCCGCGAAGGCCGCCGCACCGCCCGGCGTGACGCCGCGCAGGTCGATCCCCCCACCCGGCTTCGGATGGGGCGCCACCACCGCGTCGACATGCGGGCAGGTCTCGGCGAGGTCGGCCACGGCGGGGCGCACCGCCAGCACGATGCGCGCCTGTGGCGCCGAGGCCCGCAGACCGCGCAGAAAGGGTGTGGCGAGCACGAAGTCGCCCGCCTCGTCCAGCTTCACCACCAGGATACGCCGGGCGGACGAAAGGTCGAAGACGGCGTCCGTCATGCCGCGCTCATGTCGATGCGGGCGGGCGGCAGACCGGCGCACCAGCGCCGCCACGCCATGCGGTAGCCGGCCTCCACCGCCCGGACGTACCCCGCCTCGTCCATCAGCGGGGAGCGCGCCATCCGCTCGCGCAAGCCCGCGCGCTGCGCCTCCAGGAAGGCGTGGTCCGTGGCCAGCCGGACGGCGAGCGCCACGTAATCGTCCTCGCGCTCCACCACCAACGCGCCCAGCCCGACGCTGCCCAGCATCGTGGCGCCCCAGCGCGAGATCATCGCCTCCCCCGCGATGGACAGCACCGGCACCCCCATCCACAGCGCGTCGCAGGTCGTCGTCCCGCCGTTGGCGAAGACGGGGTCGAGCGCGCAATCGAGCAACCGGTAATCCTCATAGGGGTCCGGGGCGGTGCCGCGCAGCAGCAGCCGCGACTCCTCAACCCCATGGGCGGCGAAGGCGTCCAGCACCCGCCGCGCCACCCCGCCACCGGACAGCCCCCGCCATTTCAGCATCAGCCGCGCCTCCGGCACCGCCGCCAGCACCCGCCCCCACAGCGCCAGCGTGGAGGCGTTCAGCTTGGTCAGGTTGTTGAAGGAGCCGAAGGTGAACACCCCCGCCGTCTCCACCGGCGGACCGGCCGGCGGTGCCGCGGCGGACTCCGCGGGGCGGTAGCACAGCACGCTTCCCGGCAGGCGGATCAGCTTTTCCGTGTGCAGGGCGTCCGCACCCGTCGCGGCGAAGCGGTGATCGGAAAACTGGTAGTCCATCGCCGTCAGCCCCGTCGTGTTCGGGTAGAGCGGCAGGCTGACCTGGATCGGCGCCGGGCGGCGGATGAACAGCGGCATGCGGTTGCGCGACATATGCCCGCCGCAATCCACCAGCACGTCGATGCCGTCCACCCGGATCAGGCGCTCCAACTCGCCGTCCGGCAGGGCCGCGACGGCGCGCCAGCGGTCGGCCAGCGCGGCGAAGCGGTCCGTCGCCGCGTCCTTCGGCAGGTCGGCGTAATAGCAGGTTACCTCCACTGCCGACCGGTCGTGGCCCTCGATCAGCGGCAGCAGGAAATGGTAGCCCGGCCCCGGGTAGCGCTGGAAATCCGGCGACAGATAGCCGACGCGCAAACGGCGCTCCGGATCGCGGTCCACCGCGGCGAAGCGAGGGACGGCGGGCGGCACCGGCATCACGGCGCGTTCGAACCGCCGGTGCTCCTCGAACACCGCGCCGAGGTCGACCCCTTCGGCAAAGCACAGGCAGAACAGCAGGTTGGAGCGCACCTCCGCGTCCTGCGGCGCGCGCTCCAGCGCGGCGCGCAGGGCGGCCACCGCCTCGCCATGGCGGCCGAGCGCCATCAGCGCGACGCCCAGGTTGGAACTGGCCAGCACCTCCCGCTCCGCCGTGCGCAGGGCCAGCGCCCGCCGCAGCAGGGTGAGCGCCTCGTCGAAGGCACCCGCGTCGATGGCGTGGGAGCCGAGGTTGGTCCAGCCGGCCGCCCCGTCGGGCTGCAAGGCCGACGCGCGACGGAACCACGCCCGCGCGGCCTCGGGACGCTTGGCCCGGTGCTGGACGGCCCCGGCGTTGAGGGCGTGGCCGGCCTCCTCCGGGTCGGCGCGGACGGCGCGGCGGGCGGCGGCGGCAGCCTCCTCTTCCCGTCCCAAGGCCGACAGCGCCATGCCAAGCCCAGTCAGCGCCGTCCCGGAGTCCGGGGCCAGCGCCAGGGCGCGCCGGTAGCAACGCGGCGCCGCCGCAGGATGCCCCCGCTCCTGCCAGAGGTTGCCGAGCACCAGCAGGGCGTCGGGGGCCGGGGCCAGCGCCGCCGCCCGCTCCAACCACGCCGCCCCCTCCCGCCAGGGTCCTGTCGCGGCCAGCGCCGCGCCCAGGATCTTCGCACCTTCGCCGTGGGCCGGCTCTACCGCCATCAGCCGACGACCGGCCTCCGCCGCGCCCGACAGGTCGCCCAGCGCATGGCACAGGCCGGTCACCTGCTCCCGCGCCTGGACGAGCAGCGGCGCCAGAGCTACGGCGCGGCGGAAGGCGGCAAGCGCATCGCGCGGGCGCCCGGCGTCGCGCAGGGCGGCGCCCTGGTTGTAGACCGCCAGCACCTCGCCGGGGGCAAGCGCCGACGCCCGCCCGTACCAGTCCGCCGCCGGACCGGGCCGTCCCAGATCGTACAGCGCGTCGGCCAGCGCGTTGGCGGCCTCCCCATCCTCCGGCAGAAGGACCAGCAGGCGACGGAGGGCCCGCGCCGCGGCCTCCGCCCGTCCCAGTTTGACGTGGGCGGCGGCCTCCAACCGGTGATGATCGAGGGTCAGCGGGTCGAGGCGGGCGGCGTGGCCGTAGGCATCCGCGGCATCCGCCCAGCGCCCCACCGCCTCCAGCACGCGGCCCAGGTTGAGGCGGAAGACCGGCTGGGCGCCGTCCTGCGCCACCGCCTTGCGGATCAGCGCGATCCCGGATTCCGGATCGCCGGTCTGCGCCGTCAGCAGGCCCAGCAGATGCAGCGCGTCGCACTGGTCCGGCATCTGGCGCAGCACCCGCTCGTAGAGGGGCCGCGCCTGCGCCAGCCGTCCGTTCTGGTGATGGACGACGGCCTGCGCCAGCGTCTCCTGGAGCGTGGCGGGGGATGAATCGCGGCTGGCGCTCATGACGGTCCGTTCGGCTGGCCCCTGGACAGGGCGTCGGGGGGCGCAGTGTAGCGCGCCAGCACGACCACGGGTACGAATGGCTTGATGCCGTCGGGATCATCCGGCCGCAAATTTCCGATCCGGACCGCGCAGGAGTTCCCGACCGACCGCGTATCATTGGCCACAAGGCGCGCCGAGGCCGGATGGAATTCGGTGCCTGGGAAGGAGCAGAGGATGGCCGCGTGGCGGTGATCGACGAGGATGACGACGAATCGCTGATGGCCGAAACGGCCACGGGAAACCGGGCGGCCTTCGACCGGCTGACCCGCCGTCACTTGCGCCGGAGCCTCGCGCTCGCCCGCCGGGTGGTCGGCAACGCGAGCGACGCGGAGGAGGTCGTGCAGGACGCCTTCCTGCAGATTTGGACTCACGCCGACCGCTGGCGCGGCGACGGGACCCGCTTTTCCACGTGGCTCTACCGCATCGTCGTCAACCGCTCGATCGACTACCGCCGCCGTAAGAGCTTCCAGCCCCTGAACGACGCCGTGGAGATCGTCGACCCGGCCATCGGCGCCGACGGGCTGCTGGAGGAGCGCCAGCTCGGTGCTGCGGTGGACGCGGCGATCGCCGCCTTGCCGGAACGGCAGCGGGCGGCGCTCAGCCTGTGCTACTACCAGGAGATGAGTTGCGCGGAAGCATCGGAGGTTCTTCACGTTTCGGTCTCGGCCATGGAAAGCCTGCTGGTCCGGGCGCGGCGCATGGTCCGCACCCGTCTCAACTCCCTGATCCGTCAGAAGGACGGCGACGAGAAATGACACTCAAAGAGTTCAAGCGCTTCGCCGACCTCTACGGCGGCGACATCGACCGCTGGCCCAGGACGGACGGCGTCGATGCCCTGATCCTTCTCGAAAACTCCGCCGAGGCGCGGGCCATCCTGGCCGACGCCGCGGCGCTGGACGCGCTGCTCGACCGCGCCGCCCCGGCGGTGGAGGAGAGCAGCGTGCAGCGGGTGATGGACGGCATCGCGGCAAGGCTGGACGCGCCGGCGGAGGCCGCCCCCGTCCCTTGGAGCCTTTCGGCCCCGCCCATGCGCTTCTGGCCGACCGCGGGTTTCCTCGCCGCCATGGGCATGGTGGGCTTCCTGGCCGCCGTCCAGGGCATCCTGCCGGTGCAAACCCCCCAGGCGAACGGTTACGCGGAGGTGGTGGTGACCAGCAGCTATCTGGGAGCGATCCGATGAGCCGGACCATCGGCGGTCCCACCGCCCCGCGCCGCTGGCCCTGGTATCTTCTGGTCGGCTCGCTCGGCATGAACATGCTGCTGGGCGGCATCCTGGCCGCGCAGGCGCTGCACCTTCTGCCCCCGCCCCCACCGCCCGATCCCGGCCAGGGGATCGCGCGTCTGGTCGAACGGGCGGAGCGGGAACTGTCCCCCGCCGACGCAGCGGTCCTGCGCCGCGGCTACGAGGCGGAGCGCGCGACGATCAACCGCATGCACGAGAACATGGAGTCGATGCGCCGTCGGCTTCACGACAGCATGCAGGCCCCCGCCTTCGAGCCGGAAAGCCTGCGGCGCGCGCTCGAACAGGCCCACGCCGCCGAGGCCGACCTGCGCGGCCGTCTGGACAACCGCGCGATCGAGGTGCTCAGCCAACTGTCCCCCGAGGGACGCCGCAAGCTGCTGGAGATGGGACCGCCCCGTTAAGCCGTCAGGCCGCCTCCCCGCCGGGCGCCAGCCGGGCGGCGGCGTTCGCGGCCCCCATGGCGAGCGCCGCCTCGCGGGCGGTCAGACCGCGGGCGTCCCGCGCGTCGGGGTCGGCGCCGCTGACCAGCAGAACCTCCACCATGTCCACACGGTCGAACATGGCGGCGGTCATCAGCGCCGTCCGTCCGTCCGGCCCGCAGCCGTCCACCGCGGCCCCCTCCTCCAGCAGAACGCGCAGCACCGCGCCGTCGCCCTTGAAGGCGGCGGCGGCCAGCGGCGTCTGCCCGCGGTCGTTCGCCAGTTCCGGATCGGCGCCGTGGCGCATCAGGTTGCGGGCCAGCTCGGCATGGCCATGATAGCTGGCCAGCATCAGCAGGCTGTCGCCCTTGTCGTTGCGCAGGTTGGCCGGCAGGCCCATCTCCAGCAGCTCGGTCAGTTCGGCGGTGCCGCCGGAGCGCGCCCAGTGGAACAGCTTCCCGGCGAAGGCGATGGTGTCCTCGTCGAGTTCCCTGCGCGGCTCCCCCTGCGCTCCCATGGCGGCGCTCCCCCGATCAGGATCTGGGCTCAAACCGGGGAAACAGCCGCCGCAGCGCTTTGTTGCGCCATCTCGTCGCGCGCCTCCTCCAGCAGCCAGCCGCGGAAGGCGGCGACGGCGGGGCGGTCCTGCATTCCCTCCGGACAGACGAACCAGTAGCTGCCGGACGACGCCTCGATCTCCGGGAAGGGCAGGACGAGCCGCCCCGCCGCCACGTCCTCGGCGCACAGCATGCGGTCGGCGACGGTGGCGCCCATCCCGGCGGCGGCGGCCTGCATCGCCGGGTCCATGGCGTCGAATACCGCGCCCTGCCGCAGCGCCTCGAAGAAGGGCAGCCCGGCCGCGGCCAGCCAGGCCCGCCAGTCCTGCCCCTCCGAACAGCCGTGCAGCAGCGTGATGGCGCCGAGGTCCATCGGCACCCGCAACCGCTCCGCAAGGGCCGGCGGACAGACCACGGTCAAGCGCTCCGGCAGCACCTCCACGGCGGAGAAGCCCGGCGGCACCTCCCGGCAATAGGGAATGGCGGCGTCGAATTCCTGCGGGTCGAACTCCAACCCGCTGCTCCAGGCGACGGTCACCCGCACCTGCACGTCGGGGTGGCGCGCCTGGAAGCGGACCAGTCGCGGCATCAACCAGCGGATGCCGAAGGAGAAGGCCACCCTGATCCGCAAATCACGCCCCCGCGCCGCCAGCCGCGCCGCCGTGCCGGCGATGCGGTCGAAGGACTCCGACAGCACCGGCAACAGGGCGCGTCCGTCGTCGGTCAGTTCGACCCGGCGGGTCAGCCGCCGGAACAGCGGCACGCCCAGCCACTCCTCCAGCCCCATGATCTGCCGGCTGACCGCACCCTGCGTCACGCACAGCTCGTCCGCCGCCTTGGAGAAGCTCTCGTGGCGGGCCGCCGCCTCGAAGGCGCGCAGGGCGTGAAGGGGCGGCAGGGCACGCCGCATGGGACGCTCCATGGATGACTTTCGCTCATCCATCTTATGAGAAAGCATGGTTTGTCGTCCAGGCACCGACGCGCGATTTTCCAGCTTCGAGGAATGACCGACCGGCGGGAGGGCCGCATGACGAGCATGAGCGGAACGCACGACAAGCGGCGCAGCGGAACGACCGCCGGCCCCACCACCAGCCCCACCGCCGGCTCCTGGCTCGCCCGCCTGAACGGCTGGCGGGAGCGGCGGGCGTTGCGCCGCGCTCTGGCCCGGATGGACGCGCATCTCTGGGCCGACCTCGGCTTCGACGAGGCGGCGGCGCGCGAGGAAATGGGCAAGCCGTTCTGGAAAGGGTGAACGGACCGGCGGCTCAGGGCGACCGGTAGGCGCTGCCGTCCTCGGCGCGGGCGGGTGCGTCGACGTAGGTCCCGTGGTCCGGCACGGCGATCCGGTCGAAATCGCGGGCAAGCTCATGGAGCGCCGCCCGCATGCCGCTTCCCCGCATGGCGGGACCGTGGCCAGTGACCGCAAGTTCGGGCTCAAGCCCCGCCAGCAGCGCCACCGAGTCCCGCGCCTTCTGCCAATCCGTCGTGTAGTACATGGGCGGACCGTGCATCTCCGGGTCCTGGACGGCCACCGCGTAGGCGGATTCCTGGCGGGTCGTGATGAAGGCGTCGCCCGCGATGAGGCTGCGGTCCGCCGCGCGCCAGAAGGAGACGTGCCCGGGGCTGTGCCCCGGCGTCGCGAGCCAGCGCCATCCCGGCATACCCGGAATGCTGCCGTCCTCCGGAAGGCGGCGCAGCCGGCCACCCACATTCACCGGCCCGCGGGGGTAGAGCGGCGCCATCAGGGACATCAGGCCGCCGCCGACCGACGGATCGGGCGGCGGATAGGACGCGCTGCCATCGAGATAGGGATGCTCCAGCCCGTGGGCGTAGACGGGCGCTTCCCAGCGCTTGGCCAGCTCTTCAAGGGCGCCGACATGGTCGAAATGCCCGTGGGTCATCACGATGGCCGCGGGTCGCGAGTCCGGCCCGAACCGCTCCTCCGCCGCCCTGGCGATGAGGCCCGCCATGCCCATGATACCGGCGTCGATCAGCACCCACTGCCTGTCACTGGGCCGGTCGCCGCCCCCCGGCGCGCCGACGAAGACGACGTTGACGATGGCGAGCCGCCGGTAGGCCAGATCGGGGGCGATCTCGTGCATGCCGTCGTCGCGCGCCCGGTCCCGCTCCGGATCGTCGGCACGCCCCGCGGAATCGAGAGGGATCTGCCGCGCCATGCGCCGTCCTCCGTGCTGCGATGGGTGAGGGTCGGCACCACTCACCATTCGTAGGCAAACTGAAGGTGCCGACGATGGTTCCCCACGCAGGGTGGTGGCGGCTACTCCATTGGCTGATCGAGCGGGCGGCCCAGCGCCCCACCCGCCGCCGCCCCCAGGGCGCAGCCCAGCGCCGCCGCCGGGCCGGTCGCCGGCAGGGCGGCCCCGCCGGTCGCCGCCCCCGCAGCGACGGCGCCCGTCGCCCCCATCGCCCCGCCGGTCAGACAGCCGAGCGTCAGCCCCGCCACCGTATGCCGGTTCTGGTACAGCAGGGCGCCGCCGAGGATGATCGCGCGCTCCGCCCCGTCGCGCAGCCCGCCCGCACTGTCGGACAGCCAGCCACGCCATTCCGCCCGCCCCTCCGATGCTGGCGACGCGGCCTGGGCCACCGGTGCGGCCATAAGCACCAGCGTGGCGAGGCCCGCCGCGGCGAGGGGACGGCACGTCCTGTGTCGCATGGGAAGCTCCTTTTTCCAGGCCGTGAGGATACGCCATCGTGGCCGGAACGCCGTCCCGAAAGCAGGGATGAGCGGCCGCCGGCCGGGCTACCCCCTTCGCGTCGGGCCTGTAGTAGATACTTACTGCCACGCTGACAATCCGTCTCACTAACATTCATGCTGGAGCCACCAACCGGAACGGAGCCAGCCCCATGGCCAAGGCCATCCACATGATGATCCGAGTCCTCGACGAGGAACGGTCGCGGGATTTCTACGCCCGCGCGTTCGGCCTGGAATGCGCCGACCGCTACGCCTTCGACGGCTTCACCCTGGTCTATCTGCGCAACGCCGAAAACGACTTCGAGATCGAGCTGACCATCAACCACGGCCGCAGCGAACCCTACGCCCACGGCGACGGCTACGGCCATCTGGCCGTCTGCGTCGAGGATCTGGACGGGGAACACCGGCGCTTCACCGCGCTCGGCTACGGCCCCAACCCGATCAAGGAGTTCGCGCGGGACGGCGCGCTGATGGCCCGCTTCTTCTTCGTCCAGGACCCCGACGGCTACAAGATCGAGGTCCTGCAGCGCCACGGCCGCTACCGCTGACACAGGCGCGGCCCCCTCGAAGCAAAAATCATAATCGGTCTTGGGAGGAAGCCATGCGTTCTCCGACGAGCACAACAGCAAAACCCGTCCCGAACCCCACCATGCACCGGCGCGCCTTCCTGGCGGCCTCGGCCACCGCCGCGGCGGCGACGGCCATCCTGGTGTCGGGCGGGGCGATCCTCTGCCCGCGCGAGGCCTGGGGGTATGAGACCAAGGCGCTGGCGCCCGACACCATGCGCTCGCTGATCCGGGTGTCGCGGGACATCTACCCGCACGACCGGCTGGCCGACCGCTTCTACGCCGTCGCCATGAAGGCGCAGGACGAGAAGGCGGCCGCCGACGCCGCGCTCAAGGAGCTGTACGAGTCCGGCATGGCGAAGCTCGACCGGCTGGCCAAGGCCAAGCACGACGCGCCCTACGCGGAGGTCGGCTGGGAGGCCGACCGGGTCCGGCTGCTGCACGAGATCGAGGCCGATCCCTTCTTCCAGACGGTGCGCGGCGGGCTGGTCACCGGGATCTACAACAACCAGGAGGTCTGGCCGCTCTTCGGCTACGAGGGCGAGAGCGCGGCCAAGGGCGGCTACATCGACCGCGGATTCAACGACATCGAGTGGCTCTGACCACCGTCCCAGGAAGGATGTTTCAGCCATGGCAGCGAAATTCGACCTGAACGACGACAGCGTCGTGGTGATCGTGGGCTCCGGGGCCGGCGGCGGCACGCTGGGCACCCAACTGGCGCTGAAGGGCATCAAGACGGTGATCCTGGAAGCCGGCGGCCGCCACAACATGGAGGATTTCCAGAACGACGAATGGGCCAGCTTCGCCCAGATCTCCTGGCTCGACCCGCGCACCACCTCGGGAAGCTGGCGGGTGTCGCGGGATTTCCCCGGCCTGCCGGCCTGGATCGTCAAGGCGGTCGGCGGCTCCACCGTGCATTGGGCGGGTGCGGCGCTGCGCTTCCAGCCGCACGAGTTCAAGACGCGGACCGCCTACGGCGAGGTCGCCGGCGCCAACCTGCTGGACTGGCCGATCACGCTGGAGGAGCTGGAGCCCTGGTACGCCAAGGCCGAGGACCGCATGGGCGTCACCCGCACCAACGGCATCCCCGGCCTGCCCGGCAACAACAACTTCAAGGTTCTGAAGGCCGGCGCCGACAAGATGGGCTACACGGAGTGCCACACCGGCAACATGGCCATCAACTCGGCGCCCCGCGACGGGCGCGGGAGCTGCCAGCAGATCGGCTTCTGCTTCCAGGGCTGCAAGTCCGGAGCGAAATGGTCGACCCTGATCGCCGAGATTCCCAAGGGCGAGGAGACCGGCAAGCTGGAGGTCCGCGCCAACGCCCAGGTGCTGAAGATCGAGCATGACGCCAAGGGCAAGGTGACCGGCGTCGTCTACGCCGACAAGGACGGGGCGATCCAGCGCCAGAAGGCCCGCATCGTCGCGGTGGCCGGCAACTCCATCGAAAGTCCCCGGCTGCTGCTGAATTCCGCGTCCTCCCTGTTCCCGGACGGTCTCGCCAACTCCTCCGGACAGGTGGGGCGGAACTACATGCGGCACATGACAGGCTCGGTCTACGGCGTGTTCGAGAAGCCGGTGCGCATGCACCGCGGCACCACCATGGCCGGCATCATCCGCGACGAGGCGAAGAACAAGCCCGACCGCGGCTTCGTCGGTGGCTACGAGATCGAGACCCTGTCGCTCGGCCTGCCCTTTATGGCCGCCTTCCTCGACCCCGGCGCCTGGGGGCGGGAATTCACCTCGGCGCTCGACGGCTACGACCACATGGCCGGCATGTGGCTGGTCGGCGAGGACATGCCGCAGGAAAGCAACCGCATCACCCTGCACGCCGACAAGAAGGACAAGTTCGGGATGCCCGTCCCCAACGTCCATTTCGACGACCACCCCAACGACGTCGCCATGCGCCAGCACGCCTACCGGCAGGGCATGGCGCTGTATGAATCGGTGGGGGCGACCCGCAGCTTCCCGACGCCGCCCTACCCGTCCACCCACAATCTGGGCACCAACCGGATGAGCGGGAAGGCAAGCGACGGCGTGGTAAACAAGTGGGGCCAGACCCACGATGTGGCGAACCTGTTCGTCTCCGACGGCTCGCAGTTCACCACGGGCGGGGCCGAAAATCCCACCCTGACCATCGTCGCGCTGGCGCTGCGGCAAGCCGACTACATCGCCGGCCAAATGGCCAAGAACGCGATCTGATCGCTGCTCTGTCCCATTATTCGGGATGCTCCGCGGATTACAGCCCCTCTCTTCCGGACGGAGGAGGGGGGCACTCTTTTGCGCTCAGGCCGTCTCGCGTTCTTTTTCCGGGGCGGTGAAAGAGGCCGGAATTCCCGCCGGAAGGACGGCGGCGGCCACCGCGGCGAAATCGGTGCGCGCCTCTCGCTCCAGTTCTTCCACGCAGGGGCGGTGGCCCTTCACTTCCTGGGCGTATGTCAGACAGGCGCAGCGCAGAAGGCCGGCAAAATTGCGCCGCTCCACCCCGCGGGCCAAGACTTCGTCGTGCAACTTTGACAAGAAGCGCCCCAGCGAAACGCCCTGCATCGCCGCGATTTCCTCCAGTGCGCCCCAGAAGGCCGCTTCCAGACAGACACTCGTCGAATGACCGCTGAGGCGGACCCGCCGGGTTACCATGCGGAAGCGCTCCGGGTCCTGACCGGCAAAAATTCGGCACATCCCTCGTCTCCTTCCAAACTTCCCCGACTCCTTGAATGCACTATGAACGGAAAATCCGTAATGCGCATTAATTTCCGCAAGACGGAACCCGCTCAGGTCGAGTGAAGAGGGAAAAACATCACCAAATCCGCGCGCATCGAAAAACACTGGAGACGCGCAGTCTTCCCCGGATACCACCCCCGCCCGCTGAAATATGCGCTTACCTCAGCCAACCCGGCGCAAAAGAACGAGCGTTGAAAATATGGGGAACCGTTTTCCGCAACGCATTTCTGTCACGGAACCCACCCCCGCCGACCCCGTTATTGGTTTCCGGTTTTCGACGTCACTCCGCTGCGCCGCAAAAATCCACTGTATTCGTGGCGAATTCCCCGGCGGCAATCCGATGACACGTCATTGATGAGAGGATGGACACATGAGTTGGGCCGGCCAACACCAGTTCCCAATCGGCAGAAACCGAAAAAGAACACGTCCGACCGCCGACTCTCCACACTCTGAGATCACCACCCCGCCCTCGCAGACCCTGATCTGCTTTTCGCACCTGCGCTGGAGCTTCGTTTACCAGCGGCCACAACATCTTATGTCGCGATTTGCGCGCGACCACCGCGTGCTGTTCGTCGAGGAGCCGATCCACAACGATACGCCCGAGCCCTGGCTGGACGTGCGCGAGGATGAGGGCGTCCTCGTCCTGGTGCCCCGCCTGCCCGCCGGCATGGACGGCGAGGCGGCCGTCACCGCCCAGCGCCAGCTGCTCGACCGCTATCTGGCCGAGGAGGGGGTGACCGACCCGATCCTCTGGTACTACACGCCGATGAGCCTCGGCCTGTCCGGCCATCTGCGCGGGGCGCTGGTGGTCTACGACTGCATGGACGAGCTGTCGGCCTTCCACGGCGCCCCGCCGGAGCTGGTCGAGCGCGAGCGGCAGCTGATGGCGCGGGCCGACGTGGTGTTCACCGGCGGCGTCAGTCTCTACGAGGCCAAGCGCACCCTGCACCCCAACGCCCACGCCTTCCCCAGCAGCGTCGACGTCGCCCATTTCGCCGCCGCCCGCGGCATCGTCGAGGAGCCCGCCGATCAGGCGGCCATCCCGCACCCGCGGCTGGGCTTCTACGGCGTCATCGACGAGCGGCTGGACATCGCCCTGCTGGACGCCGCCGCCGCGGCCCGGCCCGACTGGCAATTCGTCCTGGTCGGCCCGGTGGTGAAGATCGACCCGGCCGACCTGCCCCGCCGCCCGAACATCCACTATCTCGGCCCGAAGAGCTACGACGACCTGCCGCATTATCTGGCGAGCTGGGACGTTGCCCTGATGCCCTTCGCGCGCAACGAGTCCACCCGCTTCATCAGCCCGACGAAGACGCCGGAATATCTGGCCGCCGGGCGCCCGGTCGTCTCCACCTCGATCACCGACGTGGTGCGCGGCTATGGCGACAGCGGCGTCGTGCGCATCGCCGACGCACCGGAGGATTTCGTCGCCGCCGTCGCGGCCGCCCTGGCCGACTCCGCCGATCCGGAGCGGCTGCGCGCCACCGCCGACCACGTCCTGCGCGACATGTCCTGGGACAAGACGCAGGGCCGCATGAAGACGCTGATGGAACAGGCCCGCCAGCGCGGACGCGCCGCACCGCCGGCCCACCGCCCGGCACCGGCGATCCATCCGGCCACTCACCCGGTCAGGCACGTCAACGGGCGCGCCGCCGGCCGCCGCTCCGGCTTCGACTATCTGATCGTCGGGGCGGGCTTCGCCGGCAGCGTGCTGGCGGAACGTCTGGCGACGGGGCTGAACAAGCGCGTCCTGCTGATCGACCGGCGCCCGCACATCGGCGGCAACGCCTACGATCACTACGACGACGCGGGCGTGCTGATCCACCGCTACGGCCCGCACATCTTCCACACCAATGCCAAGCCGGTCGCCGACTACCTGTCGCGCTTCACCAAGTGGCGCCCCTACGAGCACCGCGTCCTGGCGCGGGTGGACGAGAGGCTCGTCCCGATCCCGATCAACCGGACGACGGTCAACCAACTGTACGGGCTGGACCTCGACGAGGCCGGCGTGGCGGAGTTCCTGAAGAGCCGGGCGGAGCCGGTGGCCGACGTCCGCACCTCGGAGGACGTGGTGGTCGGCGCGGTCGGGCGGGAGCTGTACGAGAAGTTCTTCCGCGGCTACACCCGCAAGCAATGGGGCCTCGACCCGTCGCAGCTCGACAAGGCGGTGACCGCCCGCGTGCCGACGCGGACCAACGACGACGACCGCTATTTCGGCGACAGCTTCCAGGCGATGCCGCTGAACGGCTACACGCGCATGTTCGAGAGCATGCTCGACCACCCGAACATCAAGGTGATGCTGAACACCGATTTCGACGACGTGCGCGACGAGATCGCCTACGACCGCATCGTCTTCACCGGCCCGATCGACGAGTATTTCGGGCACCGCTTCGGCAAGCTGCCCTACCGCTCCCTGACCTTCCGGCACGAGACGGTCGACCGGGAGTGGTTCCAGCCCGTCGCCGTGGTGAACGAGCCGTCGGAGGCGGTGCCCTACACCCGCGTCACCGAGTACAAGCATCTGACCGGACAAAGCCACCCGAAGACCAGCATCACCTACGAGTACCCCTCCGCACAGGGCGATCCCTACTACCCGATCCCCCGCCCGGAGAACCAGGAGCTGTTCCGCAAGTACCAGGCGCTGGCCGACGGCACGCCGGACGTGATCTTCCTGGGCCGGCTCGGCACCTACCGCTACTACAACATGGATCAGGTGGTGGCGCAGGCGCTGGCGGTCTACGCCCGCCTGGAGAAGGAGGAGCAGCAGAGCCGCGGTCTCGCCGCCGCCGCGCGGGCCTTCGGCTCGCTGGGCGCGGAGCGGGAGGTGCGGGTCGCGGGGATGGGGGATTAGGAGGAGCGCGCGCACTCTTGCCCCCACCCTTTTTCCCCCGCTGAGCGGGGGAGGGCGCTTTCTTATCCCCTCCCCTGCGAAGCGGGGGAGGGTTAGGGAGGGGGCAAGACTCCGCACACCCGGAACGCCCCAAAAAACACAGAGCCCCCCATGCACACCCCCACCCTGTTCGACAGCGTCTTCCTCGGCGGCTTCGAATGCTCGACGCACCGGCGGCACGACGGGCGCCGGCTCGACCTGCTCGCGGCGACCGGCCACGACCGGCTGGCCGCCGAGGACTACCGGCGCATGGCCGCCCACGGCCTGCGCAGCGTGCGCGACGGCGTGCGCTGGCACCTCATCGAGACCACGCCGGGCCACTACGACTGGTCCAGCCTGCTGCCCATGGTCCGCGCGGCGCGGGAGGCCGGGGTCCAAGTGATCTGGGATCTCTGCCATTACGGCTGGCCGGACGACATCGACATCTGGCGTCCCGGCTTCGTGGAGCGTTTCGCCCGCTTCGCCGCGGCCACCGCGGCCCTGCTCCGCGACGAGGGCGTGGAGGCGCCCGCCTATTGCCCGGTCAATGAAATCTCCTACTGGGCCTGGGCCGGCGGCGACATGAAGCGCTTCAACCCCATGGCCGAGCGCCGCGGGGCCGAACTCAAGCACCAGCTCGTCCGCGCCAGCATCGCGGCCATCGACGCGATCCGCGCCACCGACCCGCGCGCCCGCATTGTCCAGGTCGATCCGGTCATCAATGTGCTGCCACGCCCCGACCGCAAGGGCGACGCCGGAGCTGCGGAGGAGGCCAGGCTGGCTCAATACGAGGCGTGGGACATGATCGGTGGCTACGCCTGGCCGGGGCTGGGCGGCAAGCCGGAGTATCTGGACGTGATCGGGGTCAACTACTACTCCGACAACCAGTGGTTCCTGAAGGGCGGCACCATCGGACGCGACGACCCGCGCTACCGCCCCTTCGCCGACATCCTGGCTGAGGTGCACCGGCGTTACGGCCGCCCGGTCCTGGTGGCCGAGACCGGGGCCGAGGGAGACGCCCGCGTGCCCTGGCTCGACTATGTGACGGGGGAGGTGATCGCGGCCTTGAAGGCCGATGTGCCGGTGGAGGGCGTCTGCCTCTACCCGATCCTCGACTATCCCGGCTGGGCCAACGACCGCCATTGCGAGACCGGCCTCTACGGCCTGTGCGACGAGGATGGCGGGCGTTGCCTCCACCAACCGCTGGCCGCCGCCCTGGAGCGCGCGCAGGCCCGCGTCGGCGCGCTGCTCGGCCAGCCGCAGTATCAGGCGGCTCAATGAGCGGTTCGAGCAAGGACACCATCCCGAACCGTCCCGGCCGCTTCCTGCTGCGCTACATCCGGCGGCGGCCCTGGTCGTTCGGCGGGCTGTTCTCGGTGATCGTGGCGGCGGCGGGCTGCGCGGTCGCCGTGCAGTACGGGATGAAGCTGCTGATCGATGCCATGGCCTCCCCCGACCGGGCGGCGGCGGACGTGTGGACTCCGCTCGGCCTGTTCCTGGGCTTCATCGCGGCGGAAAACGTGCTGTGGCGGCTGGGCGGCTGGCTCGGCTGCCGGACCGTGCTGGCGACCGGCGTCGACATGCGGCTGGACCTGTTCCGGCACCTGACCGGCCATTCGATGCGCTACTTCTCGACGCATCTGGCCGGGTCGCTGGGCAACCGCATCGCCGCCACCGAGAACGCCGCCACCACCATCTTCCGCACCCTGACCTGGAGCATCGTCCCGCCGGTCACCGATTTTCTGGGGGCGGTGCTGGTGCTGCTGACCATCCATTGGGGCATGGCGGCGGCGCTGGTGATGTTCGCCGTGGTGGTCGCCGTCGCCATCGTCGGGCTGGGGCTGCGCGGGCGGACGGTGCACCACGCCTTCGCCGAACAGTCCGCCCGCACCAACGGCGAGTTGGTTGATGTCGTGTCCAACGTCTGGACGGTGAAGGCCTTCTCCGCCCGAGGGCGGGAGCGCGAGCGCCTGCGGCAGGCCTTCACGGTCGAGGCCGGGGCGCACCGCCGCAGTTGGATGCATCTGGAGAAGACCCGCGTCGTCCATGACGTCTGCCTGTGGGTGATGGCCGGGTCTATGCTGCTGTGGGCGCTGCTGCTGTGGCGGGACGGGACAATCACGACCGGCGACGTGGTGATCGTCAGCGCCCTGACCTTCCGCATCCTGCATGGCTCCCGCGACCTCGCCTTCGCGCTGGTCACCGCGACCCAGCAGGTCAGTGCCATCGACGAGAGCCTGCGGGTGATCGCCCGCCCGCACGACGTGCTCGACCCCGTGCCGGCGCAGCCCGCCACGCCCGGCGGCGGTGCCATCGCGTTCGAGCGGGTCTCCTACCGCTATCCCGAAGGGCGCAAGGTGCTGGAGGATTTCAGCCTGACCATCCCGGCCGGGCAGAAGGTCGGGCTGGTCGGGCCGTCGGGAGCCGGCAAGTCCACCATCATCAGCCTGATCCAGCGGCTGGACGACGTGCAGCGCGGCGACATCCTCATCGACGGGCAGCCGCTGACCGCGCTCGCCCAGGACGACCTGCGCGCCAAGATCGCCGTGGTGCCCCAGGACATCGCTCTGTTCCACCGCCCGATCCTGGAGAACATCCGCTACGGCCGCCCCGACGCCAGCGACGAGGAGGTGTTCGAGGCCGCCCGCCACGCCTTCTGCGACGGCTTCATCCGGCAGTTGCCGGAGGGCTACGGCACGCTGGTCGGCGAACGCGGCGTGCGGCTGTCGGGCGGGCAGCGGCAGCGGCTAGGCATCGCCCGCGCCTTCCTGAAGAACGCGCCGATCCTGATCCTCGACGAGGCGACCTCCGCGCTCGACACCCAGTCGGAGCAGGAGATCCAGGCGGCGCTGGCCGATCTGGCCCAGGGGCGGACGGTGGTCGCGGTGGCCCACCGCCTGTCCACCGTGTCGGCCTTCGATCGCGTGCTGGTTCTGATGGACGGCCGCATCGCCGAGGACGGCCACCCCACGGAGCTGCGGCGGCGCGGCGGGCTGTTCAACTCTCTCTGGCAACTTCAGGCACAGGGCTTCGCGGCGGAGTAGCCGGAGCCTACCCGGCGGCCTCCGCACCGTGGCGCGGAGGTCGCATCAGCCGGAACGGTTAGGGAAGACCGCCCTTCGACGGGCTATCTTTCCGGGCGTCATGTGTTAAGACACCAGACGCAACTTCGCTTCGGCCCGAAAGCTCGATGAAAGCCACGACCGACGATAGCATCCCCAAAGCAACCACCCGAATTCCGCGTAAAAGTCACGGAGCCGGCGTATGACCGACCTGCCGGTGATTGGCGGCAACTTGGATTTCCTGTCCGGCGGGGGCGAAATGGGAGAGCGGATGCGCTCCCACGACTGGGCATCCACGGCGCTCGGCCCGCCGGAGGGCTGGCCGCAGAGCCTGCGCACCATCGTCAGCGTCGTCCTCTCCTCCCGACAGGCGATGTTCGTGGCCTGGGGGCCCGAGTTGGCCTTCCTCTACAACGACGGCTATGTGCCGATCTTCGGGGCCAAGCACCCGGAGGCGCTCGGCCGCCCCTTCGCCGAGGTGTGGTGGGACATCTGGCACCAGATCAAGCCGCTGGTCGACCGCACGCTGGCCGGCGAGGCGTCCTGGTACGAGGATCTGCTGATCCCGATGGAGCGCCGGGGGTTCCGCGAGGATGCCTGGTTCACCTTCTCCTACACCCCGGTGCGCGGCGAGGACGGGCGCATCCCCGGCATGTTCTGCGCCGCCATCGAGACGACCGGGCAAGTGCTCGCCACTCGGCGCACCGACTTCCACCTGAAGCTGGAGGCCCGGCTGCGCCAGCTCTCCGACCCCTTCGCGGTGGCGGCGGCGGCGGCGGAAGCCCTGGGTCGCCACCTGGGAGCCAGCCGCGTCGGTTACGGCGTGATGGACGAGACCGCGCGCTTTTTCACGACGGAGCGGAACTGGACCGATGGCAGCGTCGATCATCAGGCCGGCACCCATGACCTGCTGAGCTTCGGACCGGAACTTCTGGACACGCTGCGCGGCGGCGGGACGCTGACCATCCACGACACAGCAACGGACCCGCGCTTCGCCGCGCCGGACCGCCAAGCCGCCTTTGCGGCGCTGAACATCGCCTCCGCCGTCACCGCTAGCCTGGTCAAGAACGGGCGAATGGTCGCCGCCCTCTACGTCCACGACCGGAAGCCCCGGCGCTGGCACCCGGACGAGGTCCGGCTGGTCGAGGAGGTGGCGGAGCGCACATGGTCGGCGCTGGAGCGCGCCCAGGCAGAGGAATCGCTGCGCCGCGCCAACGCCCGGCTGGCCGCGGAGGGGGAGCAGATGCGCACCCTGTTCCGGCAGGCGCCCAACTTCATGTGTGTGCTGCGCGGCCCGGACCATGTGTTCGAACTGGCCAACGACTCCTACCGGCAACTGGTCGGCGACCGCCCCCTGATCGGCAAGCCGGTGCACGAGGCCATGCCGGAGGTCGCCGGGCAGGGCTTCTTCGAGCTGCTGGGCCGCGTCTACGACAGCGGGAAGCCCTTCGTCGGGCACGCCCTGCCGGTGCGGGTCGTCCGCCAACCCGGCGCGCCCGTCGAGGTACGCTTCATCACCTTCATCTACCAGCCGATCAAGGACGCCGACGGGCGGGTGACCGGGATCTTCTGCGAAGGCAGCGACGTTACCGAGGCCAAGCGGGCCGAGGACGCGCTGCGCGACCTGAACGCCACGCTGGAGCAGCGCGTCGCCGAACGCACCGCCGACCGCGACCGCATGTGGCGCCTGTCCACCGATGTCATGCTGGTGGCGCGCTTCGACGGCGCCATCAGCGCGGTGAACCCGGCCTGGACCAGCCTGCTGGGCTGGTCGGAGGGGGAGCTGGCGACGCGCAACTTCTTGGACTTCGTGCATCCGGACGATCTGGAGCGCACGCGGGCCGAAGCGGCACGGCTGGGCGCCGGGCACATCACGCCGCGCTTCGAGAACCGCTACCGCCACAAGGACGGGCGTTATCTCTGGCTGTCCTGGGTCGCCGTGCCGGACGACCGCTTCATCCACGCCGTGGGCCGCGACATCACCGCCCAGAAGGAGGCCGACGCCGCCCTGCGGCAGACCGAGGAGCAGCTTCGCCAAGCCCAGAAGATGGAGGCGGTCGGCCAGTTGACCGGCGGCGTGGCTCACGACTTCAACAATCTGCTCCAGGCGCTGGAAGGATGCCTGTCGATGATCGGGCGCCGCACGGAGGAGCCGCAGGTCCACGCCCTGATCGACGCCGGGCAGCAGGCGGTGGGGCGCGGGGCCAAACTGGTGCAGCAGCTCATGGCCTTCGCCCGGCGCGACAGCCTGCGCCCGGAATCCATCGGCGTGCGTGACCGGATGCTCGCCATGTCGGCCCTGCTGGAACGGGCGCTGCGCGCCGACATCGCGCTGGATCTCCGCCTTGGCGACGATCTCTGGCACGTCGAGGTGGACCCGACCCAGTTCGAGCTGGCGGTCATCAACCTCGCCGTCAACGCGCGCGACGCCATGCCGTCGGGCGGGCGGCTGACGGTGGAGGCGGTCAACACGGTGTTTCCTCCGGGCGATCCGCGGGGGGTGGAGGGCGAATTCCTGCACCTGTCCATGTCGGACACCGGCTGCGGCATGCCCGCCGCGGTGGCAGCCCGCGCCTTCGAGCCGTTCTTCACGACGAAGGACCTCGGTAAGGGGACGGGGCTGGGGCTGGCCCAGGTCTACGGCCTCGCCCGGCAAGCCGGCGGCACCGCCTGGATCGACAGCGCGCCGGACCGCGGCACGACGGTGCATCTTCTGCTCCGCCGCTCCGCCGTGACTCCGGCGGTGGAGCCCGCCCTGCCCGCCGCCATCGTGCCGCCGTCGGTTGGCGCGCGGCGCCATGGCCGCGTCCTCGTGGTGGAGGACGATCCCATCGTCGCCATGACCGTCAGCACGGCGCTGGAGGACGCCGGGTTCGCCGTGCTCTCCGCAGCCACTGCGGAGGAAGCGCTGCCCCACCTGTCGGACGACGGGGTCGACGTGCTGCTGAGCGACGTGGTGATGCCCGGTGGGATGAGCGGCATCGACCTAGCCCGCGAAGCCCGCGAGCGGCGACCCAGCCTGCCGGTCATCCTGGCGACCGGCTACAGCGAGGACATCGCCCGCGCCACCGGCATCCCGGTGCTGGCGAAGCCCTATCGGATCGACGAACTGGTCGGGCGAATCGACGCGATCCTGATGGGCCAAAACGAGGAATAAAAGGGCCGGGGAATAAGAGGGCTGGGGAATAAAAAAGGCGGAGCCCCCAGGGGGACTCCGCCTTGGCCGGCCGCGACCCGGTTGCTCAGATGTGGTCGGAGGACAGGATGGCCTCAGCGTCGCCGCCAGTGCCGCGGCCCGGCAGGACTGCGTTCAGGACGACGCCCATCAGCGCCGCCAGCGCCATCGATGAGACGACGAAGCCGCCGTCGCCGAACTTCAGCGACGCCCCGCCGATGCCGATCACCAGGATGGTCGAGGAGATCAGCAGGTTGCGCTTGTCGCCCAGATCCACCTTGCCCTCGATCAGCGTGCGGATGCCCGAGGACGCGATGACGCCGAACAGGGCGATGGACACGCCGCCCATCACCGCCGTGGGGATGCTGGACAGGAAAGCCGACAGCTTGCCCACGAAGCCCAGGATGATGGCGAGCGTCGCCGCCCCGCCGATCACCCAGACGCTGAACACGCGGGTCACCGCCAGCACGCCGATGTTCTCACCGTAGGTCGTCGCCGGGGGACCGCCCAGCGCGCCCGCCACCATGGTTGCCACCCCGTCGCCGAACACCGAGCGGTGCAGGCCCGGATCGGCGATGAAGTTGCGGCCGACGACGCGGCTCAGCACGATCTGCCCGCCGATGTGCTCGGCGATGGTGACCAGCGCCACCGGCGCCACCAGCAGGATCATCGCCCAGGCCGAGACGCCCTCCTTCATGCCGGAGAACAGCAGGTGGAAGTCGGGCATCCGCAGGAAGGGCGCCGCGGCGACCGGTCCGAAGTCCACCATGCCGAAGACCACGCCCAGCGCATAGCCGGTCAGGATGCCCAGCAGGATCGGCACCACCGTGAAGAAGCCGCGCAGCACGATGGAGTAGAGGAAAATGCTGCCCAGCGTCGCCAGCGCCAGCAGGAAGTGCGGCAGGCTGTACTCGCCGCCGCCGGCGGTGTTCTGGGCCATGCCCACGGCGACCGAGGCGAGGCCGAGGCCGATCACCACGATCACCGGCCCGACGACGATGGGCGGCAGGATGGCCAGCAGCCAGCGCACGCCGAAGGCGCGGATCAGCAGGGCGACCGCCACATAGACCGCCCCCGCCGCACAGGCCCCGACCAGCGCGCCGCCGGTCCCGCCGATCTGGGTGGCGGCGACGATCGGGCCGATGAAGGCGAAGGAGGAGCCCAGATAGGCGGGCAGCCGCCATTTGGTGAAGGCCAGATAGATCAGGGTGCCCAGACCGCTGGTGACGAGCGCCACCGACGGGTCGAGACCGGTGAGGATCGGCACCAGCACGTTGGCGCCGAACATGGCGAACAGGTGCTGGAGGCTGAGCAGGAAAAAGGTGGCCGGGGGCGGACGGTCGTGGACGTCCAGCACCCGGTCGCGCGGGGCTGTCATGAACTGCGGTTCCCGTATCGGTGGTTGCGCGGCAAGGGTTACTCCGCGGCGGCCTGCCCGGTCAAACGCCACCATGCGGATTTTTTCGGCACCAAGCCCCCACAGGACCCGGCGGCACCGTCATAGGCGTGAAATCATTCCTTCGTTGCCTCACCATAGGCCATTCGTTAGTATGATGTTTGATAAAAATTCCCGTGAATGGACATGAAACTGCGTTCCCGCACGCGATGCGGGTTTGAGCGCTTGATTTTAGAGTGATTGACCGCATGGCCGACGAACTGTTTGCACAACTTACAGACACCCTTTCGTCGGCGAAGACGGTGGAGGAGCTGACCCGGCCCCTGCTGTCGCTTCTGGAGCTGGTGACGGAGCTGGAGGCCACCTACCTCACCCGGATCGAGCTGGAACACGGCATCCAGCGCATTCTCTTCTCCTGCAACACCAAAACCCTGACCATTCCTGAAGGGCTGGCCGTTCCGTGGGAGGGCACGCTGTGCAAGCGGGCGCTCGACGAAGGGAAGCTCTACACCGACGACGTGCCCAACTGCTGGGGCGACTCCGAGGCGGCGGCTGCGCTGGGCATCCGCACCTATGTCAGCACGCCCGTCCATCTCGACGACGGCAGCCTGTTCGGCACGCTCTGCGCCGCCAGCTCGGAGCAAAAGCCGCTGACGCCCAAGGGAGAGCAGGTGCTGCGCCTGTTCGCCTCGCTGATCGCCCTTCACATCCAGCGCGAACAACTCCTGACCCAGTTCCGGGAATTGAACGCGGCGCTGGAATCCTATTCCTACACCGACGCGCTGACCGGTCTGCCGAACCGGCGCGCCGTGGTCGCGGAGTTGCACCGGCTGTTCGCCATGGCCGAGCGGGCCGGCCAGAGCGTGCTGATCGGCTTCATCGACCTGGACGGCTTCAAGGCCATCAACGACACCCACGGGCACGAGGCGGGCGATGCGTTCCTGACCGAGGTGGGGCGGCGCATCGGCACTGGGCTGCGGGCGGGCGACACGCTGGGCCGGCTGGGCGGCGACGAGTTCATCATCGTCGGCATGGGGGCTACGCCCGGCGCCGAGGGGGATGACGCCGCCGACGCTCTGCGCGAGCGGGTGGAGCCGCTGATCCGCGGCACCTACCGCCTGGACAGCTGCGCCTTCGACTATCCGGGGGCGAGCGTCGGTGTGGTCAGCGCCGACCCCGGCACCACGACGCCCGACCACGCGCTGCGCGCCGCCGACGCCGCCATGTATGTCCAGAAGAGGATCCGGCGGGCCACCCGGGCCTGACGCCGTTTTCCGCGCAGTCCCTTACGGGCCGCCGGCCACGCTCCAGGGATCGGGAGCGGTCACTTCATAGGGCTGGGCGATGCCGCCCATCGACAGGGCGTGAACCGAATTGCTGGAGAAGCCGCAGGCCTGCTCCGGATTCACGGCGGCGTTGGGACGGAAGGCGTAGGGCCGCGGCGCATCGGGCGACACCGAGGTGGCCTTGGTCCGCACGACCAGCCCATGGCCCGTCGGAACGCTCTGCTCCACCCAAATCCAGAGAACGTCCGGGTTGTCGCGGAAGCGGGCCAGCAGGGTGGACAGCGCCTCCGTGCAGGCGGCGTGTTCGAGCTGGTGGGCGCCGCGATCGATGATGGCCGAGGCCGGCCCGGACGAGGACGCGTCCGCGGGATTCCAGGTGAACGCCATGAGGCCGGACAGAGCGATGCCAGCGATGGAGGTTCCCCAGAGAACCCCGGCGTCGAAACCGGAATCACCGTGACGGCTGGAATGATCGCGCATCGTAGCCCCTCTACAAAACACTCAACCGCGGCAACCGGCGTCTGCAGTGTCCCCGTCTGTTTGACAGGAACGCAGGCCCGTGACCTTGATCCAGAACAAGCATTTTATAATGCTCGTCCGGTTCATTGCTTATTGTGCACCGCAACATCTGCCCGTCAACACCCACCGGAAGCATGGCAGGGCTGATTCCGCGCGCTTTCACGCCCGCGTGGCGATGAACGCGGCAATTTGCCGCTCCTCCGTGCCGGAGCACCGTGACGACCAGCGGATGCGCCGTTGGCCGGCAGTCTCCCAGACAACGGTCCCGGCGGCGACATGGTTCCCGTCGCCGTCCGATTCGCCAACAAAGTCAGTTGGTTATACTTACGCACATTCAGGACTACAAACGAAGCCTGCCCTTCAATCCCACGCCCCGCAGAACGATTGCGGACGCTCGGATGCCATTCCCTTTCACCCGCGCCGCCGCCACGCGCTATGGTGCGCCCGGCGACCGGTGGACCGGTAAGAGTCCGGAGCGCCCGCAAGACAAGCACAAAGACAAAGAGCACGAGAACCGGAAGGGACGAGCATGAGTGACGAGACCCCCAGCCGCCGCGCCGCCGCGGCCTTCGCCCAGACCGCGGACACCGCGACTCCCGTCGCCTTCGCCGATCTGGTGGCCCTTCTGGAGCGCATCTTCCGGCGCCACGGTGCGTCGGAGCGGGTGGCGGCGATCCTGGCGGAGAACTGCGCGTCCTGCGAGCGCGACGGCTCCACCAGCCACGGCGTGTTCCGCATCCCCGGCTATGTGGGCTCGCTGAAGAGCGGATGGGTGAACGGGCGGGCCGAACCGACGGTGGAGGAGGCCGGTCCCGCCTTCCTGCGCGTCGATGCCGCCAATGGCTTCACCCAGCCCGCCTTCCTGGCCGCCCGCGACCGTTTCCTGGAGATGGTGCGCGACAACGGCGTCGCCGTGATGGCGATCCGCAACTCCCACCATTTCAGCGCCCTGTGGCCGGACGTCGAGCCCTTCGCGCGGGAGGGGCTGGTCGCGCTCTCCTTCGTCAACAGCTTCGCCTGCGTCGTCCCGCCGGGCGGCAAGGCCGCCGTCTACGGCACCAACCCGATGGCCTTCGCCACCCCGGTGGCTGGCGGCGACCCGATGGTGTTCGACCAGGCGGCCAGCTCCATGGCCAACGGCGACGTGCGCATCGCAGCGCGCGAGGGGCACACCATCCCCGCCGGCTCCGGCGTGGACCGCGACGGCAAGCCGACCACCGACCCCAAGGCCGTTCTCGACGGCGGCGCCCTGCTGCCCTTCGGCGGCCACAAGGGCGGCTCCATCGCCTTCATGATCGAGGTGCTGGCGGCGGCGCTGACCGGCGGCAAATACTCGCGCGAGGTCGATTGGTCGGCCCATCCCGGCGCCGAGACGCCCTGCACCGGCCAGCTCTTCATCGTCATCGACCCGGAGCGCGGCGGGACCGGCGCCTTTGCCGACCGCGTCGCCGGCCTCATCGGGAACGTCAAGGAGGCGGGGCAGGACCGCATGCCGGGCGAGCGCCGCTACGCCCGCCGCGCCCGCACCCTGCGCGACGGCATCCCGCTGGCCCCCGCCCGGCTGGCCGAGCTGCGCGCCCTGGCCGGCGACGCCTGACACCCCTTCCCTCCTTCAAACCCGGTCGGTTCCCGCCATGACGACGCCCACCATCGCCACCCTGTCCCGCCGGCTCGACGACGGCACCACCACCAGCCGCCAGCTCGTCGACGCCGCCCTCGCCGCCATCGCGGCCGGCGGCGAGGAGGCGCGCAAGACCTACACCGCCCTGCACGCCGAGCCGGCCCGCGCGGCGGCGGACGCCCAGGACCTGCTGCGCCGGGCCGGGCCGCGCCCCTCCCCGCTGGCCGGGCTGCCGGTCTCGGTCAAGGACCTGTTCGACGAGGCCGGGCACGTCACGCGGGCCGGGTCGCGGGCGCTGGAAGGCGCCGTTCCGGCCAGCCGCGACGCCGACGCGGTGGCCCGGCTGCGCGCCGCCGGGGCGGTGGTGGTGGGGCGGACCAACATGACGGAGTTCGCCTTCTCCGGCGTCGGCATCAACCCGCATTACGGCACCCCCGGCAACCCCGCCGATCCCGCGCGCATTCCCGGCGGCTCGTCATCGGGCGCCGGGGTGTCGGTGGCGGCCGGCCATGTCCCGCTGGCGCTGGGCACCGACACCGGCGGATCGATCCGCATCCCGGCGGCGCTCTGCGGCATCGTCGGCTTCAAGCCGACGCAGCGCCGGGTGTCGCTGCGCGGCGCCCTGCCGCTGTCCTGGTCGCTGGATTCCATCGGGCCGCTCGCCCGGACGGTGGAGTGCTGCGCCATCGCCGACGCCTTGCTGGCCGGCGAGGCGGAGTGGGTGCCGCCGGCGGTCGGGCTGGCCGGGCTGCGCTTCGCCGTGCCGCAAACCGTGGTCCTGGATGGCATGGAGGACGCGGTGGCCGCCGCCTTCGACGCCGCCTGCCGCCGCCTGTCCGAGGCCGGGGCGCGCATCGTCGACATCCCCATGGCGGAGTTGGCGGAAGTCGGCCCGGCCAACGCCAAGGGCGGCCTGCCCGCGGCGGAGGCGGCCCACTGGCACCGCGACCTGCTGGCGGAGAAGGGCGACCTCTACGATCCCCGCGTCCGCGTGCGGATCGAGCGCGGCCGGACCATGAGCGCCGCCGATTACATCGAGGTCACGCAGCGCCGCGCCGACCTGATCGCCCGCACCGACCGGACCACGGCGGACTACGACGCGCTGCTGATGCCGACCGTGCCGCTGCTGGCGCCGTGCATCGACGCCTTCGCCGATGATGCGGAGTTCGCACGGCTGAACCTGCTGCTGCTGCGCAACTGCGCGCTGTTCAATTTTCTGGACCGCTGCGCCATCAGCCTGCCGATGCAGCGCGCCGGCGACCTGCCCAGCGGCCTGATGCTGGTGGGTGCTGCGGGGGCCGACCGGCGCCTGCTGTCCATCGCCGCGGCGGTGGAACCGGTGGTGGGCGCCTGACGCGAGGGGGGCGGCGCAACCGCCCCTCCCAAGAGGTCCCCATCAAAACCCTAGGGCGCAGCCGTCCTTGCGGTGGTCCGAACCGGCGATCAGCAGGCCGGCCGCGTGGTCGATCCAGATCGCCTGTCCGCCGCCCATCGGCTCGTCCCGGCGGAGCACCGCGTGGCCGCGGCGCGCCAGCTCCGCCGCAGTGTCCTCCGCCACGGTGGGCTCGATCTCCAGCATGCCGTTGAAGGCGAAGCTGCGCGGCTGGTCGATGGCGGTCTGGACGTCCAGCCCACGGTCGATCACCGCCGACACGAAGGCACCGTGCCCGGCCGCCTGATAATGGCCGCCCATCACGCCGAAGGGGCAGACCGCGCGCCCGTCCTTGCGGATCAGGCCGGGGATGATGGTGTGCAGCGGGCGGCGCCGTGGCGCCAGGGCGTTGGGGTGCCCCTCGGTCAGGCGGAAGGAGGTGCCGCGGCTGTGCAGGAGGACGCCGGTCGCCGGGTCGAGTTGCACGCTGCCGAAGCTGTGGAAGATCGAGTTGATGAAGGAAATGGCGTTGCCGTCGCGGTCGACGACGCTGAGGCAGACCGTGTCCTTGTGCTCCGCTTCCGTCCACAGCGCGGGGGCCTGGGCGCGGGCCGGGTCGATGCGGCGGCGCAGCGCCGCCGTCGCCTCCGCCGACAGCAGCGCCGCGACGGCGTCCGATCCGCCCTCCCCCACCAGAACATCGCGGTGGTGGTAGGCGAGCTTGGTCGCCTCGGCGTGCAGATGGTGGCGGTCCGCGTCGCCGACCGACGGCGACAGATCGAAGCCGCCCAGCGCGTTCAGGATCATCAGCGCGGCGAGGCCCTGGCCGTTCGGCGGGCACTCGAGAATCTCATAGCCGCGGTAGTCGGTCGCGATGGGCGTCACATACTCCGCCCCGTCCTGCGCCGCCACGAAGTCGTCCAGCGTGTGCAACCCGCCGCGGGCGCGCAGGAAGCCGACCAGCGACTCCGCCGTCGCCCCCGTGTAGAAGGCGGCCGCCCCGTGCGCCGCGATGTCGCGCAGCCGCTGGCCGAGCAAGGGCTGGGCATGGCGTTCCCCGGCGCGCGGGGCGCGGCCACCGGGCAGGAAGACGGCGCGGCAGCCCTCGTCCGCCGCCAGAAGGGGGACCGCCGCCGCCCAATCCCGGGCCACCCGCGGGGAGACGCCGTAGCCCTCCTCGGCGTAACGGATGGCGCGGAGGAAGATCCGGTCGAGCGGAAGCCGCCCGTGGTCGGCGTGCAGCCGCGTCCAGGCGGCGACGGCGCCCGGCACGGTGACCGCGTGGGCGCCGTGGCGCGGGATCTCGCCGGTGACGCCCAGCTCGGCCAGACGCTCAACGCTCGCGGCGGCGGGCGCGCGTCCGCTGCCGTTCAGGGCGACCACCGCCCCGTTCGCCGGGGCGTAGAGGGCGAATGCATCGCCGCCGATGCCGGTCATGTGCGGCTCGACCACGCATTGCACCGCGACGGCGGCGATGGCCGCGTCCACGGCGTTGCCGCCCGCCGCCAGGATCTCAAGGGCCGCCGCGCTCGCCAGCGGGTGCGAGGTGGCCACCGCGGCCTCCGCCGCCACCAGCGCCGACCGTCCGGGCCGGCAGAAGTCACGCATCACGATGGAAGCCTCCGGACCGGGGAAGAGGATCAATGGGGGCTGCGGCGCAGGGGGACCACGCGGCGCCCCCGCACCTCCGGCTCTTCCGCGCCGTGGGCGTGCACCTTCTTGAGTTGGATGACGTAACGCTCGGCGCCGTTGACCATCACGGCGATGACGGTCGGCCCGTTCGCCCAGTCGCTGGGCACGAGGTGAAGTTCCTTGATGCGCGCGGTTCCGGCGGTCAGCTCCGCAAGGTCGAGAACCTCGTCCCCGGCGCGAAACCCCAGATATTCATCAACGATCATGGCGTCCGGCGGCAGTGTCTTGGCGGCAGTGTTCCCAAGCCTACCAGCACCGCGGGCGGCGGGCCACCGTACAGGCCGCCGCCCGGCGCTTTTTCATAGAAGACCTTACGGACGGCGCGTCATGCGGCAAAACGAGTCATGTGGCAAAACGAGTCATGTGATTGTCCCAGCGGAAGTCGGCGAGCCGCAGGCCGTCGCCCGGCAGGTCCGGCGCCGCGCCGACCGTCCGGAGATTGCCCAGCCCGCTGCTCGCCAGGAAGCCGTCGCCGTCCGGGGCAATGCCGCAGCCGTCGGGCAGCGCCGCCGACCCCAGCCACGCACCGGTGGCGTCGTCCCACAGCCCGATGATGCCGCCCTTGGGCGAGCTGGCCGCGACCTTGCCCTTGTCGGCGGCGACGCTGCCGATGTAGCCCTCGAACCGGGACAGCTCGTCGTCCGGCGTCTCGAACAGGCGCACCGCGCCGCCGCCCGGACGGTGCGTGCCGGTCAGCGGCTGGAGCATGCCGACGGGCCGCTCGTCCTGCGCGCCGAAGGCGATGCCGCCGTCGGCCAGGGCGGCGATGTGGCGGATGCCGAGATTCGCATGCTCCTCCGGCAGGCGCACCTGATCGAGCAGTTTCCCGCTCGCCACCTCGACGTAGGTGATCGAGGAGTCCATCTCGTCCAGGTTCAGCTTGGCCCGGCCGGTGTCCGGGTGGGTGATGACGCCGCCGTTGCCGACCGCCAGGACCGTGCCGTCCGCGATCATCAGAAGCTCGTGCGGCCCCAGCCCGTGGGTCGGCATCGCGCCGACGCGGCGGTAGCCGTCCATCGCGTCGTAGACGCCGATCGACCCGGTCTCGCGCGGCACGTCGTCCTCCGCCACGTAGAGCAGTCGCCCGTCGGTGGAGAAGGCGCCATGGCCGGTGAAGCGGCGGTCGTCCGGCGCGCGGATCACCGGCCCCGGGTGCCCGTCAACCAACGACAGCGGCATGAACCAGCGCCCCGGACGGCGGGCGAAGGCGACCGCCTCGGCCCGGGTCGGGTGGACGACGATGCCGTGGGCGCGGCCCGGCGTCGGGGTGGTGAAGCGCACGCCGCCCGCCCCGTCCAGCGCCGCCACGCCATAGTCCGGCGAAGCCGCGGCGGTGGCGTAGGCGTTGAGGAACAGCGTGCCCCCCGCGGTCTCCGCCCGCGCCGGCCCCAGGAGGGCACCAAGCAGCCCTCCTCCAAGCAGGCCGCCGCCAATCAGCAGCAGGGTGCCCCGGCGGGTCGCGTCCATCGCTCAGTCTCCATCCAGTTCGTTGAAGCCGATGCTGATGTCCAGCAGCGGCGCGACGGTGCCGGTCAGCAGGTTGCGCAGGTCCTTGGCCCGTTGCAGGGTGGCTTCCACGGTCTTACGCTTGGCCGGATCGGCGACGGCGACGTTGATCGGCGTGGGGATCGCCTCGGCGGCGCGGACCGCGGCGGTGAAGCCCTCCTCCAGCGCGCGGCGGGCCTGCGCGCCGGGGTCGCCGGCGGGCAGCAGCGTGGTCAGGCCGGGACCGCCGCCCTCGCCCAGCAGCAGGGCGCGCAGCGCCTCCAGGTTGATGCGGACGTTGCGCGCCGACTGGCCGCTGCGCAGCGCCTCGGCTACCGCCGGCTTGGCCTCCCCGGTGTTGGGGCCGAGCGGCGCCAGCAGCTTCTGGTCGGCGACCACCTGCAGGGCGGTGAGCGACCCGGTGAAGAGGACGTTGACCGCCGACCCGGCGTCGGGGCCGAGCGCGGTCTGCTCCCCGGCGGTCAGCGGCGCCTCCAGGGCCTTCCAGCCGTCGCGGACCTCGCGGGTGATGGCGAGGACGTTCTGCGCCACCGCGGCGGCCAGCGCGCCGCGGAAGCGCCCGGCCTCATCCCCCTGGAACGACGCGACGGTGACGCCCTCGTCGAACAGCAGCCGCTCCAGCGCGGTCAGCCCCTGCACCGCGGCGCTCTGGCGGGCCAGCCCGCCCGGCTCCAGCAGCTTCGGATCGCGGTTCTTCAGCATGGCGAGGATCTGGCGCTGCACCACCCCGGCCCGCTCCGGCCAGAAGGCGATGCGGTCGGCGCGCAGTTCCATCGACAGCGGCCCGGCGCGCAGGTGCTGGACGCCGGCCCAGGCCTCGTAAACGGCGCGGTGGGCGGCGCGGCAGCTCTCCAGCCCGTCCGCGGTCGGCGCCGCGGCGAACTGGTCCAGCCGCTCCGCGTAGATGCCGGCGGCACCGGCCAGCGCGTCGAAGCGCGGCAGGGCATGGGTTCGGACCAGACCGCCCAGCACGGCGGCGTCCCCCGCCGGCTCCCGCGCCGCCAGGGCGAGCTTGCCCGGCAGGAGGATCGACAGGGCGGCGGCCGACATCAGGCCGATCATGCGGCGGCGTTGCATCTCATCACCTATGCCATTCAAACCGTGTGGACTTTAGAGCCCCAGAACGAAACGCACCAACGTTTCCCGGTCGCCGCGCGGCAGGGCCATGAAGGCGCCGCGCGCCCTGTCTGCCTCGCCGCCGTGCCACAGGATGGCCTCGGTCACGCTGCGCGCCCGCCCGTCGTGGAGCAGGGCCAGTCTGCCGTCGGACTCTGCCAGCCGCTTCATCCCCCACAGCGGCGTCGTGCGCCAGTCGCGGCCCCGAGCCTCGCCCATCGCCACGCCGTCGGCCAGATCCTCGCCCAGATCGTGGAGAAGCAGGTCGCTGTAAGGGAAAATCGTCCGGCGGGACAGCACGGGATGCGCGGCGTCCTCCGCCGTGGTGAAGGAGGGGCGGTGGCAGGACGCGCAGCCGGTGGCGGCGAACAGCGCGCTGCCCGCCGTGTCGCGCGGCGCCTCCAGCCCGCCGTCGGGCGACAGGGTGCGCAGATAGCCGTCGATCAGCCCAATCACCGTGGAGGGGATCTCCAACCCCTCATACTGCGGGGAATCGCCGTGCGGGGCGTTCCGGCATTCGGTCTGCGCCGGGGTGCAGTCGCCCCAGGGCTCGGGATAGGCCGGGGTCGACATGCCGATGTCGAGGCTGAAGGCCTCCGAATTCTGGCGGTGCAGCGTCGGGTGGACGGCCTTCCAGCCGAAGCGGCCGAGCTGCCGTGTGCCCTCCGGCGCCACCCAGTTGGGGCGTCCGGCGATGCCGTCGCCGTCGCGGTCCTCCGGATCGGCGCCGGACAGGATGTCGGCCTCGGGGATGCGCTCCAGAAGGCCCATGCCGCGCACGGACGGAGCGATGCGGGCGGAGATGGCCGTCGCCTCGGCCAGCGGCCCGTAATTGAGGTCGGTGACGGTCACCAGCGGGCGGCGCAGCGTCGCCGTGTCGCCGTCGGGGAATCGCACCGTCTCCTCGCGGTAGCTCAGGGACGGCTTGCCCTCGATGGCGAAGCCGAGCACCGCGTTGGTCTGGATCTGCCGCCCGTAGACCGGGTCGCCGCTGAGCTTCAGCGCGTAGCCGACGCCGCGGTCGTCGGACGTCTCGGGATCGGGCGGGCGCCCCTGGCGGGCCGCCGGATGGCAGGCGGCGCAGGAGCGGGCGTCGTAGAGCGGACCCAGCCCGTCGTTGGCGTGCGTCACCGTCGGGGCGCTGACCCACATCCGCCGGAACAGCTTCTCGCCGATCCGGACGTCGAGGTCACCCCCCGCCGCCGGCAGGGCCGGCAGCAGAGCGAGCAGGAAGGCGAGGCGGGCTTTCATCGGTCGGGCGGGCATCGGTCGGGCGGAGTGCCCCATTTCATAAAGACGAAAAGGCCGGGCTGCGGTCCCTCCCCCGCGCGGGCGGTCGGCGGGGAGCGGACAACGCCGCCCCACGCGGGAAAGAGGGACCGCAACCCGTGGCCCGCCGGCTTACTTGCCGACGGCCGACGGGTTGTCGAGGCTGTCCGAACCGGCCAGCTCGACCGAGACGCCCAGGGCGGCGACGACGCCTTCCAGGGCCTTCTTCTGGTCGACCAGACGGTCCACCGCGGTCGCGATGATCGCGTTGCCCTCGGCGTTGTCGGTGCCGATCATCTGATCGTAGGCCATCTTGCCGCTGTCGGCGGTGTCCTTCATGACCTTCATCGCGGCGGTGGTGGCGGTCATCGCCTCCTTCACCTTGGCGTCGGCCTCCGGCGCGGTGGCGGCGACATACTGCGACAGCGACGGGCCGGTCACGACCTTGCCGTCCACGCGGGTGTAGCGGCCGCTGTAGACGTTGACCATGCCGATCTGGTCGTAATAGTGCGAGTTGTGGGTGTTGTCGGAGAAGCAGTCATGCTCCTCCTCCGGATCGTGCAGCATGAGGCCGAGCTTCATGCGCTCGCCGGCCAGCTCGCCGTAGCTGAGGCTGCCGAGGCCGGTCAGGATGCGGGCGACGCCCTCCGACTCCTTGGCCTTGGCGACGGACGCGCGGGCCTTGCCCTTGGCGCCCCAGGCCTTGGCCATCTCCTCCAGATCCTCGACCAGCATCTGGGTGGCGACGGTCAGGAACTGGGCGCGGCGGTCGCAATTGCCGTTGGTGCAGTCCTTGCCCTTGGCGTAGTCGGTCGCCTTACGGTCGCCGGCTCCCGGACCCGTGCCGTTCAGGTCCTGGCCCCACAGCAGGAACTCGACGGCGTGGTAGCCGGTCGCCACGTTGGCCTCGACCTTGCCGGCCTCATGCAGCTTGTCGGCCAGCAGCTCCTTGGTGATCTTGCGGGCGTCGATGGTCTTGTCCCCGGCCTTGATCTTCGGGTTGGCGATCACGTTGGCCTTGGCGAACGGGTTGCTGTCGCCGCCGGCGTAGCTGTCGTCCACATAGTCGATCAGACCCTCGTCGAGCGGCCAAGCGTTGACCTTGCCTTCCCACTCGTCGACGATCGGGTTGCCGAAGCGGAAGGCCTCGGTCTGCATGTAGGGGACGCGGGCGTTCAGCCACGCCGTGCGGGCGGCGGCCAGCGTCGCCTCCGACGGGTTGGCCACCAGCGCGTCGACGGCCTTCTTCAGCGCCTTGGCGGTGCTGGCGGAGTCCTCGTAGCTGGCCTGGGCGATGTCGGCGTAGGTCTTCACCACGTCCTTGTAGGCGGGCTTGGACGACTGGGCGTCGGCGGCGAGCGGCGCCAGCGCGATGAGAGCCGCGGCGGCCAAGCCGGAGGCGTGCTTGAACATGAAGGTCTCCTCAAGCGTCGGTGATCGGTGGCGTCAGAGCCATGAAAGTGCGAAGCATTCTCAACATGCGCCGCTAATCACTCTCATTGTCAAGATGCAATTGCCAAGCAGGCTGCGCATTGCCGATTTTGCGGCCGACGGCGGGGCCATGGCGGCGGCCCCGCCCGCCCGCGCTCACTTCACCAGCGGTTCGTAGCGGGCGTCGGTCAGCGTCTTCATGAAGGCGACCAGCGCCTTGATTCGGCGATCGTCGAGCGCCGGCCCCTCCTCCAGCTCCTTGATGGAGACGGTGGCGGCGATTTCCGGATTGACCCAGGGCTTGCCGGTCTCCGGGTTGATCTGGTCTGCCGGCTTGGTGCTGTTGTACTTGTTGTAGAAGCGGACGACGGTCTCCAGGTCCTTGAAGACGCCGTTGTGCATGTAGGGGCCGGTGACCGCGACGTTGCGCAGGGTCGGCGTCTTGAATTTCCCCTCATGGGCCTTCTGGCCCTTCAGCGCCGGATTCTCGGCCAGTCCACGGTCGATATGCGTCGCCGCCACCCCGTTGGCCGCCCGCAGCTCCGCGTTCACCGGAACGCCAATGTTGTGGTACTCGTAGTTGGTGAAGACCTCGTTCGTCGCCGCCGGCATGGCGTTCAGCTTGTGGCAGACGTTGCAGTTGGTGAACTGCTGCGAGAAGAACAGGGTCATCCCCAGCTCCTCCTCGCCGGTCATCTTGTATTCGCCGCGCAGATAACGGTCGTACTTGGAATCGAAGGGCGAGAAGACGTCGGTCGTCTCGAAGGCGGCGATGCTGTCGGTCATCGCGTCATAGGCGCGGTCGGCGTCGTCCAGCACCCCCGCGCCATAGAGGGCGACGAAGCTCCGCGCGTAGTCGGCGTTCTCTTTCAACCGCCCCTGCACCTCCGCCTTGGAGGCCATGGCCATCTCGGCGGGGTTCAGCGGCGGGCCGCCGGCCTGCTCCTGGAGGGTGGCGGCGCGGCCGTCGTGGAACTGCCCGCCGAAGGGAACCCCGTTGGCCTTGAAGCCGAAGCGCGGGGAAAGGTGGGCATAGGCGGCGGTCGGCGCGTTGCGGTCGCCCAGCGACTTGCCGTCGGCCCCCAGCGACGCAGCGCCGCGCGGGTCGGCAAAGCCGAATTCCGGGTTGTGGCAGGTCGCGCAGGACTGGCTGCGCGTGGAGGACAGGTTGTTGTCGAAGAACAGCGCTTTGCCCAGCTCGGCCTTGGCCTTCTGCAGGTCCGCCTTCTGCATCTCCGCCGGATCGGCCGCCAAGCCGGAGCCACCAGTGATCAACAGGCCAGCGATCAACAGGGAGGACAGCGCCGCGGCCGGCGCGACATATTTGCCGAACAATGACATCCTGACTCTCGCTCCTTGACGGCGGTGGCCCACGGCGGCAATCCATGGCGGGGCCTGCCGGTCAGTATCCATGCCCTTCGGCCTGGATGATAGTTATTCTCATTATCACGAACGTGCGACCTATTGCCACTGGTCGTAGGACCGGCGGGATTAACCCCTTGCCCCGTTCGTCCGGCCCCGTTCCCGGATGGACGATCCGGTGCGGGGGTTTCGGCATGACGGAAAAGGGTACCCCGACCCGGCTACCGACTCTGCTTCGCCATCCGGAGGGCTCACCGCCATTTCGGGAGAAGACCGCACCACCGTCGGGACTCCAAATGCTCCGCACGCCGCGAAGGGAGCGGCCGCCGCGGCACCCACACAATCCCGGCATAGCCCGATAATCACTTCAAATTCTAATTATTTTCTTTCAAAGCAATCCGATCGTCATTCCCGCCCCCGCGCGGCGCTCTCCTTCCCGTTTTTTTGACCCGACGCCGCTGCACATGGCGATGCCTGCACTTTGCCTGAAGGCAGCGCGAAAAGTTGCGTTACGGATCGCAAAGACAACGATGCCGGCCCGCCGGACTACCCCAATCGATAGGTTTATTAAAATACCGGCTTTCGACATCCTGAAATCACAGACGCCGTGCATTCCCTGAAAATCAGTAATCAGCCCCCTCCGCTTCACAATGACGAAGCGAAAACCCTTCGCATAACAATTATCAACGGAGACAATCAATGACCCTGTTCGCCAACATCCGCACCATCATTTCCCCAGCCCAGGCCGCCACCAAGGATCGCAAGGGCATCACGGCCCTCGAATACGGTCTGGCGGCGGCGCTCGTCGCGCTGGTCATCATCGGCGGCGCCCGCACCTTCGGCACCAACGTCAGCACCCTGTTCACCGGCATCGGCTCCACGGTCAGCGGCACCTCGACGAAAATTCCGTAAACGCCGCTCCTCCCCTCCCACGCAAAGCTCCCGCCATGGATACGATCGCGGTCTTCGATCCCCTCTCCTTGGCACTGCCCATGGCGGGGCTTGCGCTGGGCTGGGCGGCGGCGGACGACCTGTGCCGGCGCATCATTCCGGACACGGTGTCGATCCTCCTCGCCAGCCTCGGTCTCGCGCTTCCCCTGTGGCAGGGCGCCCCCTTTCCCTGGGCCACCCTTGCCGCCGCCGCCACGCTGTTCCTCATCCTGTGCGCCCTTCATGGGCGGGGCTGGCTGGGTGGCGGGGACGTGAAGCTGGCCTCGGCCATCCTGCTGCTGGTCGGGGTGGAGCGGGCTGCCCCCTTCGCGACCGCCACCGCGCTGGCCGGCGGAGTGCTCTCCCTTCTCTATCTCGCCGGATGGTTCGCCCTGCGCAACGCGCGCCCGGCGCGCCGGTTGCTGCGCCGCTTCGGCGGCCGGCCCGGCCCGGCCCGCAACCTGGCCCATCTCCTGGCGGCCGAGGCGCACCGCATCGCCACCCGCCATTCCGTGCCCTACGGCGTCGCCCTGGCCGCCGGCGGGCTGCTCACCCTCTCCAACCCCACCGGAGGAGCGGCATGGTTCTGAGAGTGCTTTTCCTGTCCCTGCTGCTCGTCGGGCTGTCGCTGGTGGGCTACGTGTCCTTCTCGATGCTGCCGGCCCCGACCGCCGCCGTCGCGGTCCCGGCGCCCCAGGCGCCGATGGACTCCGTTCTGGTCGCCGCCCGCCCGATCTCCACCGGCATGCTTCTGCGCGCCGAGGATCTGCGTTGGGAAGCCTGGCCGCCGGGCCGTCTGGTGGACGGCTACATGGTGCGGGGCCGCGTGGCCGAAAGCGCCTACAGCGGCGCCGTCACCCGCCGGTCCTTCGCGGCGGGCGAGCCGATCATGGCCGGCCACATCGTCGCGCCGGGGGAGCGCGGCTTCCTCGCCGCCGTCCTGTCGCCGGGCAGCCGCGCCGTCTCGGTGGCGGTGGACGCGGTCAGCGCGACCGGCGGGCTGATCTGGCCGGGCGACCGCGTGGACCTGATCCTGACCCAGAATTTCGAATCCCAGGCGGGACGCGACCTGCGCAGCCGGGCGGTCGGCGAAACCGTACTCCAGAACCTGCGCGTCATCGCCATCGACCAGCAGCTCGGCGAGGCGGGCATGGCGAAGAACGGGCCGGACGGGCGCATCCCCCGCACCGTGACGCTGGAGGTCACCGCCCGCCAGAGCGAGACGGTCACCGTCGCCGCCGCCATGGGCAAGCTGTCACTGGCGCTGCGCAGCCTGCTTTCCGACGAGACCGTCCTCGCCACGGGCGATGCGGAAGCCATCTCGGCCCCGACTTGGGCCGAGGACGTGTCGCCCGCCCTGCGCCAGCTTCCCGCACCCCACAGCGCGGAGGCGCCCGCCGCCCGCCGCCCGGCGCTGCTCATCATCCGCGGCTCCAAGACGGAAACGCTCGAACGCTGAACCGGTGCGCCGACCCTGGGGGGACGAAATCATGACGATGGCAACCATCAACACCACAAGCCGGGTCGCGGCCTTCAGGATCATGGGGGCGGCCTTCCTGGCCGGGCTGTTCGCGGCGCTGGCCGCGTCGCCCGTCCAGGCGCAGCAGCGCCCCCGCGAGATCACGCTGGAGGTCGGCGGCGGACAGCCGGTCAACCTGCCGGCCCCCGCGGCCAGCGTCTTCACCTCCGCCCCGGAGATCGCCGACGTGCAGGCGTCCGGCCCGCAGGCCTTCTTCATCGTCGCCAAGACGCCGGGGCGGGCCAGCGTCTACGCCCTGTCGGCGGACAACAAGCCGCTCGCCTCCTTCAGCGTCGTCGTCACCATGCCCATCGGCGACCTGCGGTCCAAGCTGGTCGCCCAGGTACCCAACGCCGCCATCGACGTGCAGAGCAACGGCAACGGCATCACGCTGACCGGCACCGTCTCCTCCCCCGCCACGGCGCGGCAGATGGTCGAGCTGGCCGAACGCTACGTCGGGCAGGGGCAGACCGTCACCAACCGCCTGACCGTCGCCTCCCCCGCCCAGGTCAACCTGCGGGTCCGCGTCGCCGAGGTATCGCGCCAAGTGACCAAGGAGCTGGGCGTCAATTTCGAGAGCATGTTCAACATCGGCTCCTTCGCCTTCGGGATCGCCACCGGACGGCCCATCCTGGACGCCGCAGGCAACCTGATCCGCGCCATCCCTCCCACCAACTCCATCGGCGGCAGCTACCGCTCCAGCAACGGGCGGGTGGACATCAACACGGTGGTGGACGCGCTGGCCGAGGACGGGCTGATCACCGTGCTGGCCGAGCCGAACCTGACCGCCCTGTCCGGCGAGACGGCCAGCTTCCTGGCCGGCGGCGAGTTCCCCATCCCGGTCGCCCAGTACGACCGCACCACCACCATCCAGTTCAAGAAGTACGGCGTCAGCCTGGACTTCACCCCGACCGTGCTGGGCGGCGGCCAGATCAGCATGCGCGTCCGCCCGGAGGTCAGCGAACTGACCAACAATGGCGCCGTCGTGGTCGACTCCATCCGCATCCCCGGCCTGTCGGTGCGCCGCGCCGAGACGACCATCGAGCTGGCCAGCGGGCAGAGCTTCGCCATCGCCGGCCTGCTTCAGAACAACACCACGGCGACGCTGGACGCCGTGCCGGGGCTGGGCGACGTACCGGTGCTGGGGGCGCTGTTCCACTCCAGCAAGTTCCGCCGCAACGAGACGGAGCTGGTCATCGTCGTGACCCCCTACCTCGTCCGTCCGGTGTCCGCCGCCAACGCCCTGTCCGCCCCGACCGACGGCTTCGTCGCGGCGACCGACGTGGAGCGCATCTTCCTGAACCGCGCCCAGAGCCTGCAGCCCCCGACGGGCGGCGGCAGCGCGGCCGGCACCGCCCCGCTCGCCGCCCCGATGGCGATCGGGCCGGGCGCCGCCCGCCTGCACGGCGACGCCGGCTTTAGCCTCCAATGACCCCTTTCGCGGAGCACAGCGCCATGCCCAGAGCCATGCGAACGCCGATGCTGCTTCTGCCACTCCTCACGGGTCTGCTGGGCGGCTGCGCCGTGCCACAGACGCCCCCTTCGATGCCCACCGCCCAAGTACCCGCCGTGAGGGCGCTCAGCAATGCCGTCCCCTTCGCCATCGACCCGCGCAGCGGCGCCATCGCGGCGGAGGAGCGCGCCCGGGTGGCCCGCACGGTGGCCGGGCTCGGCCGCGACACCACCCCCCACGTGACGGTCACCGGTCCGCTGCTGGCCGCCCCGGCGCGGTCCGCCGTCGCCTCCCTGCTGGGCGCGGCCGGTGTGCCGCCGGAGAACGTCACCTTCGCCCCCGACCAGACCGGCGCCCCGGCGCTCCAGGTGACCACCTACGTCGCGCTGGCCCCGGACTGCGCGGCATGGAGCGACATCTACAGCGGCTGGTACCAGAACAGCCCGACCGAGGCGCTGGGCTGCAGCAACCGGCGCAACCTCGCTCTGATGCTGGCCGACCCGCGCGACCTCATGCAGGGCCGGGAGACCGTGCCCGCCGACGGCCAGCGCATAGCCGGCGCCGTCCAGCGCTACCGCGCCGACCAGGTGAAGCCCTTCGTGAAGGGCAACAGCACCAGCGCCTTCGTGCTGTCCCCCGCCCTGAACGGAAGCCAGGAGGACCAATGAGCCTGCTCGCCACCCTCCTCGGCGACGCGCCGTCACCGGCCGACGCCGCCCGCGGCACCGGCCCCCGCCTGCTCGCCTATGTCGCCGACGCGGCCAGCGCCGCCCTGCTGAACAGCGCGGCCCCGCCCCTGCTGCCCTGCGAGGTGCGGACCGGCGACATCCGCAGCGCCGTCCGCGATCTCGCTCGCCAGCGCTCGACCGACCTGCTGCTGGTCGATCTGTCCGGCGTCGCCGACCCGCTGGCCGCCATGGAGGCGCTGGCCGGGGTTTGCGACCCATCGGTGCGGGTCATCGCGGTCGGCGACAGCAACGACATCGGCCTTTACCGCGACCTGCGCCGGATCGGGGTCACCGACTATCTGTTCAAGCCGCTGTCCCGCGACCTGCTGGAGGGGGCGCTGCGCGCCGCTGGCGCCGGCGCCGCGGCGGACGAGGCGGCGGGCCGGCTGGGCAAGCTGGTGGCGGTGGTCGGCGCGCGCGGCGGCGTGGGCACGACCACGGTGGCGGTGCATCTCGGCTGCTGGCTGGCCGACGGGGCGCGCGGGCGCACGGCGCTGGTCGACCTCGACCTGCAGAACGGCACGGTGGCGCTGGCCCTCAACCTGCGGCCCGAGCCGGCGCTGCGCGAGGCGGTCGAGGCCCCCGACCGGGTGGACGACGTGTTCATGGAGCGCGCCATGGTCGCCGCCTCCGACCGGCTGTCCGTCCTGGCGGCGGAGGAGCCGGTGGAGGACGTGATCGACATCGCGCCGACCGCCGCCCTGTCGGTGCTGAACCGTCTCCAGGCACGCCACAACTACGTCGTCGTGGACGCCGGCCGCGCCCAGGGCGGAGCCGCCCGCGCCGCGCTGGAGGCGGCCTCCATCGTGGTTCTGGTCGGCGACGCCAGCGTCGCCGGTCTGCGCGATCTGGTGCGGCTGCGCGCCGCCATCGCGCGGCGGGCCGGTGGCGGCCGGCTCGTCTCCGTCCTGAACCGGCGCGGCGCCCCCGGGGAGCTTCCCGCGGCGGACCTGATGCGCACGTTGGGCGAGCCGCCGGAACACGCCCTGCCCTACCGCCCGGTGCCGCTGGCTGTCGCCGCGGGCGTCGGCGAGCCGGCCTTCCGCCATTGCCGCCGCTTCCGCGAGGCGATGGAGCGGCTGGGCGCCGACGTCGCCGGCCAGCCCGCCGCCCAGGACGGCCTGTTCCGCCGCTGGGTGCGGCGATGAGCACGCTGTTCGGCCGCAAGGCGGCACCCCCCTCCCTGGCGGTGGCCGGCCCGCCGCCCGAGGAGCCGAAGCCCACCCCGGCCCCCGCACCGGCGGCGGTCCCCGCCCCGCCGCTGGCCGCGGTCCGCCCGGTCAACCGCTCCCTGAACGACATCCGGTCGCAGGTGCTGGCCCGCATCGACCCGGCGACCATCGCCGACATGCCGGCGGAGACGCTGCGCCCGCTGGTCGAGCGGCTGATCGACGACATTGCCACCACCAGCCGCAGCCAGTTGAACGGGCGCGAGCAGGCCACGCTGGCGACGGAGCTGGTCCACGACATGATCGGGCTGGGGCCGCTGGAGCCGCTGCTGGCCGACGATGCGATCACCGACATCATGGTCAACGGCCCCTCCCGCACCTTCGCCGAGCAGCGCGGCAAGCTGGTGGAGATGCCGGTGCGCTTCCGCGACGCCGGGCATCTGCTGAACATCGCGCAGCGCATCGCCTCGGCGGTCGGGCGGCGGGTGGACGAGTCCAGCCCGATGGTCGACGCCCGGCTGGCCGACGGCAGCCGCGTCAACATCGTGGTGCCGCCGCTGGCGCTCGACGGCGCCTGCATCTCCATCCGCAAGTTCGCCCGCCGCACCATCGGCTTCCGCGAGCTGGTGGAGTTCCGCAGCATGTCCGAGCCGATGGCCCGCGCGCTGGAGATCATCGGTCGCTGCCGGCTGAACGTCATCATCTCCGGCGGCACCGGCTCGGGCAAGACGACGCTGCTCAACGCCATGTCCCGCCCCATCGAGCCGACGGAGCGCGTCATCACCATCGAGGACGCCGCCGAACTCCAGCTCCAGCAGCCTCACGTCGTCCGGCTGGAGACCCGCCCGCCCAACCTGGAGGGCCAGGGGCAGGTGACGCAGCGCGACCTCGTCCGCAACGCGCTGCGCATGCGGCCCGACCGCATCATCATCGGCGAGGTGCGCGGGGCGGAGGCCTTCGACATGCTCCAGGCCATGAACACCGGCCATGACGGGTCGATGTCGACCATCCACGCCAACAACCCGCGCGACGCGCTGAGCCGCGTCGAGAACATGGTGCTGATGGCCGGCATGAACCTGCCCAGCCGCGCCATCCGCCAGCAGATCGCCGGGGCGGTCAACGTCATCGTCCAGGTCCAGCGCATGCGCGACGGCGTGCGCCGCATCACCCACGTCACCGAGCTGGTCGGCATGGAGGGCGACGTGATCCTGACCCAGGACCTCTTCACCTTCGAGTTCCGCGGCGAGAACCGCGACGGGATCCTGGAGGGGCGCTATGCCGCCACCGGCCTGCGCCCGCGCTTCGCCGACCGGCTGGCCTATTTCGGGCAGGAGGCGGCCTGGAACACCGCCACCACCGGCCTGTAGCGGGAGGGGACACGCGATGGACCGCATCCAGGCCCTCCTTCAGCTCGCCACCCTCCTCCTCGGCGTCGGGACGCTGCTGTTCGCCCTGTCCACCCTGCGCGCGTTCCGCCGCCGCAAGGCGCTGCGCCGCCGGCTGGCCGCCCTGTCGGCCGAGGCGCGGGCCGTGGTGGAGGACGGCAGCCCCGACATCACCGGCGCCGGCCCCCTGACCATCGCCGACCGGGTGAAGCGGCGCATGTCGCGTTTCTACGCGCGGCGCCAGACCGTCTATCTGCCGCCGGGCATCCGGCTGTGGCGGGCGCTGCTGTATGCCGTGATCGCCGCGGGCCTGTGCTGGTGGCTGGGCGGGCCGGTGATGGGCGACGCGGGCGCCACGACCGCCGCCGCCGTGGCCCTGCTGGTCACCCCGCGCCTCGTCTTCGCCGCCAGCCGCCGCAGGACGCTGGAAGCGCTGATGAACCAGCTTCCCGACGCGATCAGCCTCGTCGTCCGCGCCACCCGCGCCGGCATCCCGGTGTCGGAAAGCCTGCGGATGGTCGGCACCGAGCTGTCGGAGCCGATCGCCCCGCTGTTCCGCCGCATCGTCGACGAGACGGCCATGGGCATCGACCTGGAGACCGTGCTGGCCCGCGCCGCCGCCAACGTCCGCCTGCCGGAGTTCCGCTTCTTCGTCGTCACCCTTCTGCTGCAGCGGGAGACCGGCGGCAACCTGACGGAGCCGCTGGAGAATCTGGCCGACATGATCCGCCAGCGCCGCCGCGTGCAGATGCGCACCCGCGCCCTGACCTCGGAGGCGCGCAGCTCCGCCGCCGTTCTGGCCGCCCTGCCCTTCCTGGCCGGCGGCGGCATGGCGATGCTGAACCCCGACTACGCGTGGCGGCTGATCGACGAGCCGAGCGGGCAGACGATGCTGATGGTGGCCGGCGGGCTGCTGCTGGTCGGCGTCGGCTCCATGCAGCTCCTCATCCGGAAGACCCTGTCATGAGCGGCGGCCTCATGAGCGGCGGCCTGATCCCGCAGCCGGTCCTTCTCGGCTTCGGCGTCCTGATGATCCTGACCGGGGTGGCCGGGTTGCGCTCCTGCGCGCTGCGCGAGCGGCTGCTGGCCCGGCTGGAGCGGCTGCGCGCCGGAACCGCGCCCTCCGCCGCCCCGGAGACGGAGCGCCGCAGCCTGCTGAGCCGGATCGGCGCCACGCTGGCCCGCACGCCGCTCGTCGGCTCCGCCGACCGGGAGCGGATGCGCAAGAGCCTGATCGCCGCCGGCTACAACCAGCCCGGTCACCTCTATTCCCTGCTCGGCATCAAGCTGCTGTGCATCGGGGCCGGGATGGCGCTGGTCCCGGCGGCGGCGGGCGACCTGCTGCCCTCGCTGATCGGCGCGCCGGGTGCGGCGGCGCAGGTGGTGGCCGGCGCCCTGCTCGGCTGGCGGCTGCCCGATCTGGCGCTGGGCCGGATGCGCGACCGCCGCCTGGAGGAGGTGCGCAACGGCCTGCCCGACGCGCTCGACCTGCTGGTGATCTGCGGCGAGGCCGGCCTCGGCCTGGAAGCGGCGGTGGACCGCGTGGCCCGCGAGGTGGCGACCGCCTACCCGGCGCTGAGCGCCGAGCTGTCGGCCACCGCGGCGGAGATGCGCGTGCTGTCCGACCGCGGCGGCGCGCTCAACAATCTGGCCGCCCGGCTGGACATGGAGGGCGTGCGCGGCATGGCGACGACGCTGATCCAGGCCATGCGCTACGGCACGCCGCTGGCCCAGGCGCTGCGCGTCCTGGCCGGGGAGATGCGCGCCCAGCGCCTCGCCCGGTTCGAGGAGAAGGCGGCCCGCCTGCCGGTGCTGCTGACCCTGCCCATGGTGGTCTTCATCCTGCCCTGCGTCTTCATCGTCGTCGGCGGCCCCGCCATGCTCGACGTCTCGCGCAGCTTCGACAGCGCCGGCACCAGCCAGCAAACCCATTCCAGCCAATCCCACTCCAACCCGCCCCACAGCCAGACCAAGGGAGGTCAGCCATGATCGCCACCCCGTCCCTCCTCCCGTCCAGCCAGCGCCCGACCCGCAAGCGTCTCTCCGGTCTGGGCCGCGCCGCGGCGGCCGCCCTCCTGCTGCTGTCGGTCAGCGCCTGCGCCTCGGCGCCGGGCGGCGGGCCGGTGGGGTCGAGGAGCGGCCCGACGGCCAACGCCACGCTGGACGACAAAGCGCGCGTGCAGCTCCGCCTCGCCCGCGCCGCCCAGGAGGCCGGCAACACCGGCTCCGCGGTGCGCTTCTACCGGGCGGTGCTGGATCAGGCGCCGGGCCATGTCGGCGCCCTGCTCGGGCTGGGCGAAACCCTGTCGGAGAGCGGGTCCGCCGCCGACGCGGTGGTCGAGCTCCAGAAGGCCGCCGCTGCGGTGCCCGACAATGTGGAGGTGCAGACGGCGCTGGGCCGCGCGCTGATCCGCGCCAACCGCCCCGCCGACGCGCTGAACCGCTTCGACGCCCTGCTCCGCCGCAACGACGACGACCTGCGCGCTCGTCTGAACCGCGGCGTCGCCCTCGATCTCGCCGGGCGGCACGCGGAGGCCCAGGGCGAATACCGCCACGTCCTGAAGGCTGAGCCGAACAACGCGGCGGCCATGGCCAACCTCGGCCTGTCGCTGGCGCTGAACGGCAGTGCGGAGGGCGTGGCGATCCTGGAAGGGCTGGTCCAAGGCGGGGTGGACTCCCCCCGCGTGCGCCAGAACCTCGCGCTGGCCTACGGGCTGAAAGGCGATCTGGAGGCGGCGGCCCGCGTGGCCCGGCTCGACCTCGACGACGCCAACGTGCGTTCCAACCTGGCCTTCTACGAGACGGCGCGTCAGTTCGTCGCCTTCAAACCGTGAGGCGGCCCCATGCGCAGCCGCAGCCGCCCTCTTCCCGGCCTCCGTCTCCCGCGTGACCGCCGGGGCCTGACCACGCTGGAGCTGGCGATCGTCTCCCCGGCGCTGATCGCGGGCATGATCGCGCTGGCCGAGGTGTCCTACTCGCTGACCGTGGACGGCCTGCTCAACCACGCCGCCCGAGCCGCCGCCCGCAGCGGCTTCACCGGGGAGCTGGCGACCGGCTTCACCGACCGCCGCGCCCAGGTCTGCGACACGGTGTACCGCTTGACCAGCCGGGTGCTCGACCAGAGCCGCCTGTCGGTGCGCAGCCACAGCTACGCCTCCTTCACCACGCTGGGCCAGATCAACGGCGGGGTTCCGCCCTCCACCTCGCTCACCGACCTGAATTGCGGCTCCACCGACTGGGACGCCAATCAGACCGGGACGGCGCTGGGCGGCAGCGGGCAGGTCGTCGTCTACACGCTGCGCTACACCCAGCCGGTGCTGACCGGGCTGGGCGCCACGGTCCTGGGACGGGCGGAACTGATCCACGAGGCCCGGCTGGCCGTGCGCAACGAACCCTTCATGGTGGGGGAGTGACCGGCATGGCGACACATGTCCCGACATTCTGGCGCCGGCCCCTGCCGCGCGACCGCCGCGGCGTCGCGGCGCTGGAGATGGCGCTGCTGGCGCCGGTCCTTCTCGTGCTGGTCACCGCCACGGTGGACGTGGTGCGCTACGTCAGCATCACCCTGACCCTGAACCGCACCGCCGCCAACGTCAGCGACATCGCCACCCAGTTCGACAAGCTGCGCGCCGGCATGACCGTGGTGAAGGGGAACGAGGTCGGCGTGCTGTTCCTCGCCGCGACGGAGGTCGCCCAGCCTCTGGACCTGATGGCCGGCGGGCAGGTGATCGTCACCTCGGTCGCCAACATGGGCCAAGGATCGCGGGTGATGTGGCAGGAACGGGCCGGCACCGGCTCCGCCATCAGCCATTACGGCGCCGCAGGCGGGGCGGCCACGCTGCCGCCCGGCTTCACCCAGCAGCCCGGCGACAACGCCATCTTCACCGAGCTGTTCTACCGCTTCACCCCCTATCTGCTGAGCGGACCGTGGCTCGGCGACGCCGGGACCTCCACGACGCTCTACGCCAGCGCCGTCTACCAGCCCCGGCTCGGCACGCTCACCACGCTGGAGACCGGGCCATGAGGACACGCTTCCTTACCGCGGCCCGCCTGCTCGCCTCTCTGGGGAGGGTGACGCGGGACCGCCGGGGCGCCACCGCGCTGATGTTCGCCGCCGCCGCGGTGCCCCTGCTGGGCATGGTCGGGCTGGCGGTGGATTACGGGCGGGCCTTCCTCGTGCAGTCGCGGCTTCAGACCGCCATCGACGCCGGGGCGCTGGCCGCCGGCAAGATGCTGAACTCCACGGCGGACGCCCAGAGCGACATCGCCATGTTCGTCGCGGCCAACCTGCCGCCGGGCTTCCTGGGGGCGGCCATCGGCACCCCGGCGGTGACGCTGGACCAGACGAACCAGCGCGTCGGGGTGTCGGTCACCGCCACCCTGCCGACGACCTTCCTGCGGGTCCTGCAGGTGAACGAGCTGACCATCTCCGTCACCAATCAGGTGCAGCGCGCCAACGCCGGGCTGGAACTGGCGCTGGTGCTCGACGTCACCGGCTCCATGGCGACCAACAACCGCATCGGGGAGCTGCGCAGCGCCGCCACCGACCTCGTCAACATCCTGTTCGGGCCGGGCAGCGCGCCGCCGAAAAACCTGTGGGTCTCCATCGCCCCCTACGCAGCGGAGGTCAACATCGGCAAGACCCGCACCAACTGGCTGGCGGCGGGCAGCTACGACGCCACCAAATGGGCCTCCCAGGGCTGGCGCGGCTGCGTCCTGGCGCGCACCCAGCCGCAGGACCAGACCGACACCCCGCCGGCCTCCGCGCCGTTCAAGCCCTTCTGGTACCCGAACAACCAGTACAACGGGACCAACAACGACAACCCCTGGACCCCCACGAACATCACCGACGACGGCACCTACCGCCAGACCAACGACATGGCCGGACCGAATCTCGGCTGTCCGCCGCCGATCATGGCGCTGACCAACGACCGCTCGGCGCTGCTCGCCAAGATCGCCGGGCTGAAGCCGGTGAACCGCGGCGGCACCATGGCGAACCAAGGGCTGCAGGCGGGATGGTTCACCCTGTCGCCGAAGTGGCGCGGCCTGTGGGGCGGCACGACGCCGGACACGCTGCCGCTCGATTACGGCACGCCCGACATGTCCAAGGCGGTCGTCCTGCTGACCGACGGCAACAACGAGTGGTTCAAGTACAAGCCGCAGGGCGACTACACCAGCTACCAGCGCCTCAGCGACGGGCTGCTGGGCACCACCGACACCAATCAGGTGACGACGGCGATCAACAACCGCATGCTGACGCTGTGCAGCAACATGAAGGCGGCGGGGATCACCCTCTTCACCATCACCGTCGGCGACAGCGCCAGCAGTGCCACCCGCACCCTTTACGAAAGCTGCGCCTCGCCCGGCCCGAACCATTATTTCGACAGCCCGACGCCGACGGACCTGCAGACGGTGTTCCGCACCATCGCCGGCCAGCTCAGCAACCTGCGGATCATCCGCTGACCGGCTGGCGCCGATCGGTCTGCGCTGAACGGCCGGCACCTTGGCCGGGGGCGGTATGGCGGAGACAGCGGTTTATGACCTATTGCGCATTGGTCTGCCGCCGCCCGATGGGCTACAGGAATCGGGACCGTGCAGACAAGAGGCCCGTCCGTCATGTCCCAGACCTTCCCCCAGACCTTTCACGTGATCGTTGCCGAAGACGACCCCGTCGTCGCGGTCACCATTGCCGAAACCCTGGAGGAGCGCGGCTTTCGCGTGACCATCGGGCGCAACGGGTTCGATGCCTTCAAGATCGACCAGAACGATCCCGCCGACATCCTGATCACCGACCTGCGCATGCCGCACTTCGACGGCACCAGCTTGATTGCCCGCATGCAGGAGCAGCGCCCCGAGTTGCCCATCCTGGTCACCACCGGCTACAGCGACAACCTGCCCAAGGAGGAGCCGGGGCAGCTCTCCGTCGTCCAGAAGCCCTTCTCCGAGGACAGCATCGTCCGGGCGGTGCAGAGCCTGCTCGGGGTCGCCTGACCGGACCGCCGGAGGGTGGCAGCGAAAAAAGTTCGCTCTCCGGTGAAGTTCCTGCTTGCGCTGCGCCGCAGGGACCCGTATAAGCCGGCCTCCGTTCCGGATTAGCTCAGTCGGTAGAGCAGCGGACTGTTAATCCGCGTGTCGCTGGTTCGAGTCCAGCATCCGGAGCCATATTGCGGGTGTAGCTCAGTTGGTTAGAGCGCCGGCCTGTCACGCCGGAGGCCGCGGGTTCAAGTCCCGTCACTCGCGCCACATTGCGGGCGTAGCTCAGGGGTAGAGCACAACCTTGCCAAGGTTGGGGTCGAGGGTTCGAATCCCTTCGCCCGCTCCAGTTTCGGGGCACGACAGTGTCTACAGGGGCCGCTTGTTCATCAAGCGGCCCCTCGTCGTTTCAGACGTCGCTTGGTGCCAACCCGTTCCTTCCCCATTCCGCTCAGCCGAAATAGGCAGATGGCGTTACGCCCAGTGTCCGCTTGAACAAGGCGATGAAGGCGCTGACGCTGTCATAGCCGAGGTCGATGGCCACGGTCGTCACCGGCGCGCCTTCGGCCAGCATCTCCAGCGCGCGCATCAGGCGCGCCCGCTGCCGCCACGCGGTGTAGCTGTAGCCGGTCTCCGCCACGAAGCGGCGGCTCAGCGTCCTTTCGGACACGCCCGCCCAGGAAGCCCAGGCGTCCATGCCGCGCCGATCCCCGGGGTCGTCGAGCAAGGCTCGCGCGATCCGGAGAAGGCGCGGATCGCGCGGCATGGGCAGGGTAAAGGGATTGATGGGCGAGGCCCTGAGTTCGTCGAGGAGGACCATGGCAAGGCGCCATTGCGCCTCGTCCAGCTCCCACCCCCGCCATCCGGAGGCGCGGATCACCGCCTCGCGCAACAGGCCGGACACCTTGATGATGCAGGGCCGGTCCGGCAGCGTCGCGCAGGCGGCCTCCGCGATGTAGCAGCTCCACCCCTCGACGGCCCCGTGGGTGTAGCCATGGTGCGGCTGGTGGGGCGGAAGCCAGACCGCGTGCTCGGCGGGAACCACCCAGGTGTCCGTCTCCGTGCCGATGGTGAGCAGGCCGCGGCGCAGACCGGAGAGCTGGCCGCGCGGGTGGCTGTGCAGCCCTAGCGCGCGATGTTCGGCCTGCGTCTCGTAAATGGCGACGATGACCGGTTCGCGCGCATCACTCGCGGCGAAGGCGAACCGTTCCTCGGACATGGCGTCAACCCGTTATCGAATGGCCGCCATAGCTTAGCGCCGCCTTCGGTTGCCCGCTAGACTGCTCGCGACAGGAGAAAACCATGATTCCGCAGAATCCCCCTACCCCCACGCCCGACCTCGACCGGCTTTACGACCCGCCGATGGAACATGTCCAGAAGGCGGTCATGACGGAGTTGATCTCCTTCCACGCCGACTACCTCGCCAAGGCCACCTTCTTCTGCCTCGCGACCGGTCGCACTGCGGGTCTGGACGCCTCGCCGCGCGGCGGCCCGCCGGGTTTCGTCAGGATGCTCGATGCCAAGACCGTCGCCTTCGCCGACTGGCCTGGCAACAACCGGATCGAGTCCATGCGCAACCTGCTGGAGGACGACCTCTTGGGGATGCTCTTCCTGTTCCCCGGCCTGGACGTCTTCATGCGGATCAATGGACGCGGTCGCGTCTCGGACGACGCGGATCTCCGCGTCAGCCTCGCCGAGGGGACGAAAATTCCCAAGACGGTCATCGTCGTGAGCGTGGACGAGGTGCTGTTCCACTGCGGCAAGGCGGTGAACCGGGCCAAGCTGTGGGCTCCGGGATCCCGGATCGGGCGCGGCGCGCTTCCGACCCCCGGTCAAATGCTCGCCGCCATGACCAGGCAGGACGCCTCCGCCGCGGAGGCCATCGATGCGCACTACGACCATGCGATGCGAAACGACCTCTACGGCTGAGTTTCAGGGCCGGAAAAATGCCCTCTGTCGGACACAACGTAAAGCCGGCGCTTCCCGTTGGGGGAAAGCGCCGGCCTTGCCGTTCATGAAGCCGATTGTCAAGCGATTGAAACCCATCCATCCAAGTCCTTGATGGCTTGGCGTGTGCCGTGGTGACCTGGCGGCGACCTACTCTCCCACGTCTTAAGACGCAGTACCATTGGCGCTGAGGCGTTTCACGGCCGAGTTCGGAATGGGATCGGGTGTTGGGAGCCTCGCCATGACCACCAGGTCACCAAGGCACACGCGAACCATCCGGACCGGACGGGCGGGTTTCGTTAAGTGAGGACGTCTGCATTCTTGGTCTTGCGGTGTTGGCTCGTGCGCCCAGGGCTTGCCGCTGCGCGCGGGCATCCTGCTGGGAAGGATCAAGCCGATCGAGCGATTAGTAAGGCTCAGCTTCAGGCGTTGCCGCCCGTCCACATGCCTCCTATCGACGTGATGGTCTGTCACGGCTCTCAAGGGAGTTCTGGTTTTGAGGTGGGTTTCCCGCTTAGATGCTTTCAGCGGTTATCCCGTCCATACTTAGCTACCCGGCCATGCCACTGGCGTGACAACCGGTGCACCAGAGGTATGTCCATCCCGGTCCTCTCGTACTAGGGACAGATCCTCGCAAAACTCCGACACCCACGGCAGATAGGGACCGAACTGTCTCACGACGTTCTAAACCCAGCTCACGTACCACTTTAATCGGCGAACAGCCGAACCCTTGGGACCTGCTCCAGCCCCAGGATGTGATGAGCCGACATCGAGGTGCCAAACGACTCCGTCGATATGGACTCTTGGGAGTCATCAGCCTGTTATCCCCGGCGTACCTTTTATCCGTTGAGCGATGGCCCGTCCACGTGGGACCACCGGATCACTATGGCCGACTTTCGTCTCTGCTCGACTTGTCTGTCTTGCAGTCAGGCGGGCTTATGCCATTGCACTCGTCGAGCGATTTCCGACCGCTCTGAGCCCACCATCGCGCGCCTCCGTTACACTTTGGGAGGCGACCGCCCCAGTCAAACTACCCGCCATGCAGGGTCCCGGCTCCGGATGAACGGAGCGCGGTTAGATGCCAGAGACCTCAAGGGTGGTATTTCAAGGATGGCTCCGCCCGAGCTGGCGCCCGGGTTTCCTAGCCTCCCACCTATCCTACACATGAGATCCCTAGCACCACTGCAAAGCTGTAGTAAAGGTGCACGGGGTCTTTCCGTCTGACCGCGGGTACTCCGCATCTTCACGGAGAGTTCAATTTCGCTGAGTTGGTGTTGGAGACAGCGGGGAAGTCGTTACGCCATTCGTGCAGGTCGGAACTTACCCGACAAGGAATTTCGCTACCTTAGGACCGTTATAGTTACGGCCGCCGTTTACCGGGGCTTCAATTCGGAGCGTGAACCCCTCCTCTTAACCTTCCGGCACCGGGCAGGCGTCAGACCCTATACGTCGCCTTGTACGGCTTCGCAGAGCCCTGTGTTTTTAGTAAACAGTCGCCACCCCCTGGTCTGTGCCCCCCGCCCCGGCTTGCGCCGCGACGGGGCCCTCTTCTTCCGAAGTTACGAGGGCAATTTGCCGAGTTCCTTCAACACCATTCTCTCAAGCGCCTGGGTATACTCTACCAGTCCACCTGTGTCGGTTTGGGGTACGGTCTGATGCGGGGGCTGTTTCCTGGAACGGGTC
>NZ_CP059453.1:577500-642990 GCF_022023855.1 Azospirillum brasilense
CCATGACAATGTGGGCGGCATCTTCCGCAACGCGGCGGCCTTCGGGGTGGACGCGGTGCTGCTCGACTCCGGCTGCTGCGACCCGCTCTACCGCAAGGCGATCCGCGTGTCGGTCGGGGCGGCGCTGCGGGTGCCGTTCTTGCGGATTCCGGCGGGAACCGATCCGGTCGCGCTGCTGGAGCGGCACGGCTTTGCCGCCCTCTCGCTGAGCCCGGCGGGTGCGGTGACCCTGGCGGGGCTGCGCCGTCCGGAGCGCGCGGCGCTGCTCCTGGGGTCGGAGGGGCCGGGCCTGCCGGCTGCCGTCCTGGCGCGGACACGGACGGTGCGCATTCCCATGGCACCGGATTTCGATTCCCTGAACGTCGCTACGACCAGCGGGATCGTCCTGCACCACCTCGCCTTCATGGCGGAGCCGGAGTCAGGAGCCGGCTGAGTCTTCGATCCGGCGCAGGCCGGGCGGGGTGGCGTCGCGCAGGCTCTGGGCGAGCGCGCGGAAGCCGGCGGCGCGCGGGTCGCTGGCCCGCCAGACCAGCCCGATGATGCGGCCGGGCAGGTCGCCCTGGAAAGCGCGGTAGGCGACCAAGCCGCCCACCGTCGCCGCCTCCCCGTCGCCGGTGGCGAGCCGCGGCATCAGGGTGTAGCCGGTGCCGCTGGCGACCATGTGGCGCAGCGTCTCCAGCCCGGTGGCGTGGCGCATGCCGCGGGTGGTGGCGCCGCAGGCAGCCAGCGCCTGATCGCGCAGGCAATGCCCCTCTTCCAGCAGCACCAGTTCGCCGGGGTCGAGGTCGGCCAGGGCGATGGAGGGCAGGCTTTCCAGCCGGTGGCCGGTGGGGTGGGCCAGCACGAAGGGTTCGAAGAACAGGGCGTCGCAGGTCAGCCCCTCCGCCTCGACGGGCAGGGCGAGCAGGACCGCGTCGAGCCGCCCCTCTCGCAACTCCTCCAGCAGGCCGTCGGTGCGGCCTTCGGACAGCACGAGCTGGACGTCGGGCAGGTGCCGGCGCATCGCCGGCAGGACATGGGGGAACAGGTACGGTCCCAGCGTCTGAATCGCCGCGATGGAGAGCGGGCCGTGCAGGGCTCCCGCCGTCCCGCGGGCCAGCGCCAGCAGGCGGCGCGCCTCCTCCAGGACGACGCGGGCTTGGCGGATCACCACCTCGCCCTGCGGGGTGGGCAGCACGCGGCGGCTCGTCCGCTCGAACAGCGGGATGCCGAGAAGGTCTTCAAGCTTGCGGATCTGCGCGCTCAGCGACGGCTGGCTGACCGAGCAGCGCTCCGCCGCCTTGCCGAAATGCCGCTGCTCGGCCACCGCCACCACATATTCCAGATCGCGAAGGGAGAGACCGGCGAGATTCATAGGATCAAGCTATCGAAGAATTCGAAACGATGTCTTGGATATATCAACGACGCGGCGGGATAACCAGGGGGCAAAGCGGACGAGCCAACCGATAAGAAACGCAAGGAGTTGAGCCATGAGCACCCTGACCACCGCTACCGGCATCCCCGTCGCCGACAACCAGAATTCGCTAACCGCCGGCCCGCGCGGTCCGGTGCTGATGCAGGATTTCCACCTGATCGAGAAGCTGGCCCACTTCAACCGTGAACGCATCCCGGAACGGGTGGTCCATGCCAAGGGGGCCGGCGCCTACGGCGTCTTCCGGGTGACCCGGGACGTGACGCCCTACACCGCGGCACGGTTCCTGTCGGAGATCGGCAAGGAGACAGAGGTGTTCCTGCGCTTCTCCACCGTCGGCGGCGAGAAGGGCTCCGCCGATGCCGAGCGCGACCCCCGCGGCTTCGCCGTCAAATTCTACACCGAGGACGGCAACTACGATCTGGTCGGCAACAACACGCCGGTCTTCTTCATCCGCGACCCGCTGAAGTTCCCCGACTTCATCCACACGCAGAAGCGCAACCCGGCGACCAACCTGAAGGACCCGACCGCGGTCTGGGATTTCTTCTCACTGTCGCCGGAGACGATGCACCAGCTGACAATCCTGTTCAGCGACCGCGGCACGCCGCGCGGCTACCGCCACATGGACGGCTTCTCCAGCCACACCTTCTCGTGGATCAACGCGGCGGGCGAGCGCTTCTGGGTCAAGTATCATTTCAAGACCCGCCAGGGCATCCAGAACTTCACGGCGGATCAGGCTGTGCGCATGGCCGGTGTCGATCCCGACCACGCCACCCGCGACCTGTTCGCCGCCATCCGCGACGGCGATTTCCCGGCCTGGACCGTCTCGGTGCAGATCATGCCGGAGTTGGAGGCCGACGCCTACCGCATCAACCCGTTCGACGTGACCAAGGTGTGGCCGCACGCCGACTACCCGCTGGTCGAGATCGGCGAGCTGGAGCTGAACCGCAACCCGGAGAACTTCTTCGCGGAGGTCGAGCAGGCCGCCTTCAGCCCGGCCAACATGGTGCCCGGTATTGCCTTCAGCCCGGACAAGATGCTGCAGGGCCGGCTGTTCGCCTACGCCGATGCGCACCGCTACCGGCTAGGCGCCAACCATCAGGCGTTGCCGGTCAACCGCCCGCACGCCGCGGAGGTCCGCAACCACCAGCGCGACGGTGCCATGCGCTTCGACGGCAACGGCGGCGGCAGCCCGAACTACGAGCCCAACAGCTTCGGCGGGCCGGTGCAGAACCGCGCGGTGGCTGAACCGCCGCTGCGCATCTCCGGCGATGCCGCCCGCTACGACCACCGCGAGGGCAACGACGATTACGCCCAGGCCGGCGCTCTGTTCCGCCTGATCGGGGCGGAGGCGCAGGAGCGGCTGATGGACACCATCGCCAACTCGCTGGGGGAGGCGCCGGGCTTCATCCAGCGGCGCCAGTTGAGGCACTTCTTCGCGGCGGACCCCGCCTATGGCGCGGGCATTGCTAAGCGGCTGGGAGTGACGGCAGCCGCGGTGACCGAAGAGGCGGCCGTGGCCGGCTGAGCCCAACTCTTGAACACTCGGCACCGCCGGACGCACCCCCTCGCGTCCGGCGGCTTTTTGTGGGACGGGTCAGTTGGCGGCGGCGTTTTGCCGGTTCGTCCAGCCCTCGGCGATCCGCGGCAGGTTGAATTCGATCCAGTCGGCGAGGAGGCGCACCTTCTCCGCGGCCTCCCGCCCCAGCGGCGTCAGGCTGTAGTCCACATGCGGCGGCACCACGTCGTGGGCGGTGCGCTTGACCAGCCCGTCGCCCTCCAGCCATTGCAGCGTCTGGGCCAGCATCCGCTCGCTGACCCCGCCGATGGTGCGGCGGAGTTCGCTGAAGCGGAGCGTTCCGCTTTCCAGGGCGATCAGAACCAGGACCCCCCAACGGCTGGTGACGTGCTTCAGCACCTCCCGCGATGGGCAGGCCGCGGCCATCAGGTCGCCGCGCTGCATCCGCTCCGACAGCGGCAGCGGAGTGTAGTCATCGTCTGGTTCCGGCATCGCCGTTCTCCCGCAGGAAAAATCTTCACACTTACATTTATGTACGTACTTACGAAAAGTAAGCAAGTGGATTAGGTAGGTGGTCACCACCCAACCGCAAACGGGACACCCGACCATGACCATCGCCGTCACCGGTGCCACCGGCCAGCTTGGCCGCCTCGTCATCGCCCGCCTGAAGGAGACGGTTCCGGCCTCCGGCATCGTCGCCCTGGTGCGCTCCCCCGCCAAGGCCGCCGACCTGGGGGTCGAGGCCCGCGAAGCCGATTACGGCAACCCCGGCGCGCTCGCCCGCGCGCTGGCCGGCGTCGACACGCTGCTGCTGATCTCCTCGAACGAGATCGGGCAGCGGGCGGCGCAGCACCGCAACGTCGTCAACGCCGCGAAGGCGGCGGGCGTCGGGCGGATCGTCTACACCAGCCTGCTCCACGCCGACCGCTCGCCGCTGAGCCTCGCCGGGGAGCACCGGGAGACGGAGGAGGAACTGAAGGCGTCGGGCATCCCCTTCACCATCCTGCGCAACGGCTGGTACACGGAGAACCACACCGGTTCGGTCGGCGCGGCGCTAGCCGGGGGTGCCTTTATCGGCAGCGCCGGCGACGGGCGGATTTCCTCCGCCACGCGCGCCGATTACGCCGACGCGGCGGTGGCGGTGCTGACCGGCACCGGCCATGAGGGCAAGACCTACGAGCTAGCCGGGGACGACGCGGTGACGCTGGCCGACCTCGCCGCGGAGATTTCCCGCCAATCCGGCAAGGACATCCCCTACCGGAACCTGCCGGAGGCGGACTACGCCGCCATTCTCGCCGGCTTCGGCCTTCCCGAGGCCTTCGCGAAGGGCATCGCCTCCTGGGATGCCGATGCGTCGAAGGGCGCGCTGTTCGACGACGGGCGCCAGCTGTCGGCGCTGATCGGGCGTCCGACCACGCCGCTGTCCGCCGCCGTGGCCGCCGCCTTGCCCCGATAAGGGCGGGCCGGCAAAGAAAAAGACCCCCTCGCCCGTGCAAGGCGAGGGGGTCTTTTTGTGAGAGGCTACGGTCTGACGACGCTTACTGCGAAGCCGCCGCGATCTCCCGCGCGCGGCGGGAGACCGACGCCGCGTAGTGGTCCTTGGCCAGCACGGTGTAGACCGCCGGCAGGACGAACAGCGTGAACAGCGTGCCGATCAGCATGCCCGACACGATCACCAGACCGATGGAGAAGCGGCTGGCCGCACCGGCGCCGGCGGCGGTCAGCAGCGGTAGGAGGCCCACCACCATCGCCGCCGTGGTCATCAGGATCGGGCGCAGACGGACGCGGGCCGCGTGCTCGATGGCGGTGCGACGGTCCACCCGCTCGTTGATCTGCATCTCGCGGGCGAATTCCACCATCAGGATGCCGTGCTTGCTGATCAGGCCGATCAGCGTCACCAGACCCACCTGTGTGTAGATGTTCATGGTGGACAGGCCGAAGAACAGCGGCAGCAGCGCCCCGCAGATCGACATCGGCACCGAGATCAGGATCACCAGCGGGTCGCGCAGCGATTCGAACTGCGCGGCCAGCACCAGATAGATGACCACCAGCGCGAAGACGAAGGTGACCATGAGCTGGCTGCCTTCGGTCACGTACTGGCGAGATTCCGACAGGTAGGAGTGGCCGAAGCCGGCGGGCAGGATCTCGCGGGCCTGCCGCTCCAGGAATTCCACGGCCTGACCCATCGTCACGCCCGGCATCGGCACCGCGGAGAAGGTCGCGGAGGGAAGCTGGTTGTACTTGGTCAGGGCGTTCGGCTCCGTCGCCATCTCGATCGAGACGACGGTGGACAGCGGGATCTGCGCGCCGTTGCCCGCGGTCACGTAATAGCGGGTCAGCGTCTCCGGCGTCAGGCGCTTGTCGCGCGGCACCTGCGGGATGACCTCGTAGGAGCGGCCGTTCAGGTTGAAGCGGTTGACGTAGTTGCCGCCGACCAGGACCGCCAGCGTGTCGCCGATCGACTGCATCGACAGGCCGAGGTCCGCCGCCTTGGAGCGGTCGACATGCAGCCGGACGACTGGGCTGTTGAACTGCAGGTCGCTGTCGGTGACGATGAACATGCCGCTTTCCATGGCGGCGGTCTTGATGCGCTCCATGGCGTTGAAGATGGTCTGGTAGTCGCCGGGGCTGTTGATGACCATCTGCACCGGCAGGCCGCCGGTGGAGCCGGGCAGGGCCGGTGGCGACACCAGGAACACCTGCGTGCCGGCCACCTTGCCGAGATCGGCCTGGACCAGCGGCTGAAGCTCCTTGGCGCTGCGGGTGCGCTCGTCCCACGGCTTCAGGATCATGCCGGCGAAGCCCTGGGTCAGGGTCGGCAGGCCGTTCAGCACGAAGCGGGTGTCGGTCTCCGGATAGTGGGTGAACACCTCGTCCATCTCGCGCCCGTAGGCGTCCATGTAATCGAGGTTGGCGTACTGCGGCCCCTTGGTGATGCCGAACAGGATGCCCTGGTCCTCCTCAGGCGCCAGCTCCGACATGGTGTTGGCGAAGAGGAAGCCGACGCTGAGCAGCACGCCGAAGCCGAACAGCAGGGTCGCCGCCCGGTAGTCCAGCGCGCCGCCCAGACGCCGCCCGTACCAGCCGGACAGTTTCTCGAAGGTCCGGTCGACGAAGCGGGCGAAGCGGCCCTCGTTCATGTCGCGGGTCAGCAGGAGCGAGCACATCATCGGCGACAGCGTCAGCGCCACCACGCCGGAAATGATGACCGATCCCGCCAGCGTGAAGGCGAACTCGCGGAACAGCGCGCCGGTCAGCCCGCCGAGGAAGCCGATGGGGGCGTACACGGCGGCCAGCGTGATGGTCATGGAAATGATCGGCCCGATGATCTCCCGTGCGCCGATCAGCGCGGATTCGACGGGCGACTTTCCCTCCTCCAGGTGGCGGTGGACGTTCTCCACCACCACGATGGCGTCATCCACCACGAGGCCGATGGCGAGCACCATGGCGAGCAGCGTCAGCAGGTTCAGGCTGAAGCCCATCGCCAGCATGATCGTCGCGGCACCCACGATGGACAGCGGGATGGTCACGATGGGGATCAGCACCGAGCGGAAGGAGCCCAGGAACAGGAAGATCACCACGATGACGATGCCGACCGCCTCCAGCAGCGTCTTCTGCACCTCGTCGATGGAGGCCTGGATGAAGCGGGTGGAGTCGTAGACAATCTCCATCTTCAGCGACGGCGGCAGGTTGCGCTCCAACTCCGGCACCAGCTTGCGGATGTCCTCCACGATGGTCAGCGGGTTGCCGGTCGGCGTGGAGTTGATGCCGATGAAGATCGCCTGCTGGCCGTTCATCGACACGCTGGCGTTGGAGCTTTGCGCGCCCAGCTCGATCTCGGCGATGTCCTTCATGCGCACCAGCGCGCCGTCCTTGGACTTCACCACCATCTGCCGGAACTGCTCGACGTCGGTCAGGCCGGTGTTGGTGGTGATGTTGGAGACGACGAAGACGCCTTTCGATTGCCCGGGGGCGGACTGGTAGTTGTTGGCCTGGATCGCCGCCCGCACGTCGGCGGCGGCGATGTTGCGCGCGGCCATCCGGTCGGGGTCGAGCCAGACGCGCATGGCGAAGGTCTGGCCGCCCAGGATCTGCGCCTCGGCGACGCCGGACACGGTGGACAGCAGCGGCTGCACCACGCGCGTCAGGTAGTCGGAGATGGCCGCCCCGGACAGCTCCGGGCTGGCGAAGCCCATGTAGAGGATGGAGGTCGTCTCGCCCGTGGATTTCAGGATCACGGGGTCGTTGGCCTCGCGCGGAAGCTGGTATTTGACCTGCTGCACCTTCGACATCACGTCGGTCATCGCGACGTTGGGGTTGAAGTTCAGCCGGATGTAGGCGGTGACGAGGCTCACCCCCTGGGTGGAGGAGGAGGTGATGTAGTCGATGCCTTCCGCCGTCGCCACCGCCTGCTCGATGGGCGTCGTGATGAAGCCCTGCATCAGGTCGGGAGAGGCGCCGGCGTAGGAGGTGGTGATGGTGATGACGGTGTTCTGCAGCTCCGGATACTGCCGGATCGGCAGATCCGTCAGCGACCGGACGCCGACCAGCAGGATCAGCAGGCTGACCACCAGCGCCAGGACCGGCCGTCGGATGAAGATGTCGGTGAATGACATGGCCGGATCCTCAGTTGCGCGGAACGGTCTGCGGCGGCACCAGCGCGCTCGCTTCCGTCGGCACCACGGCGGCGCCGTTGTTCAGCTTGAGCTGGCCGGAGGAGACCAGCCGGTCGCCGGGCTTCACCCCGTCGAGGATCTCCACCTTGCCGTCGAAGCGGTCGCCGGTCTTCACCGGAACGCGCTTGGCGACATGGCCGTCCTTGCCCTCGGCGTCCTTCTGAGCCGCGACGACGAAGACGCTGTCGCCGTAGACCGTGTAGTCCACCGCGGTTTCCGGAACGACGATGCGGTTGTGGGCCGGCGGCTGGACGACGCGGATGTTGGCGAACATGCCGGGCAGCAGCTTGCGCTCGGGGTTCTGCAGCGTGGCGCGCACCTTGATGGCGCGGGTGTCCGGGCTGACCTGTGGCTCGATGGTCGAGATCGCCGCGTCGAAGTTGGCGCCGGGGGCGGCGTCGGCGGAGATCAGCACCGGCTGCCCGACGCGGATCTGGCTCAGCGCCTGCTCGGGCAGGGTGAAGTCGACGAACAGGTTGGCGAGGTCGGTCAGCGTGACGACGGGGCCGCCGGCGCTGACATACTCGCCGACATTCACCTGCCGGATGCCGAGTTCACCATCGAAGGGCGCGCGGATCAGCTTCTGGGCGATCAGCGCCTCGGTCTTCTTGATGTTGGCGTTGGCCTCATCGAGCTGGGCCTGGTTCTGGTCGACGGTGACCTGCGGGCCGGCCTGGTTGCGCAGCAGGTTGCGGGCGCGCTGCAGGTTGTTCTCGGCCAGCTTCGCCTGGGCGCGGTAGGCCAGCAGGTCGGCCTGATCCGGAGCGTCGTTGAGCTGCACCAGCGGCGCGCCGGCCTTCACGGTGGCGCCCGATTCGAAGAAGATCTGGGTCACGCGCCCGACCACCTCCGGCGCCACGGTGACCTGCCGGCTGGCGGTCAGGGTGCCGATGGCGGTGGTGTATTTGGGAACGGACTGCGCCGTCGCCTCGGCGACCGAGACGGGAGTCGGCGGCGGCTTGTTGCCGGCGAAGAAGTCGGCAATGGCCTTGTTGCGGAAGTTGTTGAAGGCGTACAGGCCGCCGAACAGCACAGCCAGGATGACGGCCATGATGATGATGCGGAACGCCAGCCGCCCGCGGGTGACCGGACGGCGTGCGGTGGTCCGCTCTGGCGCGTGAGCGGAATGGTCGATGTCACTCGTCACGATCAGCCTCTCTCGAACAGGTCGGTTCTGGTTCTGTTGATTGGGTAAAATGCAATGATGGCGTGTGAAGAGCCACCGCTTCCTCCCGCAGGCCGAGGCCGCGCAGGATGAAGGCGACCGCGTCGCGAATGGTGCGCCGCGGCTCGGCCAGGGAAGGGACGAGCGGCGTCGGCGGCAGGTGAATGGTGGCCAGGGTGGAGCCCAGCATCTCCGCCAGCCAGAAGGCGTTTTCCGTCACCGGGGCCGAGGGGATGAGGTCTCCGGCGTCGCGGGCGGCGCGCAGCGAGGCTACGAAGGGCGGGGCGATGTGCTCCGACATCCAGCGGCGCACCATATGGGCGAATTCCCCGTCCTCCAGCAGGCTCATGAAATAGAGACGGTAGCGGGGAAGCATGATGTCGCGGTCGCTGGGCAGTTCGCTGACGTAGCAGCTCACCATCGCCTGGACGTAGGCGGCGAGCGTCTCCGTGCTCGGCGGCATCGCCAGGAGCTTCGCGAGATCCTCGTCCCCATCCACGCAGGAGCGGAAGATCGCCTCGTAGAGGGCGGCCTTGCTGGGGAAATGCTTGAAGATCAGCGCCTCCGACACGCCGGCGGCCTGCGCGATCTCCTTCGTCGTGGTGGCGGCGAATCCCTTGCGCGCGAACAGCGGCAGGGCCGCGTCGATGATCGCCGCGCGCCGGGCCGAGTTGTCCAGCCGTCCCATGATTAACCCTATTCCATAAGTGAGCACTAACTCACCTTGCTGGGCCGGAGATATCACGGCGCGGTCAGGCTGTCCAGAGCGGGTTCCCTACAACCAGTGGCGTCAGTGCGAATTTGCGCTTGACCTTCCCGCCGCTGGAAGGTGGAGACTGTGAGCCGTAATGCCGATGCAGGAACGGGAAACGGTGATGGCGCGGGGTGGGTGCACCCTTGGCGGGATGATGTCGATCAGGCTGCTGCTGACGGGGCTGCTGATGCTGGCCGCGCTGGCGCTGTTCGCTCCGTCCCCCGCGCAGGCGCATGTCCATTCCGGCGCCCATTCTCAAGGCCATGCCGCATCCTCGGCTCCAACGCCGGCCGGGAGCGTCTGGGTGGGCGATGCCGACCACGCGCCACCGGCGGACGACGCCTGTGCGGGCAGGAACGGGCTGTCCTGCGGCGGCGCCTGTCCGATGATGCTGTCGGGCATCGCCACCACGGCGGCCTTTCCGCCGCCGCCGCCCCGTGCCGCCGCGCCCTTCAGGCCCGCCGGGTTGCTACCGGAGGGAATCGGCCCGCCGCCGGTCCTCAGACCACCGCGCATGGCCGTTTGACCGGACTCCATGCCCGAGTTGCGCCTTCACCGCGCGCTCTGGGCCGGCATATCGCAAAAACGGACCATCGCATCATGACGATTTTTCAGACCCGCCGCCGGTTCCTGGCGTCCGCGGCTTCGGTCGCTGCGCTGGGCGGCCTTTCCACCCTTCTTCCTGCAGCCGTACGCCCCGCATGGGCCGCGGCGCCCCTCCGTCTCGCCGTCGAGCGGCGCGTGCTGGAGGTGATGGGCAAGCCCGCCTCCGTCTTCGGCATCCGCCAGCCGGATGGCACCTCCGGCCTGTTCCTCGATCCGGGGCAGCGTTTCCTGGTCGATCTGGCGAACCGGGCCGGGGAGGACGCGGTCATCCACTGGCACGGCATGACCCCGCCCTACGCCCAGGACGGTGTGGCCGACGCGAACCGCCCGCTGATCCGCGACGGCGCCAGCCAGGGTTACGACTTCGAGCCGCGGCCGGGCACGCACTGGATGCACTCACACCATGGCCTTCAGGAGCAGCGGCTGATGGCGGCCCCCCTGATCGTCCGCACCGTCGAAGACCGGCGCGAGGACGCGCAGGAGGTCACCGTGCTGCTGCACGATTTCACCTTCAAGGATCCCGCCGAGGTCCTCGCCGGGCTGACCGGCGGGACCATGAATCATGGTGGCATGGATCACGGTGGCGGGCATGGAAGCGGCCACGGAGGCCATGGCGGCGGGCATGGCGGCGCCATGCCGATGATGGACCACTCGACCATGAAGGGCATGGGCGGCATGACCATGACCGCCATGGACCTGAACGACGTGGAGTATGACGCCTACCTCGCCAACGACCGCACGCTCGACGACCCGGAGGTGGTGCGGGTGGAACGCGGCGGTCGGGTCCGGCTGCGGCTGATCAACGGGGCGACCTCGACGGCTTTCCACATCGACCTCGGCGCCCTCGACGGCACGGTGGTCGCGGCGGACGGCAACCCGGTGCAGCCGGTGACCGGGCGGCGCTTCGGCATGGTCATGGGACAGCGGCTGGACATCCTCCTCCAGCTTCCTGCCGAAGGCGGCGTCTTCCCCGTCCTGGCGCAACGGGAAGGGGAGCGTCAGCGCACCGGTATCATCCTCGCCACCCCCGGCGCCACGGTGGGCAAGTCCGCCGGCCTCGCGGACGGCGCCGCCGGCCCGGTGGACCTGTCGCTGGAGCGGCGGCTGACGGCGCTCGCCCCCCTGGCGCCGCGCCCCACGGATTCGGCCTTCACCATCCGTCTGACCGGCGGCATGGCCCCCTATGTCTGGACCATCGACGACCGTCCCTTCGGCGAGCACCGGCCGCTGAGCGTTCGCAAGGGGCAGCGGGTGACCGTCACCATGGTCAACGAAAGCCCGATGGCCCACCCGATGCACCTGCACGGCCAGCATTTCCAGGTGACCGCGCTCAACGGGACGGCGCTGGCCGGGGCGGTGCGGGACACCGTGCTGGTGCCGATGAACGGTTCCGCCACCATCGCCTTCGACGCCGACAACCCAGGGCGCTGGCCGCTGCACTGCCACAATCTTCTGCACATGGCGACGGGGATGATGACCGAATTGGTGTGTGAACAAACCATATGAACACGAACATTCCGGCGCGGCCCGACCGCGCCGGAACGGGTACCGCAAAAGCCCCGCGCCGGTTCGGACGGATGAAACCGGCAAATCCAGGCGCATTCCTTTGGAAGCGAACTTTCACGCATCACTCCCATTCACATTGGACGGGGACGTGTCACTTCTCTTCCATCTCCGGGGGCGGCGACCAATGTTCCGGAACCAATCTTCTGCGGGGGCGGCCATTGGCCATGGATACGTGGTGTTATGACGGCGGTGCCGGGGGGCGCTCGGCCGCCGGGTCTGGTGGTGGGTCTGCCGGCGGTGCCGCCGGTGCGGCGGACCTGTGGCTGGACCCGGACCTTGCGGCCCTGGAGGCGCTGTCGCTGCGGGTGCGGGACCTGGTGCTTCCGCATCTGGGCAGCGGGCCGGCCGTCTATGCGGACATCCCGGTCCATCTGAACGTCGGGGATCTGCTGATCAACCAGGGGGCGGAGGCGCTGTTCGCCGACGGCGGCGTGGAGATCCGCGAGCGGGTGACGCTGGGCAACGCCCGGCGCCTGCTGCGCCGCCAGCGCGACGGGCAGGCGGCGATCCTGCTGCATGGCGGCGGCAATTTCGGAGACCTCTATCCCCATCACGAGACGTTCCGGCAGAAGGTGCTGGAGAACTTTCCGTCCAGCCGCGTCGTGCTTCTGCCGCAGACCGTCTACTACCGCGACCACGACCGGCTGCGCCACGACATGAAGCGCTGGGCGGCCCACCGCAATCTGGTCTTCATGGCGCGCGACGCGCCGTCGCTCGATCTGGTGCGGCCCTTTCTGGGGGAGCGGGCAATCCAGGTGCCGGACCTCGCCCATTACCTGACGCGCTATCCCACGCGGCTGACGCCGGTGCGCCCGGCCCACGACACGACCCTGCTCGTCATGGCCCGGCGCGACCAGGAATGCGCGGGGCGCCACTGGCTGCGCCAGGACTCGCCGGTCTTCGACTGGGAGGACCTGTGCGGGCCGGAGGATTTCGCCGGCTTCGCCTTGGCCGCCCGGCTGATCCGGCTGGACGACGCGGTGCCGCTGCCCGCCGATCCGCTGCGCGGCTGGTATCCCATCCGCGACCGGCTGGTCCGCAAGGCCGTCGCCCATTTCGGCGCGGCCAACGCCGTGGTCACCAACCGCCTGCACGGGATGCTGCTGGCCCTGATGATGGGGCTGCCGGTGCAGGTGCGCGACAACTCCTACGGCAAGCTGACCAACTACATCGACAGCTGGCTCGCGGATTGGAAACGGTGAGGACCCTGGGAACGTTTGCGCCCCGCATCCGTCTGTCATCCCGGAACATGGGCTGAAGAGGGCGTCGGCGGGTATGGCGGGCAAGGGGCTGCACATCGGATTCGAGGAGACGGCGAGCGGCGGTCTGGTCCGCCGCACCGTCCTGCTGTCCGAGGACGGCGCCCGCCGCCGGCACCGCGTGGTCTACGAGTTCGAAGACCCGGCCGGAGCCTCGGCGGACCGGCCGATGGACGGGGCGGTCATGGCTGTCCTGTTCCATGCCATGCAGCGGGGCCTTCCCGTCCATGTCCACGGGCCGCTGACCCGCACGGCGCTGCACAACATCGACGCGCTCCAAGGGGTGTGGCGGCGCTGGCGGCCCGACCGCTACCGGACGGTGGAGATCATCCCGGAGACGGTCGTCGACCGCAACGCGCCCAAGCCGGGGCGCCGGGCCATCGCCGCCTATTCCAGCGGGCTGGACAGCACCTTCACCATCCTGCGCCACCGGCTTCTCCTGCCGCCGGAGCGCCGCCGCCATGTCGGCGCGCTGCTGATGGTGCATGGTTTCGACGTGGAACTGGACCGCCCCGAGGATTTCGAGCGGTTGGTCGAGCGGACCCGGCCCTTCCGCGAGTTGGTCGGGCTGGACCTGCGCGTGGTGCGCACCAACAGCAAGGAGCTGCATCTCCAGAACTGGCAGGATTCCCACGCAGCGGAACTGGCGGCCTGCCTGCACCTCCACGAAGGGGAGTTCGAGTTCGGGCTGATCGGCAGCACCAAGCCCTACGACGCGCTGGTCATTCCCTACGGCACCACGCCCATCGCCGACCATCTGCTGTCCGGCGACGGCTTCTCCATCGTCCATGACGGGGCCGCCTATTCCCGAACGGAGAAGGCCGCGGCGGTCGCCGCCTATCCGGAGGCGGTGCGTTCCCTGCGCGTCTGCTGGGAGGGTGCGGAGCAGTTCCGGAACTGCGGCGTCTGCGAGAAATGCGTGCGCACCCGGATGAACTTCGCCGCTGCCGGTTTGGCCGCCCCGGACTGCTTCGAAGGGCCGCTCGACCCCGCGCGCATCGCCGGCATCCCCGTACGCAACGAGCCGCAGGCGGCGGAACTCCGCTCCATCCTCGACTACGCCCGCCAGCACGCGGTGGAGGGGGAGTGGCTGGAGCGGCTGAAGGAGCGGGTGCGCGCCATCCAGCCGGACCTTGGGCAATCCGACTCCGGCCGTCCCGAACCCCGTCCTGTCCGGGCGATGAAGGGCGCCGCCGCGTCGCTGCGGCAGGCGGCGGTGGGATTGCTCGACGCCATGGAACTGAAGCAGCCGCTCAAGCGGGTCCGCAACCGGCTGCGGACCCGCGGCTGAACCGGTCGTTCCGCCGCGCGCCGAGCAGCCGCATCGCCATCAGCATCAGCAGAGCCGCCACCAGAAGCAGGAGGGCGCAGGCCACGGCGATGCCGGTTTCGCCGGTCGCGATATTGAGGAAGACGGCCATGGGCAGCGTCTCGGTCTTCAGGCGGGTTGCCCCGGCGACCATTAGCGTGGCGCCGAACTCCCCCAGCGCCCGCGCCCAGGCCAATACGGCTCCCGCCGCGATGCCCTTGGCGGCCAGCGGCAGCTCCACCCGCCAGAACACCGTCCAGGGGGCGGCGCCCAGCGACTGCGCCGCCACGGCGTAGCTCCGGTCGACGGATCGGAAGGCCGCGGTGGCGGTGCGCACCACCACCGCGGTGGACACGAAGGCCAAGGCCACCACCACGCCCGCGGGGGAGAACAGCAACTCCATCCCCAGCGCGGGAACCGGCCCGTTGCGCCCGAGCAGGAACAGAAGCCCCAGCCCGGCGACCAGCGGCGGCATGACCAGCGGGACGTCGAGCAGCGTGTCGAGCAGAAGCTTCCCCGGAAAGCGCCGCCGCGCCATCAGGTAGGCCGCCGGCAGGCCGAGGGCCAGCGCGATCCCCAGCGCCGCGACGGAGGTCAGCGCCGACAGCCGCAACGCGAACAGAGTCTCCGCCGCGCCCAGGGCGGTCCACAGATCGCTCGGGGGCAGGCGGGCCAGCAGGGCGCCCAGCACGCCCGCGATCGTCAGCGCGACGATGGCGAGCGGCAGGGCCAGCAGGGCGGCGAAGCCCATTGGTCACCTCTTCGGGGCGGGCGGGAAGCCGAAGCGCTGGAAGGTGGCGAGGCCGGCGTCCGAGGCCAAGAAGTCGGCGAAGCGCTTGGCGGCGTCCGGCGCGGCGCTGGTCTTCAGGACGGCGACGGGGGCGTATTCGGCCTCGTACCACGCCGGCGGAATGGCGATGACGGACAGCTTGCCGGGATTCTGCGCGGCTTCCGACGCGCCGATGATGGCGGCGTCCACGTTGCCGTCCAGCACATAGAGGGCGAGCTGCTTCACGGTCGCTGCGCGGACGGTGACGTTGCGGCGGATCGCCTCGCCCTGGCCGGACTTGTCCAGGATGTCTTCCGCGGTGCGGCCCAGAGCCATGGCCTGCGGGTCGCCCAGCCCGACGCGGACGCCCGGCTTGGCGAGGTCGGCGACGCTGCTGATCGCCTCGGCCTTGCCCAGCGCCACGGCTAGCACGGGGCCGTGCACCACCAGCACCGTCAGGTCGGCGACGGCGTCCAGCTCCTTCAGCTTGTCGGTGTAGAAGGTCGTCCCAGGGATGAACAGGTCGCCGGTCCTCGTCTCGGCGAAGCGGGCGAGAAGCTGGCCCGACCCGCCATACTCGGCCGTCACGGTGATCCCGGTCTCCTTGCGGAAGTCCTCGATCAGCGCGTCGACCGGCGGGCGGAGGCCGGCGCCGACATAGGCGTGGAGGTCCTGGGCCGCCACCGCGGCTGTCTGGGCGGCGGTCTGGAGGGCCAACAGCCCGAAGGCGAGGGCGAGGGCTTTCAAGCGCATGGACACAGTTCCTTCAGTTCGTTGCGGAATGGTGGCTCGCCCGACGCTGTATCGATTCGGATACTGCGCTGGAGGGGCGCTGTCAACAGGCCGTTGTACGCGAAGGTATATAGCGGTTGCGGGACATTGTGCGTTCCCCTCTCCCCTCTGGGGAGAGGGCTAGGGTGAGGGGGTTGCGCTCATGTCGGACGTACCGCCACGCGCATCCCCCTTCACCGGCCCTCCGGGCCACCCTCTCCCCGGAGAGGGTTAAATCAGCTCATCAACGCTTCCAAAGCCCCACGCATGCCGCGCTCCTCGATCACCGCCAGATGGGCGGCGGTGCGGTGGGCCAGACCGGGGATGCGGGTCAGGTCCTCGCCCCACAATGCGGTGTTGGACAGCACGGCGTCCACCAGCGCCGCCGGGTCGCCGGCATGGGCGGCCCAGGCGCCGGAGAGCGCCGCAAGCACCGCCGCGTCGTCGCGGATCGGGTAGGGGCCGGCGTCGCGGCTGCCGGTGCAGGCGCCGTCCGCCGCCAGTGTGCCCTTGTAGAAGCGCAGCAGGGCGGCCAGCGAGAAGGACAGGCCGTCCGGCGCCTCGCCATGGGCGGCGGCGTAGTCCTTTAGGCTGGGCAGCACGCGCACCTGCCACTTCGACACCGAGTTCAGCGCGATGGCGATCAGCTCGTGACGGATGTGGGGGTTGCCGAAGCGCTCCATGATGGTGCGGGCGTAATCCTGGCGCTTGGCGTCCGGCAGGGGCACGAAGGGCACGATCTCGCCGAACATCACCGTGTTCAGGTAGGCGGACAGGGTCGCGTCGTCCATCATGCCCTTCACCGTGTCCACCCCCGCCACGAAGGCGGCGAGCGCGCTGGCGGTGTGGGCGCCGTTCAGGATGCGCACCTTGCGCGTGCGGTAGGGCTGCAGGTCGTCGGTCCAGACCACGTTCAGCCCGGCCTTGTGCAGCGGGAACTCCTCGGCCAGGGCCGCCGGGCCTTCGATGACCCAGACATGGAACGGCTCACCGGCCACGGCCAGCGGGTCCTCATAGCCCCACGTTGCGGCGAGTGCCTCAGCCTCGTCGCGCGGGTAGCCGGGGACGATGCGGTCGACCAGCGTGTTCAGGAAGTGGTTGTGCGCCTCGACCCAGGCGGCGAAGCCGGATTCCAGGCCCCAGCGCTTGGCGTGGGCCAAGACGATCCGCTTCAGCTTGGCGCCGTTGGCCTCGATCAGCTCGCAGGGCAGCAGGACGAGGCCGCTCTCCGGCGTGCCGCCCAGCGCGGTGAATCGGGCGTGCAGCAGCGCCGCGACCTTGGCCGGGAAGCTCTGCGGACAGGCGCCGGGGGTGTAGGGCTCCGCCACGTCGGCGATGCCGGCCTCCGTCGTGTTGGACACCAGGAAGCGCAGCGCCGGGGCGGTGGCGAGGGCCAGCATGCGGTCCCACGCCGCATAGGGGTTCAGCGCGTCGGACACGCAGCTCACCACCCGGCGGGATTCGACCTCCTTGCCTTGCTCGATGCCGCGCAGCAGGACGGTGTAGAGCCCCTCCTGCGCGTTCAGCAGGCCGGCGACGCCTTGATCCAGCGGTTGGGCGACAGCGACCCCGGCGCTCATTAGCCCGGCGCCGTTGGCGACGTCGACCATCCAATCGACGAAGCCGCGCAGGAAGTTGCCGTCGCCGATCTGAAGGATGGTGACGGGCAGCCGCGGGGCGCCCGCCGTGTGCGCCACGTCAAAGGCGCCGGTGGCGAGCGATTCACGGGAAAGATGAGGCATGACGGAAGGTCCTTTGAGGATCGGAATGCGCTGACAGGGGATTCAGGCGACGCCGAAGCGGTAGATGATGCGGCCCGTGCACCACTGGCCGGGGGCCAGCGCGGTGGAGGGGAAGGACGGGATGTTGACGGCGTTGGGGAAGTGCGACGGCTCCAGGCAGAAGGCGCTGTGCCGGGTGTAGAGCGTGCCGCCCTTGCCCAGGTCGCGCGGCGTCTGGCCGTCAAGGAAATTGCCGGTGTAGACCTGCAGGCCGGGTTCGGTGGAGAGAACCTCCAGCACCCGCCCGCTGCCGGGGTGGACGACGCGGGCGTGCAGCCCCAGCGCGCCCTCCGGCTTGTCCACCGCGTAATGCAGGTCGTAGCCCTTGCCGAGCGCCAGCATCGGATGGTCGGCGCCGATCCGCGCGCCGAAGGCGGCGGGGCAGCGGAAGTCGAGGGGGGTGCCGGTCACGTCCACCAGTTCCCCGGTGGGGACGGCGGTGGCGTCCAGCGCCAGATAGCGGCTGCCGTTGACCGTCGCCACATGGTCGAGGATGGAGGACCCGGCGTCGCCCGACAGGTTGAAGAAGGTGTGGTCGGTGAAGTTTGCCGCGGTCGCCTTGTCCGCCGCCACGGCGGTCCAGGCGATGGTCAGGGCGTTGTCCTCGTCCAGCGCATAGACCAGCCGGATGGGGAGGGTGCCGGGAAAGCCTTCCTCCCCGTCCTGGAAGACGTAGGTCAACTCCAGGCTCGTTTCATCCAGCGGACGCGCGGCGAAGGTGCGGAAGCGCGAGCCGCGCTGGCCGCCGTGCAGCGTGTTGGGCGGCGCGTTGACGGCGGTGCGGTGCTCCACCCCGTCCAGCGTGAAGCGTCCGCCGCCGATGCGCCCGCAATAGCGCCCGATGAAGGAGCCCATGGAGGGCTGGCCGGCCATCGTTTGCTCCAGCGTCTCGTAGCCCTGCACCACGTCGCCGAGGGCTCCGTCGCGGTCGGGCGCCAGGATCTGGACAATCTTGCAGCCGTAATTGGTGATGCGGACGGCCATGCCCCGGCGGTTTCGCAGGGTGAATAGGTCGGTCGGCGTGCCGTCGATGGTGGCGCGGAAATCCTCGCGCCGGAGGTCGGCATAAGGCGTCATGGCGTCGGTGCCCCTTGGACCGGAAGGATATTGAATATATTAATATATCAGTTATGAAAGGCGGAAGGAGAAAAGCGCCCGCCGCCGGAGCGGGCGTTTTTGCCGCACGCCGAAGGTTTGAAAGCGTCAGCGGGCCAGGGCTGCGCCGAGATCCTCGACGCCGATCTGGTGGGTTCCGAGAACCTTGTGCTCCGCGTAGCCGAGGCGGCGGTTGATCGCCAGCATCGGCCCGTTCGTCGCCGCGTTGCGGGTGATCATCAGCCGGACGGAGGGCCGGGCGGAGCGGACATGCCGCAGCAGTGCGGCCTTCAGCCCCTTGCCCACCCCCAGCCCGCGCTTGTCGCGGCGCACGCCGGTGACGATCTGATGGACCCGGTCCGTCATCTCCGGGTGCCAGAAAACGTCGCTGAAGCCGATCACTGACCCGTCGGCGTCGCGCAGCACGACCATGTGATGCTCCACCTGCTGGAACTGGATGTTGTGCTTCCATTCCAGGACCATCGCCATGGTCACCGGGATCAGCGGCTGGTCCAGCCGGTCGCGCGGCAGGTCGGGCAGCAGGGCGTTGTGCAGCGGCAGGATCGCATCGAATTCCGCGTCCGGGACCTCGCCGGCATGGATGGTTACCGTCAGGCCGGGAACCGCGTGGTGCATCGCCGCGTGCCAGCCCTCCACCATCGCCCAATCGACGCCGTCCAGCGCCAGCCGGCTGTCCACCGACCGCAGCCGTTCGTCAGCCCCGATGGCGCCCAGGAAGGCGTGGCCGTCCGGGTCGTCGGTGACCAGGGTCAGCACGGTCTTCCCATGCACGGCCATCAGGCCGTGGATTTCCGTCAGAAGCCGTCGGCCGATCCCCTGGCGCCGCCATTCCTTCAGCACGAAGCCGTCGGCGTGCAGATGGGGCAGCGCCGCCTGGATGTCCGGCTGGTCCGGGTTGGGCAGGAAGGCGCCGACGATGCCGACGATCCGCCCCTCTGTCCGTGCCACCCAATGGACATTGCGTCCGAAAGCGCTCGGCTGGCGTTCGATCGCTTCGAACCAGGCGTCCGAGGGCGGAGGTTCATCCGCGCCGGACTGGGCGTGCCGCGCCCGGCGGAAAACATGCCGCTCCGCCCACAACTCCGGCGAAGCACTGTGCGGGTCGAAGGGAAGTATTTCGAATGCGGGCGGAGCGGTCATAAACACCCTCGGCTGGAACGGTGCACGAATTGCGGGAGTGTGCGACGTTCTTTCACGCTCCCGGGCTGTGTCGGATCGCCGCAACCCGAGGGTCGTCGATGATCGGAGTCACGTCCGTTCGGGCGTCTCACCTTCTGCGTGGTGGTGTGATGATGAAGGCGACGCGACACTCGAGGGTTGCCGGGGCGCCGCGAACCGGCCGGCGGGATCGGGGAGGACAGCCGTGACCACCCTCTTTCACGACGCTCTGCACGAGGATTTCGGCACCTGGCCCATCGCCTACATCCCCTATGGCGGGGCGGAGTTCGGTGAGATCAAGGCGGTCGCCGAGGCCATCGGCGATGGCGACGACGGCGCCTATTACGACGCCTGGACCGCGGCGGGCGACCGGCTGGCGCACGAGGCCGATATCGCCCTGGCGAAGGGCCACAAGGCGACCGCCCGCGCCCTCTATCTGCGGGCGAGCGCCTTCCACAACGCCTCCTTCCATCCACTCTACGGCGCGCCCGTCGATCCGCGCCTGACCGCCGCCTTCCGCAAGGGGACGGCGGCGCTCGACAAGGGGCTCTCGCTCGGACCGCGTCCGGCCATCCCGCTGGCCATTCCCTTCGGCGGGATGGCGATGCCCGGACGCTTCATCCCGGCGGAGGGCTTCGAGACCCGCGTCCGCCCGCTGATCGTCTTCACCAACGGCTACGACGGCACCATCACCGACATGTATTTCGCGTCGGCGGTGGCGGCCTCCCGGCGGGGCTATCACAGCCTGCTGTTCGACGGCCCCGGCCAGGGGGCCATGCTCTACGAGCACGGCGTGCCGCTGCGGCCGGACTGGGAAACGGTGATCGCGGCGGTGGTCGATTTCGCCGAAACCCTGCCGCTCGTCGATGCGGCGCGCATCGCGCTCAGCGGATGGAGCCTCGGCGGGCATCTCGCCCCGCGCGCCGCGTCGGGCGAGCCGCGCATCGCGGCGCTGATCGCCGATCCCGGCACCTGGAGCATCGCCGACGGCTTCCGTGACGTGGTGGTGCACAAGCTCGGCGTCGTGCCGGAGGCGGCGGCCGATCTCGGCGCCCTGGACCAAACCGTCATCGACCGCATGGACGCCTTCATCCGCAGCCACCGCCAACTGAACTGGAAGGTCGTGCAGCGCGGTTTCTGGGTGCATGGCGTCGCGGACCTGCGCTCCTACCTCGTCTCCGCGGAGCTGTTCACCATGCGGGGGCGGGCGCATCTCATCGCATGCCCCACCCTGATCACCCAGGCGGAGGGTGACGCCCTGTCGGCCGGTGCGGGCGCCTTCTTCGACGCGCTCACCGGACCGAAGACGCTGATGCGCTTCACCGCCGCCGAAGGTGCCGACGGGCATTGCGAGATGGGCAACCGCTCCCTCCTGAACCTCCGCGTCCTCGATTGGCTGGATGACCGGTTCAAGGTGGGGGGCTGACGCGCCGCACGGCCTTTCCGTCAGTGGTTGTCGCGCGGGATGCCCATGGTCTGGGCGACGCGCTGGTACTTGACGGCGGGCTTCAGCACCATGCCCTCGTCGAGCTGGTCGACGATGCCGCGCTGGATCTCCTGCCAGGGGGTCTGCGACGGCGGGATCGGGTAGCCCCCCGCGGCCTCCAGAGCGGCGCGGCGGTCGGCCAGTTCGCCGTCCGAGATCAGGATGTCGGCGCTGCCGCGGCGCAGGTCGATGCGCACCCGGTCGCCGCTGCGCAGCAGGGCCAACCCGCCGCCCGCCGCTGCCTCCGGGGACGCGTTGAGGATGGAGGGCGATCCCGAGGTGCCGGACTGGCGGCCGTCGCCGATGCAGGGAAGGGAATGGACGCCCTGTTTGATCAGCGTGGCGGGGGGCCGCATGTTGACCACCTCCGCCGCTCCCGGATAGCCGATGGGGCCGGTGCCGCGGATGACCAGGATGGTGTAGGCGTCGATGCCCAGGCCGGGGTCGTCGATGCGGTGATGGTAGTCCTCCGGCCCGTCGAAGACGACGACCTTGCCTTCGAACGCCTCCGGGTCCTGCGGGTTGGACAGGTAGCGTTCGCGGAACTCGTCGGAGATGACGCTGGTCTTCATGATGGCGGCGCCGAACAGGTTGCCGCGCAGCACCACGAAGCCGGCGTTGGGCATCAGCGGCTCGTCGATGGGATGGATCACCCGCGTGTCGAGGATCGGCTGCTGGCGGCAGTTCTCGCCGATGGTCCGGCCGTTGACGGTGGGCGCTTCCTCGCGGATCAGCCCCTTGCCCATCAGCTGGGCGACGACCGCGGGCACGCCGCCGGCGCGGTGGAAATCCTCGCCTAGATACTCGCCGGCCGGCTGGAGGTTGACCAGAAGCGGCACGTCGTGCCCGTGGGTCTGCCAGTCCTCCACCGTCAGCGGCACGCCGATGTGCTTGGCGATGGCGTTGATGTGGATCGGTGCGTTGGTCGAGCCGCCGATGGCGGAGTTGACGACGATGGCGTTGAGGAAGGCGTCGCGGGTCAGGATGTCGGACGGCTTGAGGTCCTCGCGGACCATCGCGACGATCCGCTTGCCGGTCTCGTAGGCGGCCTGCTGGCGCTCGCGGTAGGGGGCAGGGATGGCGGCGGAGCCGGGGAGCTGCATGCCCAGCACCTCGGCCAGCGAATTCATCGTGGAGGCCGTGCCCATCGTGTTGCAATAGCCGGTCGAGGGGGCCGACGACGCCACCAGCTCGATGAAGCCCTGATAGTCGATCTCGCCCGCCGCCATCATCTGCCGGGCTTTCCACACGATGGTGCCCGAGCCGGTGCGCTCGCCGCGGAACCAGCCGTTCAGCATCGGGCCGACCGACAGGGCGATGGCCGGGATGTTCACGGTGGCCGCCGCCATCAAACAGGCGGGGGTGGTCTTGTCGCAGCCGATCGTCAGCACCACCCCGTCGAGCGGGTAGCCGTGCAGCACCTCGACCAGCCCGAGATAGGCGAGGTTGCGGTCGATCGAGGCGGTCGGCCGCTTGCCGGTCTCCTGGATCGGGTGGACGGGGAACTCGATGGCGATGCCGCCGGCGGTGCGGATGCCCTCGCGCAGGCGTTCGGCCAGCACCAGATGGTGCCGGTTGCAGGGGCTGAGGTCGGAGCCGGTCTGCGCGATGCCGATGATCGGCGCGCCCGACTGCAACTCCTCCCGCGTCAGCCCGAAGTTCAGGTAGCGCTCCAGATAGAGCGCAGTCATGTCGGGGTTGTCGGGGTTGTCGAACCACGCGCGCGACCGCAGCCGCCGGCCGGAGCCGATTTCCGGGTGCTGGGGAGAGGGCTTCGTATCGGACATGTCGGCACCAATTCGGGTTGGGGGCGCGGACCGGGGTCGGCCGGCGCCGGGGTCGTTCGGAGCCTCGTTCGGGGCGTCGTCGGGGGTCGGCCGGGCGGTGCGCCCGGCGCTTTACCAGTGAAAGGCGTCGGTGGTGCGCCAGCGCCCGATCAGACAGGCGTCGGCGACCAGTTGCAGCGGACGGGCGTCGACATCGCCGGCCGTGTCCGCGATCAGATGGTGGAAGCGGCGGTAGATGCCCTGGTACTCGGCGTCGGGCTCGGCCAGCACGGGCACGCCGTCCACGCTCAGCCGCGTGCCGCCGTGGGTCAGGTCGAGCCGCCCACCCTCCGCCCCTATGCCGTCCGTCTCGATGGCAATGGTCCAGGTCTGCTCGCCTTCCTGGAGGAAGTCGAACGCGGCGGTCACCGCCCCGACGGCGGAGCCCGCCGCACCTTCCATCCTCAGGGTCGCGGCGATGGGCGTGTCGCGGTTGGCGGGGACCCGCAGCTCGGCGTCGCGGACGACGACAGGGGCCGGCAGGATTTCGGTCAGGATCGACAGGGCGTTGATGCCGGGATCGAAGACGCCGAAGCCGCCGGCCGCGAAAATCCAGTCCTGGCCGGGATGCCAGCGCCGCACGTCCTCCTTCCAGGTGATAGCGGCGTGGCGGACGGTGGCGCCGGCCAGCCGCCGCCGCGTCTCCTCCACCGCCGCGTTGAAGCGGGAATGCCAAGCGGCGAACAGCGTGCGCCCGGCCCCCTCCGCCGCGTCGAGCAGCAGGCGCAGCTCCGTCAGGGTGGCGGCCGGCGGCTTCTCGATCAGGACATGCTTGCCGGCGCGCAGCGCCTCCACCGTCAGGGCGTGGCGGACCGCGGGCGGCGTGCAGATCGCCACGGCGTCGAGGTCGGGCAGGGCGGCCAGCATCTCCGTCTGGCTGCGGAAGACCGGCACGTCGCCGAGCCCGGTTTCCTCCGGGGCTGCGCCGTGCGGGCTGACCACCGCGGCGAGCCGGAACAGGCCGGTGGCGGCGATGGCCGGGACATGCTGGTCGCGGGCGATCTTGCCGAAGCCGACGATGCCGAGGGTGAGCGGGGCGGGACGGGTCATGACGGTCCTCACGCCTTGTTCTTGTTGTAGACGTCGATGGTGACGGCGGCGAGCAGCACCATGCCCTTGATGACCTGCTGCCAGTCGATGCCGATGCCCAGGATCGACATGCCGTTGTTCATCACGCCCATGATGAAGGCGCCGATCACCGCGCCGGTCACCCGCCCGACCCCGCCCGAGGCCGAGGCGCCGCCGATGAAGCAGGCGGCGATCACGTCCAGCTCGAACGAAACGCCGGCCTTCGGCGTGGCGGTGTTCAGCCTTGCGGCGAAGATCAGCCCGGCCAGCGCCGCCAGCACCCCCATGTTGACGAAGGTGTAGAAGCTGAGCCGCCGGGTGTCGATGCCGGACAGCTTGGCCGCCTTCTCGTTGCCGCCCAGCGCATAGACGCGCCGCCCCACCGTGGTGTTGCGGGTGACGAAGCTGTAGAGCGCGATCAGCACGCTCATGATGATCAGCACGTTGGGCAGGCCGCGGTAGGAGGCCATCAACTGCCCGACATAGATCAGCACGGCGGCCAGCGCGACGTTCTTCGCCACAAACAGCGGCAGCGGCTCCTGCTCGATGGCGACGCTCTGCCGGCGCAGGCGCGCCCTGGTGTTCATCGCCACCATCGCGGCGGCCACGGCCGCGCAGAGCAGCAGGCTGGTCAGGTGGAACTTGCCCAGGTTGAGGGCGTCCAGCGCCAGGAAGTCGGGGATGAAGCCGGAGCTGAGGCGCTGGAACTCCACCGGGAAGGGACCGACCGACTGGCCGGCCAGCAGGATCAGGCATAGGCCGCGGAAGACCAGCATGCCGGCCAGCGTCACGATGAAGGAGGGGATGCGCAGATAGGCGACCCAGAAGCCCTGCACCGCCCCGATCGCCGCCCCGGCCAGCAGGCACAGCAGCGTCGTGGTGACGAAGTCCAGGTGGAGCCGCACCATCAGCGTCGCCGCCAGCGCCCCGATGAGGGCGACGACCGAGCCCACCGACAGGTCGATGTGCCCGGCGACGATCACCAGAAGCATGCCCAGCGCCATGATGACGATGTAGCTGTTCTGCAGCACGAGGTTGGTCAGGTTCAGCGGCTGCAGCAGCGTGCCGTCGGTCATGTATTGGAAGAACAGGACGATCGCGACCAGCGACAGCAGCATGCCGTACTCGCGCATGTGCGCCTTCACGAACCGTCCCATGGACACCCGCGGCCCGCGCGCCGGAAGGTTGAGTTCGGCACTCATGGCAGAGCCTCCCCGCACATCAGCGTCTCGCCGGAGCGCATGATCGCTCCCATGATTTTCTCCTGGCTGGCCTCGGCCGCCGGCATCTCAGCGACCATTTCGCCGGCGTTCATCACGCAGATGCGGTCGGCGACGCCCAGCAGTTCCGGCATTTCGGAGGAGATCAGGAGGACGCCCCGGCCCTCGGCGACCAGCTGGTTGATGATGGTGTAGATCTCGTACTTGGCGCCGACGTCGATGCCGCGGGTCGGTTCGTCGAGGATCAGCACCTGCGGGTCGGCGAACAGCCATTTGCTGAGCACGACCTTCTGCTGGTTGCCGCCCGACAGGTTGACCGTCTCCTGGAACACGTCGGGGCAGCGGATGCGCAGCCGGCGCCGGAACTCCTCCGCCACCTGGACCTCGCGCTCATGGTCGATGACCCAGCGTTTCGCCACCCCCCTGAGGTTCGCCAGCGTGACGTTGTGGCGGATGTCGTTGTCGAGCACGAGGCCGAGATGCTTGCGGTCCTCCGTCGCGTAGGCGAGGCCGTTCGCCATGGCCCGGCTGATGGTGGAGACGTCGATCTCCCGCCCGTCGAGGAAGGCTTGCCCGCGGATGTTGCGGCCGTAGGAGCGGCCGAACAGGCTCATCGCGAATTCGGTGCGGCCGGCGCCCATCAGCCCGGCGATGCCCACCACCTCGCCGCGGCGGACGGTCAGGTTCACGTCGCGGACGACGCGCCGGCCGGGATGGGCCGGGTGGTCGGCGCTCCATCCCTTGACCTCGAACAGCACCTCGCCGGGCACGGTGGTCCGCCGGGGGTAGCGGTCCGACAGGGCGCGCCCGACCATGCCGCGGATGATGCGGTCTTGGCTGACCACCGCCTCGCGGCAGTCCAGCGTCTCCACCGTCGTGCCGTCGCGCAGGATGGTCACCCGGTCGGCGACCTTGGCGATCTCGTTCAGCTTGTGCGAGATGAGGATGGAGGCGATGCCGCGCGCCTTGAACTGCAGCAGCAGGTCCAGCAGGGCGTCGCTGTCGCTCTCGTTCAGGCTGGCGGTCGGCTCGTCCAGGATGAGCAGCTTGACCTCCTTGGACAGCGCCTTGGCGATCTCCACGAGCTGCTGCTTGCCGACGCCGATGTCGGTGATCAGGGTCTCCGGCGGGTCGTGCAGCCCGACCAAGCGCAGCAGCTCCCGCGCCCGCAGGGTGGCCGCGTCCCAGTCGATCACCCCACGGCTCGCCTGCTCGTTGCCGAGGAACAGGTTCTCGGTGATCGACAGCAGGGGTACGAGCGCCAGCTCCTGGTGGATGATGATGATGCCCAGCCGCTCGCTGTCGGCGATGCCGCGGAAGGCCTGAGGCTGGCCGCGGAAGCGGATCTCGCCGTCGAAGCTGCCTTGCGGGTAGACCCCGCTCAGCACCTTCATCAGCGTCGACTTGCCGGCGCCGTTCTCGCCGATCAGCGCGTGGATCTCACCCTCGCGGACCGACAGGTTGACGTCGTCCAGCGCCTTCACGCCGGGAAACGTTTTGGTGATGCCCTTCATTTCCAGGATCGGCATCGCCAGACTGGACCGCTCCAGGATGGAGTTCATGAGAATCCTCCGATCGCCCGGTCGAACCTCAGGCTGATGGCGGGGGGCGCCGGTCGGCGCCCGCCCCGCGCCGCTTCGTCACTTGAACTGCGCTTCGGTGTAGTAGCCGCTGCCGACCAGCGTGCTCTTCCAGTTCGACGCGTCCACGCTGACCGGCTTCAGCAGGTAGGCCGGGACGACCTTCTTGCCGTTGTCGTAGGTCTTGGTGTCGTTGACCGGCGGCGTGCCGCCACCGAGCACCGCGTCGACCATCTCGACCGTGATCCGGGCCAGTTCGCGGGTGTCCTTGAAGACGGTGGCGCGCTGCTCGCCCGCCAGGATCGACTTGATCGAGGGCACCTCGGCGTCCTGGCCGGTCACCACCGGCATCGGCTGCGACGGCGAGCCGTAGCCGACCCCCTTCAGCGAGGAGATGATGCCGATGCTGATCCCGTCGTAGGGCGACAGCACGGCGTCGACGCGGCGGTTGCCGTAGAAGGCGCTCAGCAGATTGTCCATGCGGGCCTGGGCGGTGGCGCCGTCCCAGCGCAGGGTGGACACCTTGTCCATACCCACCTGACCGCTGCCCACCTTCAGCTTGCCGCTGTCGATGTGGGGCTGCAGCACCGACATGGCGCCGTTGTAGAAGAAATAGGCGTTGTTGTCGTCGGGCGAGCCGCCGAACAGCTCGATGGTGAAGGGGCCCTTGCCGTCCTTCAGGCCCAGCGCGTCGACGATGTAGCTGCCCTGGAGCACGCCGACCTGGAAATTGTCGAAGGTCGCGTAATAGTCGACATTCTCCGACCCGCGGATCAGCCGGTCGTAGGCGATGACCTTGACCCCGCGATCCTTGGCCTGCTGAAGCACGTCGGTCAACGTCGTGCCGTCGATGGCGGCGATCACCAGAACCTTGCTGTTCTTGGCGACCATAGTCTCGATCTGGGCGAGCTGGTTGGGGATATCGTCCTCGGCGTATTGCAGGTCGGTCTTGTAGCCCTTGGCCTGGAACTGCTTGACCATGTTGTTGCCGTCGTCGATCCAGCGGGCCGAGGACTTGGTGGGCATCGCGATGCCGACGGTGGGCTTGTCCTGCGCCAGCGTCGGCGCGGCGGCAACGGTGAGGGCCAGCACGCCGACGGCCATTCCGGCCAGTGTGGTCGTGAATGAAGAAGACATGGGCCGATTTCCTCCCCCTTCTGCGGCACCGGGTTGGCCACACCCGCGGCTCTTGAACGGGTGTCGGGTGGCGCAATGTTTGTAAGGCTAGCAATCGGCCGAAAAACCATAACTGTCAAATACGATTATTGGCGGAATCCATACACATTTCGGTATCGCTTGCAGGGCTGGGCTGGGGCGTTTCCTGCGCGCGGCGCATCTTGGCGTCGGACGCCTCCCGCAAGGCGGTCAGGGCGGTGCGGGCGCCCGGCGACAGCGGACGGTCCTTCAGCCAGAAGATGCCGTACGGCTCGACGCTGAAGCGCTTGTGGAAGGGCACGATGGTGCAGCTGCCGGTGGGCGAGAACACCTGGGCGAGCGCGCGGGCGAAGACGGTGACCGAATCGTTTTCGGCGACCATCGCCAGGGAAATGACGGGCGAGGCGCTTTCGATCACCTTGCGCGGCGGCGGAACCCCCTCGGCGCGGAACAGGGCCTCGACCCGGCTGCGCAGCAGGCTGCCCAGGGGCTGGAGAATCCAGGTGGCGTCCACCAGATCGGCCGCGGTCAGCGGACGGCCGAGCCGCAGCAGCGGGTGGCCGTCGCGGCAGACGAAGCACAGCTCCTCGCTGCTGATCTCCTGATACTCGAAGCACGCGGCGTCGACATGGCCGGGCAGGCGCCCAACCGCGAAATCCATGACGCCCTGCTGCACCCGCTCGGCCAGCACGTCGCTGGTCTCCACCGCCACGGCGATCTTCAGGTCGGGGTGATCGTGGGTCAGCGTGGTGATCACCGGCACCACCAGCTCCACCGCCGGGGCCATCACCGTGCCGATGGAAACGCTGCCGCTGTGGCCGGCCAGCAGGTCGTTCAGCTCCTCCCCCGCCTCCTGCAAGCCGCTGAGGATCGTCCGCGCGTGGCGGATCATCAGGCTGCCGTACCAGTTCGGTTCGACGCCGCGGCCATGGCGCTCGAACAAGGTGACGCCCAGAGAGTCTTCCAGATCGCCCAGCAGCTTCGAGGCGGCCGGCTGCGACATGGTGAGGCTGGCGGCGGCGCGGTGCAGGTTGCGGTGCTCGTCCAGGGCCACGAACAGCTGGAGATGGCGCAGCTTCAGCCGGGCCTTGAGGAACCAGTTGGCCGGGAAACGGTGCGGGGTCACGGGCGGGGGCCTCCGGTCTGGCGATAGCGCCAACATACGAAATCTCGTATCGCCGGCGCCGATATTCGTATTGGACGATTATCAGAACGCTCTCTATTGTTCGTATGGTCAACAAAATTCAGAACGGGACAGCGAGGGGGAGGCCACACGGCATGCCGCAGGAGGTTCGTTGTGTCTGGCCCGTCCGGGCGCTCCTGGGCGAAGGCCCGCTGTGGTCGCCGACGCAGGGCGCCGTCTTCTTCGTCGACATCCACGGATCGCGGATTCTGCGCCACGGGCTCGACGACGGCAGCCAAACGCACTGGGCGCTGGAGGACGCAGCCTGCTGGCTGGTGGAATGCGCCGATGGCGACGGCTTCATCGCCGGGCTGCGCTCGCGCCGGGTGGTGCGGTTGCGGCTGGAGCCGGGCCGCGTGGTGATCGCCGGGGAACTGGCGCGGATCGACCCCGACCGACCGGGCAACCGGCTGAACGACGCCAAGGCCGACGCGCAGGGGCGCCTGTGGATCGGCAGCATGGACGACGGGGAGGAAACACAATCCGGCGCCTTCCACCGGCTCGACCCCGACGGGTCGATCACCTGCTTGGATGAGGGCTACACCGTCGCCAACGGCCCGGCCCTGTCGCCGGACGGGCGGACGCTCTACCACACCGACAGCGCGGCGCGGACGATCCACGCCTTCAATCTGGACGGCGCGGGACGGCTGTCCGGCAAGCGCGCCCACATCCGCTTCGCTGAGGCCGACGGCTATCCCGACGGCATGACCTGCGATGCCGAGGGCGGCCTGTGGGTCGCCCATTGGGACGGCGGGCGGGTCAGTCGATTCCGGCCCGACGGCACGCTGGAGCGTACGATCGCGCTGCCGGTGTCGCGGGTCACCTCCTGTGTCTTCGCCGGCTCCGCCCTCGACCGGCTGTTCGTGACCACCGCGGCGCACGGCATCGGCCGCGACGGCCGCCCCGACGAACCGCTGGCCGGCGCGCTGTTCGAGTGCGATCCCGGCGTGCGCGGTCTGCCGCCCGGCCGCTTCGGGCATCCGCCGGGCTGACCGGCTCCTCCGCAAACCGACCCGGCCCGCAATTTACCCGACAGAAGGACCCCAACGGCCATGGCCCCCAGCGCCCGCCCCTACCGGGGAGTGTTCCCCGTCGTTCCCACCATCTTCACCGAGACGGGGGACCTCGATCTCGCCGGGCAGACGCGTTGCGTCGATTTCATGATCGACGCCGGCTCCGACGGCCTGTGCATCCTCGCCAACTTCTCCGAGCAGTTCGTGCTGACCGACGCCGAGCGCGACGTGCTGATGGAGACCATCCTCGGCCATGTCGCCGGCCGGGTGCCGGTCATCGTCACCACCACCCATTTCAGCACCGCCGCCTGCGCCGCGCGCAGCCGCCGCGCCCAGGAGCTGGGGGCCGCCATGGTGATGGTCATGCCGCCCTACCACGGCGCCACCATCCGCGTGCCCGAGGCAGGCATCGTCTCCTTCTTCCAGCGGGTGTCCGACGCCATCGACATCCCGATCATGATCCAGGACGCCCCGGTCAGCGGCACCGCGCTGTCGGCGGAACTGCTGGCCCGCATGGCGCGGGAGATCGCCAACGTCGCCTACTTCAAGGTCGAGGTGCCGCAGGCCGCCGCCAAGCTGCGCCGGCTGATCGAGCTGGGCGGCGACGCCATCGAGGGACCGTGGGACGGCGAGGAGGCGATCACCCTGCTGGCCGATCTCGACGCCGGCGCCACCGGAGCCATGACGGGCGGCGGCTATCCCGACGGCATCCGCCGGATCATCGATCCCTTCCTGGCCGGCGACCGCGAGGCGGCGGTGGCCGCCTACGGGCGCTGGCTGCCGCTGATCAACCACGAGAACCGCCAGTGCGGGCTTGCCACCGCCAAGATCCTGATGAAGGAGGGTGGCATCATCGCCTGCGACGCCGTGCGCCACCCGCTGACCGACCCGCACCCGGCCAGCCGCGCCGGCCTGCTCGACGCCGCCCGTCGCCTCGACCCGCTGGTCCTGCGCTGGGCGCGCTGAGGACGGCGCCACCCCTCGCCCAACCGGGAGACCTTTGATGACCATCACCGGCGAGATGCTGATCGGCGCCGAGAGCCACCGCGGCTCCGACGGCGCGTTCCGCGCCGTCGACCCCGCCACCGGCGCGGAACTGGAGCCGGTCTTCGGCGGCGGCGCGGCGGCGGAGGTCGAGCGCGCCTGCGCGCTGGCCTGGGCCGCCTTCGACGCCTTCCGCGAGACCGGGCTGGAGGCGCGGGCCGCCTTCCTGGAGACCATCGCGGCGAACATCCTCGACCTCGGCGACGAGCTGATCCTCCGCGCCATGGCCGAGAGCGGCCTGCCGCGCCCTCGGCTGGAAGGGGAGCGCGGGCGCACCGTCGGCCAGCTCCGCCTGTTCGCCCAGACGGTGCGCGAGGGCGGCTGGCTGGAGGCCCGCATCGACCCGGCCCAGCCGGAGCGCAAGCCGCTGCCGCGCCCCGATGTGCGGCAGCGCCACATCGCGCTCGGCCCGGTCGCGGTGTTCGGCGCGTCGAATTTCCCGCTGGCCTTCTCGGTGGCCGGGGGCGACACCGCGTCGGCGCTGGCCGCCGGCTGCCCGGTGGTGGTCAAGGGCCACTCCGCCCATCCCGGCACGTCGGAGCTGGTCGGCCGGGCCATCCGGGCGGCGGTGGCTTCCTGCGGACTGCCCGAGGGCGTCTTCTCGCTGCTGTTCGGCGTCGGCAACCCCATCGGAACGGCGCTCGTCACCGACCCGCGCATCAAGGCGGTGGGCTTCACCGGCTCGCGTGGCGGCGGCTTGGCTTTGATGGAAGCGGCGGCCCGCCGGCCCGAGCCGATTCCGGTCTATGCGGAGATGAGCAGCGTCAACCCGGTCTTCCTGATGCCGGCGGCGCTCGCCGCGCGGGCCGAGGCGCTGGGCAAGGGCTTCGTGGCGTCGCTGACCATGGGCGCCGGCCAATTTTGCACCAACCCCGGCATTCTGCTGGGCGTCGACGGGCCGGACCTCGACCGCTTCATCGCCGCCGCGGTGGAGGCGCTGGGTGGCAGCGCCGCCTCGACCATGCTGACCCCGGCCATCCGCGCCGCCTACGATTCGGGAGTGGGGCGTCTGTCCGGCAGCGCCGCCGTGGCGACGCTCGCCCGCGGCTTGGCGTGCAGCGGCCCCAACCAGGCGCAAGCCGCCCTGTTCGGCACGACGGCCGACGCCTTCCTCGCCGACACGGCCTTGCAGGACGAGGTGTTCGGGGCGGCGTCGCTGCTGATCCGTTGCCCGGACGTCGCGGCGATGCGGACCGTCGCCGAGCGGCTGGAGGGCCAGCTCACCGCGACCGTGCAGATGGAGCCGGCGGACGGCGATGCTGTGGCCGCGCTGCTGCCGACCCTGGAGCGCAAGGCGGGCCGCATCCTGGCCAACGGCTGGCCGACCGGCGTCGAGGTCTGCCACGCCATGGTCCATGGCGGCCCCTTTCCGGCGACCTCGGACAGCCGGACCACCTCGGTCGGCACCTTGGCGATCCGGCGCTTCCTGCGCCCGGTCTGCTACCAGGACATTCCCGCCGCCCTGCTGCCGGAGGCGCTGCGCGACGGCAATCCGCTCGGCCTGTGGCGGTGGATCGACGGTGTGCCCGGACAGGTCTGAGGGAAGGACCGGCAACGCTTTGCCCGCATCGGGCGATCATGCCGGTTTCGGTATCGCTTCGGTCGAGAATCGTATTGGACAGATATGGTTTTCGATGCCTAATGTTGGTGCAACGAACAGATGCGAGCGGGCGCCGCCCGGATCGATGACAAGACACCCAGGGGAGTGAAACGGTATGTCCAGGACATGGCTGATCTCCGCCGCTGCCGCCGCGGCCTTGTTGATCGGGCTCGGCGGCGCGCAGGCCGCCGACGGGAAGCTGGTGGTCGGCTTCTCGCAGATCGGCTCGGAATCGGGCTGGCGCGCCGCCGAGACCAAGACCGCCAAGGCGGAGGCCGAGAAGCGCGGGATCGACCTGAAGATCTCCGACGCCCAGCAGAAGCAGGAAAACCAGATCAAGGCCGTGCGTTCCTTCGTCGCCCAGGGCGTGGACGCCATCTTCATCGCCCCCGTGGTGGCGACCGGCTGGGATTCGGTGCTGAAGGAGGCGAAGGAGGCGAAGATCCCGGTCGTCCTGCTCGACCGCCAGATCGAGACCCGGGACCCCGGCCTCTACATGACCGCCGTCACCTCCGACACGGTGCTGGAGGGCCGGGTCGCCGGCGAGTGGCTGGCCAAGCAGACCGGCGGCACCTGCAACGTGGTCGAACTCCAGGGCACCGTCGGCTCCTCCCCCGCCATCAACCGCAAGAAGGGCTTCGACGAGGTCGTCGCCAAGAATCCCGGCATGAAGATCGTCCGCACCCAGTCCGGCGATTTCACCCGCGCCAAGGGCAAGGAGGTGATGGAGAGCTTCATCAAGGCGGAGAACGGTGGCAAGGGCATCTGCGCGGTCTACGCCCACAACGACGACATGGCGGTCGGCGCCATCCAGGCGATCAAGGAGGCCGGGCTGAAGCCGGGCAAGGACATCCTGGTCGTGTCCATCGACGGCGTGCCCGACATCTTCAAGGCGATGGCCGACGGCGAGGCCAACGCGACCGTGGAACTGACGCCGAACATGGCCGGCCCGGCCTTCGACGCGCTGATCGCCTTCAAGAAGGATGGCAAGGCGCCGCCGAAGTGGATCCAGACGGAATCGGCGCTGTTCACCCCCGACACCGCCAAGGCCGAGTACGAACGCCGCAAGGACGCCTACTGACCCGGCCGTCCCACGGCACCGCCGGCGAGGCCCCCCGCATGACGGACCCCACCCCCACCGCGTCCCCGCCGCTTCTGGCGATCCGCGGCCTGTCCAAGGCCTTCCTGGGCGTCCAGGCGCTGGACGGCGTGGATTTCACCGTGCGCCATGGCGAGATCCACGCCCTCCTCGGCGAGAACGGCGCCGGCAAGTCGACGCTGATCAAGACGCTGACCGGTGTCTACCAGCGCGACGCCGGCACCGTGACGCTGGAGGGGCGGGCCATCGCCCCCCGCGGCGTGGAGGAGGCGCAGCGCCTGCACATCGGCACCGTCTATCAAGAGGTGAATCTGCTGCCGAACCTGTCGGTGGCGGAGAACCTGTTCCTCGGCCGGCAACCCATGCGTTTCGGTCTGGTCGACCGCGGCGCCATGCGGCGGCGGGCGCGGGCGGTGCTGATCCCCTACGGCCTGTCCCTCGACGTGACGGCGCCGCTCGGCCGCTTCTCGGTGGCGACGCAGCAGATCGTCGCCATCGCCCGCGCGGTGGACATGTCGGCCAAGGTGCTGATCCTCGACGAGCCGACGGCCAGCCTCGACGCGCAGGAGGTGGCGGTTCTCTTCAAGGTGATGCGGACCCTGCGCTCGCGTGGCATCGGCATCGTCTTCGTCACCCATTTCCTCGATCAGGTCTACGCGCTATGCGACCGCATCACCGTGCTGCGCAACGGCCGCCTGGTGGGGGAGCGGCGCACCGCGGAGCTGCCGCGCCTCGACCTCGTCGCCATGATGCTCGGGCGGGAGCTGGAGGCGGCGGCCCACCGCATCGCCCCGCCGGCGGATGACGGGGAAGAGGACGCCCGGCCGCCGCTGGTCCGCTTCCGCGGCTACGGCAAGGCGCGCAGCGTCGAGCCCTTCGACCTCGCCATCCGCCCCGGCGAGGTGGTGGGGCTCGCCGGGCTGCTCGGCTCCGGCCGGACGGAGACGGCGCGGCTGGTCTTCGGCATGGACCGCGCCGACCGGGGCGAGGTGGCGGTGGACGGCCAAGCGGTGCGGCTGCGCGGGCCGCGCGACGCCATCCGGCTCGGCTTCGGATTCTGCCCGGAGGACCGCAAGAAAGAGGGCATCGTCGGCGCGCTCTCGGTGCGCGAGAACATCATCCTGGCGCTCCAGGCGCGGCAGGGCTGGCTGCGGCCGATCCCGCGCCGCCGCCAGGAGGAGATCGCCGACCGCTTCATCCGGCTTCTCGACATCCGCACGCCGCACGCGGAGCAGCCGATCCAGCTCCTGTCCGGCGGCAACCAGCAGAAGGCGCTGCTCGCCCGCTGGCTGGCGACCGAGCCGCGCCTTCTGATCCTCGACGAGCCGACGCGCGGCATCGACGTGGGCGCCCACGCCGAGATCATCCGCCTGATCGAGCAGCTGTGCGCCGACGGCATGGCCCTGCTGGTCGTCTCGTCGGAGCTTGAGGAGATCGTCGCCTACAGCCGCCGCGTCGTCGTGCTGCGCGACCGCCGCCATGTGGCGGAGCTGAGGGGAGGGGAGGTCGCCGTGGACCGCATCGTCGCCGCCATCGCGTCGGAGCCCGTTCACGGGGAGGCGCGCCCATGACGCGGCCGCTTCCCGGCCCGTCGCGCAACCTGCCGCAATACGGCGCGCTGGCCGCCGTGCTGCTGGCCAACTGGCTGCTCTTCCCCGACTTCTTTTCCATCCGCCTGCAGGACGGCCGGCTGTTCGGCAGCCTGATCGACGTGCTGAACCGCGGCGCCCCGGTGGCGCTGCTCGCCATCGGCATGACCATGGTCATCGCCACCCGCGGCGTCGACCTGTCGGTCGGCGCGGTGATGGCGATCTCCGGCGCGGTCGCCGCCACCCTGACCCAGGCGGGCTGGGGGCTCGCCCCGGTGCTGGCGGCGTCGCTGGCGGCCGGCCTGCTCTGCGGCCTGTGGAACGGGCTTCTGGTGGCGGTCCTGCGCATCCAGCCGATCGTCGCCACCCTGATCCTGATGGTCGCCGGGCGCGGCATTGCCCAGCTCGTCACCGAAGGGCAGATCGTCACCTTCACCAGCCCCGGCCTCGCCTTCATCGGCAGCGGGTCGTTCCTGACCGTGCCGATGCCGGTGGTCATCACCGCCGTCCTGCTGGGGGTGACCGCGCTGCTGGTCCGGATGACCGCGCTGGGGCTGATGATCGAGGCGGTCGGGGTCAACCGGCTGTCCAGCGCCGGGGCGGGCGTCAACACGCCGGTCGTGCTGATCGCCGTCTATGTCTGGTGCGGCCTGTGCGCCGCGGTCGCCGGTCTGGTGGTCGCCGCCGACATCCGCGGCGCCGACGCCAACAACGCCGGCCTGTGGCTGGAGCTGGACGCCATCCTGGCGGTGGTGGTCGGCGGCACCTCCCTGCTCGGCGGCCGGTTCGGGCTGCTGCTGTCGGTGGTGGGCGCGCTGACCATCCAGGCGATGAACACCGGCATCCTGCTGAGCGGCTTCAAGCCGGAGTTCAACCTGATCGTCAAGGCGGGCGTCCTGATGGTCGTCCTGCTGCTGCAATCGCCGACCCTGATGCTGTTCCTGCCGCGCCCGGCCAGCCCCCGGCCCGCCCAGCCGCCGGCCCCGCCACGGGCCAAGCCCGAGAGTCCAAGCCCGAGCGCGGGAGCGTGACGCCATGATTCACCGCTTCCTTCCCCTGCTGGTGACCAGCGCCGTCCTGGTGGTCGGCTTCCTGCTCTGCGCCGCGCAGTTCCCCAACTTCGCCTCGCTGCGGGTCGTCGGCAACCTGCTGACCGACAACGCCTTCCTCGGCATCACGGCGGTCGGCATGACCTTCGTGATCCTGTCGGGCGGCATCGACCTGTCGGTGGGGGCGGTGATCGGCTTCACCACCGTGCTGCTGGCCGTGCTGATCGAACAGGGCGGCTGGCACCCCTTCTCCGCCTTCGCCGTGGCGCTGGCGGTGGCCGGTGGCTTCGGCGCGGCGATGGGCGCCGTCATCCACGTCTTCCAGATGCCGCCCTTCATCGTCACGCTGGCCGGCATGTTCGTCGCCCGCGGCCTCGGCTTCGTGCTGAGCACCGATTCAATTCCGATCAACCACCCGCTCTACGCCGAGCTGGGCGAACTCGCGCTGCGCTTCGATGGTGGGGGCAAGCTGACCCTGCCGGCGCTGTTGATGCTGGGGGTGGTGGCGGCTGCGGTGGTGTGCGCCCATTGGACGCGCTTCGGCGCCAACCTCTACGCGCTTGGCGGCAACCGGCAGTCGGCGGAGCTGATGGGCGTGCCGGTGGGGCGCACCACGGTGGCGGTCTACGCCCTGTCGGGGCTGCTGGCCGGGCTGGCGGGGATCGTCTTCTCGCTTTACACCGGGGCCGGCTATTCGCTGGCGGCGACGGGGGTGGAGCTGGACACCATCACCGCGGTGGTGATCGGCGGCACGCAGTTGACCGGGGGCTACGGCTACGTGATCGGCACCTTCATCGGCGTGCTGATCCAGGGTCTGATCCAGACCTACATCACTTTCGACGGCAGCCTCAGCAGTTGGTGGACGAAGATCGCCATCGGGGTCCTGCTGTTCGTCTTCATCCTGCTGCAGAAGGGCCTGCTGGCGGTCTGGACCGGCCGCGGCGGCGCCCCGGCGGAGGCGTAGTCCCGTTTACTTGGCGGGTGCGGTCGCCAGGGTGACCTTGTTCATGAAGTTCTCCGCCTGCCCCTTGACGACCAGCGGGAAGGCGTCGGCGACGGCGTCGATCAGCGGGTCGAGCCAGCTCTGCTCGGCCTTGGCGAAGTCGTGCAGCACATAGCCACTGACCCGGTCCTTGTCGCCCGGATGCCCGATGCCCAGGCGGATGCGCCAGTATTCCTTGCCGAGATGCGCGTCGATGGAGCGCAGGCCGTTGTGCCCGCCATGCCCTCCGCCCTTCTTCACCCGGATCTTGCCGGGCGGGAGGTCCAGCTCGTCATGGATGACGACGACGTCCTCGGGCTTCAGCTTGAAGAACTGGACGGCCGCGGTGACCGATTGGCCGGACAGGTTCATGAAGGTCAGCGGCTCCAGCGCGATCACCTTCTCGCCGCCGATCGTGCCCTCGGCGGTCTGGCCTTGAAAGCGCTTGCGCCAGGGGCCGAAGCCGTGGCGGCGGGCGATCTCCTCCACCGCCATGAAGCCGATGTTGTGCCGGTTGCGCGCGTATTCGGCGCCAGGGTTGCCCAATCCCACCAGCAGCAGCATGGCGCATTCTCCTCATCTCGAAACAGCGTAGGCCGGAAACGAAACAGGGGGCCGAAGCCCCCTGTCGCAACCCCAAAGGCGGCCTCCGATCAGGAAGCGGCGGCCTCGGTGCCCTCGGCCTCTTCGGACTTCAGGCCCGACGGGGCGACGATCGTGGCGATCGTGAAGTCGCGGTCGGTGATGGTCGAGGCAACACCCTCCGGCAGCTTCACCGAAGAAATGTGGATCGAATCGCCGACGTCGTAGCCCTCGCAGGAGATCGTGATCTGCTCCGGGATGTTGCCGGCGGAGACGGTCACGTCCAGCTCGTGGCGGACGATGTTCAGCACGCCGCCGCGCTTCAGGCCCGGCGACTTCTCCTGGTCGACGAATTCGACCGGAACCTGCACGGTGGTGCGGGTTTCGGCGGAGACGCGCAGGAAGTCGACGTGCAGCGGGACGTCGGTGACCGGATGGAACTGCACGTCGCGCGGCAGGACCCGGTGGGTGGCGCCATCGACGGTGACGTCGAACAGGTGCGTGAAGAAGCCCGCCTGGTTCAGAACGCGGGTGAACGCGAACTTCTCCAGCGAAATCATGATGGGGGCCTGCTTGCCACCGTAGATCACGGCCGGGATACGGCCATCACGACGGGTCTGGCGGGCGGTCCCCTTGCCGGCCCGGTCGCGCGCTTCGGCGCTGAGCGGAACGATCTGCGTCATCGGAAGAACTCCTTGAACGGAAAAAAGCGCCAGCCTCCAGGGGTGCTGACGCGTGGGCGCGGTGATTAAGCCATGCGGGGCGCGGCGTCAAGGAAAGAGTCCGGAAACTCCCGGATGGCCCTTATGAAAAGATGGCGCCCATGAAAAAAGCCCTTCCCCCGCGAAGGGGAAGGGCTTTTCGCGTGTGGTCCGGCGCCGTTACGAGAACAGGCTCGACACCGAACGCTCCTCGCTGATGCGGGTGATCGCGTCGGCCAGCAGCGGGGCGATGGTGAGCTGGCGGATGTTGCGGGACACGCGCACGGCCTCGGTCGCCTGGATGCTGTCGGTGGTGACCAGCTGCTCCAGCGGCGACACGGCGACGCGGGCCACCGCACCGCCGGAAAGGACGCCGTGGGTGCAATAGGCGTGGACCGACTTCGCACCGGCGTCCATCAGGGCGACCGCGGCGTTGCACAGTGTGCCGCCCGAATCCACGATGTCGTCGAGCAGGATGCAGCGGCGGTTCTTGACGTCGCCGATGATGTTCATCACCTCCGACACGCCGGCGCGCTCACGCCGCTTGTCGATAATGGCGAGATCGGCGTCCAGCCGCTTGGCCAGCGAGCGGGCGCGCACCACGCCGCCGACGTCGGGCGACACCATCGTCACCTCGCCGATGTCCTCGAAGGTCGCACGGATGTCCTTCTCGAACACCGGGGCGGCCATCAGGTTGTCGGTCGGGATGTCGAAGAAACCCTGGATCTGGCCCGCATGCAGGTCCATGGTCAGCACGCGGTTGGCGCCGGCCTGGGTGATCAGGTTGGCGACCAGCTTGGCCGAGATCGGCGTGCGCGGGCCGGTCTTGCGATCCTGGCGCGCATAGCCGTAGTAGGGGAGGACCGCCGTGATGCGCCGGGCCGACCCGCGACGCAGGGCGTCGATGGTGACCAGCAGCTCCATCAGGTTGTCATTGGCCGGGAACGACGTCGACTGGACCACGAACACGTCTTCGCCGCGCACGTTCTCCAGGATTTCGACGAACACCTCCATGTCCGAAAAACGGCGGATGCTCGCTTTGGTCAGCGGCACGCCGAGACAGGTGGAGATGGCCTCGGCCAGCGGACGGTTGCTGTTGCCGGCAAGCACCTTCATCGCAGTCGGCTCTCTCTGCAGGGAATAGGTTCCGGTGCGCCCGTCAGTCCCTTGCCGACGCCGCCCCTTGAAAACGCGGCGGACCATAACAAAGGGCCGGACCTATGTAAACGTTCCATGACGGGCGGTTCAAGACGCCGCAGCCAGCCGGCCCTGCGATTCCCGCATGGCGCAAGCGTGGCGGCAGGACGCTTGCGCATCACCGCACAGCGAACTTCGCAAGGTGCGATTTCATGGGCAGGTCGGCCTTCACGAAATGGTCGAAGAACCAGAATTGCAGAAGCTCGTCCGCCTTGGCCTTCACATAGCCGTACTCGAAGGCCGACTCCTCGGCGTCCACCTGCCCGATGATGTCGTCCAGCAGGGTGGCCAGCCGGCGGTGCTGCGCCCGGTGCTCCTCCAGATGCGGGTAGCGCATGGAGGCCTGGACCCGCTCCTCCCGCAGGAAGTGGCGGACCGAGACGCGGCGCAGCTCGTTCAGCAGAGCCAGCGCCGGCTTGCGCTCCGCTTCCTCGCCCGGCAAGGCAACGAAGCGGCGGATCAACTCGTGCTGCATCCGGTGGTCGGCGTCCAGCCCGCCGTTGTCGAGCACCATCCGCGCGCTGCGCCAATCGCCCCGCCCGTCGCCGCCCCGCCCGTCGCCCCGATGCGTGTCGTCCCGGTGCGCGTCCATTGTCATGCCGGCGTCTCCCTCTCCGGAATGCCCTCACCCTTGAGAATCGATCTTACCTGAAATAGGTCGTATCGCAATCAGTCAGAGGTAAGAACAAATTTCGGGTCGGAACTTTTCTATCGTGCTCAGCCCTGAAGGACGATGGCCGACAGGCCGCGCCCATAGTCCTTCTCGCCGCGCAGGCAGGACCGGCGGTAGCTGAAGAAGCGGTCCTCCTCGACCACCGTGTCGTTGGGGCAGCGCTGGATGATCTCCACCCCGGTGTCGCCCAGGCGGCGGGTGATGTAGCCGGCCAGATCGAACAGGAAATGGTCCGGGCGGCGGGCCGGCGCGAAATAATCGCGGTTGCGCGGGTCTTCCGACAGGAAGGGGGCGGGGAATTCCGGACCGACCTCGTAGGAGCGCTGGGCGATGCAGGGGCCGATGGCGGCGACGATGCGGTTGCGCTTGGCGCCCAGCTCCTCCATGCGCGCGATGGTCGCCTCCAGAACGCCGCCCTTGGCGCCCTTCCAGCCGGCGTGGGCGGCGCCGATGACGCGGGACTTCTCGTCGGCGAACAGCACCGGGGCGCAGTCGGCGGTCAGGATGCCCAGCGCGATCCCCGGACGGTCGGTCGCCATGGCGTCGGCGTGGGGCGCCTGATCGGGCGTCCAGGGCTCGGTGACGGCGACGCAGGTCGGGCTGTGCACCTGGTAGCAGGTGACGAGCCGCTCCGGCGGAACGTCCATGCGGGCCGCGGCGCGCGCGCGGTTCTCCGCCACGGCGGCGGGCGCGTCCCCGGACCCGTAGCCGACGTTCAGCGAGGCGTACAGCCCCGTCGACACGCCGCCGGTGCGGGTGAAGAAGGCATGTCGGATGTGGGTGATGTCGTTCAGCGCGCCAAGCGTAATCACGAACCCGTCCCTTTGCTGTCGCGATCTCTTGTTAGGATGCCAAATCCGGGCTTTCAAAGCCCGCCGGAGGCCCGAGGCCGGGGGAGGCGAGGGCCAGAACCTTGAAGAGGGTGCCCATTTGGTCGGGCGCGATCAAGCGGGCCAATGCGGAGTCGATGTCCGCGGCCTGCTTGGCCGTGGCGCTGCGCTTCAGCGCGGCGGCGCGCGGCTGGATGCCCAGCCGGGCCAGCCAGTCGCCCTGATCCACCGGCCCGAAGCCCTCCGCCCCGCCGTCGCGCGCGGCGGCGGCGATGGCGGCGAAGTCCACATGGGCGGTCAGGTCGGCCTCGCCCGGCGCGTCCAGCACCGGGGCGTAGGCGTGGCGGCGCAGCGCCTGGAGCGTGTCGCCGACCGCCGGTCCGCCGCGGTAGCCGTAGTCGATGACCAGCGCCGCGCCGGGATGGGTCGCCAGACGCTCCCCGATCAGCCGGGCCACCGCCTGAGACGCCGGGGAAACCTCGACCACGCTGCCCTCCGGCGCGTCGCGCAGGGCAGGCGGGATCAGCCGGGCGCCGGCGCTGCCGAAGGCCTCCAGGACGAAGCGGAAGCGGGGCGTGTCGGCGGATGCGGCGGGGTCGAGGTCGATCAGCCGCTCGAACCAGCCATGGTTGGTCTTCTGGACCTGACGGATGGGCAGCGCGTCGAAGAACTCGTTGGCGAGGATCAGGGTCGGGCCTTCGGGCACGTCCTCCAGCCGGTCGTGCCAAGCGACCGGAAGGCCGGCCAGGGTTTCCTTCTGGCGGCCGCGCAGCGTCGGGCTGGTCTCGACGAGATGGACCTGGGCGGCCTCGCGGAAGGCGGGGACGAGCGCGGCGGCGCGCAGGGCGTCCTGCATCAGCGTGCCGCGGCCCGGCCCCAGCTCCACCAGATGGACGGGGGCGGGGCCGCCCAGCCGCGCCCAGGTGTCGACGCACCACAGCCCGGCCAGCTCGCCGAACATCTGGCTGATTTCCGGGGCGGTGGTGAAGTCGCCCGACACGCCGAAGGGGTCCTGGCGCATGTAATAGCCGAAGCGCGGATGCCCCAGCGCCTCCGCCATGAAGGCGGCAACCGACAGCGGCCCGTCCATCAGGATGCGGCGGGCGAGGTGGTGGGCGAGGCTGTCCGGGGCGGCATCACTCATGGCGGGACCTTCCGAACTCAGGCGGCGGCGGGGCGGCGGCGGGCCTGGGCGACCAGCCACACACCGAACAGAACCATCGGCACCGACAGAAGTTGTCCCATCGTCGCCCCGGCGTAGAGGAAGCCCAGCTGCGCATCCGGCTCGCGGAAGAACTCCGCGATGATTCGCGACAGGCCGTAGCCGATGAAGAAGATGCCCGCCGTCATGCCGGCCCGACCGCGCACGGCCGGCATCCGCACCAGGATGGCCAGGAGGACGAACAGAACCGCCCCTTCCAGGAAGGCTTCATAGAGCTGGCTGGGGTGCCGCGGCACCTGCAGCGGGTCGCGCGGGAACACCACGGCCCAGGACACGTCGGGCGCCGGGCGGCCGTACAGCTCGCCGTTGATGAAGTTGGCGATGCGGCCGAAGAACAGCCCGATGGGGGCCGCTGCGGCGATCAGGTCGCCGAAGGCCAGTGGCGACAGGCCCCGCTTCCAGCAGAACAGCAGGATCGCGCCCAACACGCCGATCAGCCCGCCGTGGAAGGACATGCCGCCGTGCCAGACCATCAGCGCGTCGAGTGGATTCTGGAGGTAGAAGGGCAGGTTGTAGAACAGCACGTAGCCGATCCGCCCGCCCAGGATGACGCCGACCACGGCCCAGGTCAGGAAGTCGTCGTAATCCTCCGCCGAGGGGCGGCCCGGCGTGCTGCGGGCCAGCGCCAGGCAGTAGCGCCAGCCGAGCACGAAGCCCGCCAGATAGGCCAGCGCGTACCAGCGGATGACGATCGGCCCGAGTTCGAACGCCACGGGGTCGATGGCGGGAAAGGCGATGGCGAGCATGCGCGGCGGGTGCCTTATGTTGTTTGGGCTGGTGTATCGGCGCCCCCCTCTCGGCGGGGGAGGCGGGACCGTCAGCGGTAGGGGTCGGGCTGCGACAGGAAATCCTGGACGTAGCGGCGCACGCCCTCTTCCAGCTCGGTGAAGGGCTGGTCGAATCCGGCGGCGCGCAGGCGTTCGGTGCGCGCCTCGGTGAAATACTGGTATTTGCCCTGAAGCTCAGCCGGCATGTCGAAATACTCGACGCGCGGCTCCAGCCCCAGAGCGGCGAAGGTGGCGAGCGCCAGATCCTTGAAGCTGCGGGCCTTGCCGGTGCCGACGTTGAACAACCCGCTGACCTGCGGGTTGTCGTACAGCCAGAGCATCACCGCCACGCAGTCGTCCACGAAGATGAAGTCGCGGAGCTGCCCGCCGTCCTCGAACTCCGGACGGTGCGACTTGAACAGCCGCGCCGGCTCCCCGGCCTTGAGCTTGGGGTGCAGCTTGGCGACGACGCTCATCATGTCGTCCTTGTGCCGCTCGTTCGGGCCGTAGACGTTGAAGAACTTCAGGCCCGCCCACTGCGGCGGCACGATGTCGCCCTCCGTCACCACGCGGGCGACGCGGCGGTCGATCAGATGCTTGGACCAGCCATAGGCGTTGAGCGGGCGCAGGGCCGCCAGCGCCTCCGGCGACCCGTCGTCGTCGAAGCCGGCGGAGCCGTCGCCGTAGGTCGCGGCGGAGGAGGCGTAGATCAGCCGCGCCCCCCGCCAGGAGGACCAGCGCCAGAGGTCCAGCGTCAGCGCCACGTTGTTGGCGACGATCTTGTCCACGTCGCGCTCCGTCGTCGCCGAGATGGCGCCGAGGTGGAAGATCACGTCGATCTCGGCGGCGTGCTGGTCGAGGAAGGCGAGCGCGTTCTCCGGAGCGACGAGGGTGGCGAGTTCCCGCTTGGCGAGATTCTGCCACTTCTCCCCGTCGCCGAAGCGGTCGATCACCGCGACGTTGGTGATTCCGCGCGCGGCCAGGGCCGCCACGAGGTTCGAGCCGATGAAACCGGCCCCACCGGTGACCACGATCATGCGCTTTTCCTTGCCGCCGGACCGAAAGAAAGGACGAGCGTCCTTATAGGGTCCGGGGGGCGGGGCCGCAAGGTGGGGTGGGGCGTATGGCCACCCTGCGGTTCCGGAAGGGCGCGCTGCCCCTCATGCGCCCTTCCGCCGCTCCTCCTCCTCGTCCAGCAGGGCCTTGCGCGACAGCTTGCCGATCATCGTCTTGGGCAGCTCACCGCGGAACTCGACCGCCTTGGGCATCTCGATGGGGGAGAGCTTGTCCTTGAGGAAGTCGATCAGCTCCTCCCGCGTCAGGGTCTTGCCGTCGTCGACGCGGATGTAGGCCTTCACCGTCTGGCCGCGGTACTCGTCGGGCAGCCCGGCGACCACGCATTCCGCGACGGCGGGGTGCAGGTAGATCGCCTCCTCCACGTTGCGCGGGTAGACGTTGAAGCCGCTGCACAGGATCATGTCCTTGATGCGGTCGACGATGTGGGTGTAGCCGTCCTCGTCCATGTAGCCGACGTCGCCGGTGTGCAGGCGCCCGTCCACCAGGGTCAGCGCCGTTTCGGACGGCTTGTTCCAATAGCCCTTCATCACCTGCGGGCCGCGGATGCACACCTCGCCCTTCTCGCCGACGGGCAGGACGCGGCGCGGCTCCTCCAGGCTGACGATCTCGATCAGCGTGCCGGGCAGGGGCAGGCCGATGGAGCCGGCCTTGTTCAGCCCGGTTATCGGATTCGCGGTGGCAACGGGGGAGGATTCGGACAGGCCGTAGCCCTCCACCAGGACGCAGCCGGTGTTCCGCTCGAACGCCTCCTTGACCTCCACCGGCAAGGGGGCGCCGCCCGACAGGCAGTAGCGGATCGAGGAGAGGTCGTATTTCTCCAGATGCCTGTGGTGGTTGATCGCCGTGTAGATGGTCGGCACCGCCGGGAACAGCGTCGGCTTCCTGGCGTGGATGGTCTCCATCACCTGATCCAGCTCGAAGCGGGGCAGCATCACGATCTCCGCCCCGATGCGGATGCTGAAGTTCATCACCACCGTCATGGCGAAGACGTGGAAGAAGGGCAAAACGCCCAGCATCCGCTCCTCCCCCTGCCGCGCGCCGACGAACCACAGGCTGCACTGCTCGGTGTTGGCGTAGAGGTTGGCGTGGGTCAGCATGGCGCCCTTGGGCACGCCGGTGGTCCCGCCGGTGTATTGCAGCACAGCCACGTCCTCCGCCGGGTCGATGGCGACCGGCTTCGGGACGCCGTCGTTGGCGACGAGCCGGCGGAAGGACAGGTGGCGGTCGTCCGCGGGGATGCGCGCCAGCTCCCCCCGCTTGACGATAGGGAACAGCCAGTTCTTGGGGAAGGGCAGGATGTCGGCCATCGGGCAGATCACCAGCCGCTTCAGCCCCGATTCGGCGAGCATCCGCGCCATCTTGCCATAAAGCACCGTGAGGTCGAGCGTGACCATCAGCTCGACGCCGCTGTCGGTGATCTGGTGGTGCAGCTCCCGCTCGGCGTAGAGGGGGTTGAAGTTCACCACCGTCCCGCCGGCCTTCAGGATCGCGAAGTAGCAGATCACGAAATAAGGCGTGTTGGGCAGGAACAGCCCGACGCGCACGCCCTTGCCGACGCCGATCGCCTGGAAGCCGCGGGCGGCCCGGTCCACCATCCGCGCCACCTCCGCGTAGGTCGAGCGCTTGCCCATGAAGTCCAGGAAGGGACGCTCGGCGAAACGGGCCGCCGCGTCTTCCAGCAGCGCGGTCAGCGGTTTCACCGGAATCGGCGCGTTCCAGTCCACATCGGGTGGGTAGCCCAGGGTCCAGCTCTGGTCCGGTAGTGTACGGGCCGCATCCCCCATCATCGTTATCCCTCCCATGTTCGGTTCTTATTCGGTTTTTGATCGGCCCCGGTGCCCGTTCGGGCTTGTTTTCGATCTTGTTCGGGGAGCCTTTGGCTCATTGTAGCCCTTTTTGTAACCCGTCATCCGGAGAAATGGTCCTTGTGACGGGGCCGCCGCCAGAGGCAAAGGGCGGGTGTGAAGAAAAAATTACGCTGGAAACCCTATTTTCCGTGTGGCTAAATTCATGCCCGGCGGACGGACCGGCGATGCTGGGCGGCGCCGAGCTTGTTCCACCGCGCCCGGCGCCTCGACCGAAAGGTTCGGACTCGTGTCTACAGCCGATTCGCACTCCAGCGGTGTACTGGACGCTCCTTTTTCGGGCGAGGGCGTCCAAGTCCGGACCCTGGTGAAATGGTTCGATCCGGGCAAGGGCTTCGGCTTCGTGGCGCCGCAGGACGGGACGACCGACGCCTTCCTGCACGTCTCCGTCCTGAACCGGATCGGGCTGCACGAGGTCGGCGAGGGGGCGGAGCTTCTGTGCCGGCTGGTTCCGGGGGCCAAGGGGCCGCAGGTGGCCGACATCCTGGAGGTGCTGAGCACCGGCACGCCCGCCGAAAGCCGCGCCCCGCGCCGCGACCCAGCGTCCGGCCCCGAGGAGGAGCTGACGGGTACCGTGAAGTGGTTCAAGCCGGAGCAGGGCTTCGGGTTCGTCACGGCGGACGACGGGGGCAAGGACGTCTTCGTCCACAAGAGCGTTCTGCGCCGCTGCAACCTGACCGGACTGGACTCCGGCCAGCGGGTGCTGCTGCGGGCGCGCGCCGCGCCGAAGGGGCGGGAGGCCTCCTGGGTCGTTCTGCTGTGACATCCTCCCGGCGTCGGGTCGGACGGCGGGGCATACGGACTTGTTGTATTTTCTTTAAGTGCCACGGGATACCATCGTCGACGCTTCTGCCTTATTCAGGCTGACGGTGATGCCCCTGTCCGGACCGCTTCACTTCCAATCCTCCGCCGGAATCGAGCGCCGCAGCGTGGATGTCGACGGGCCGCGCGCGGACGGCAGCTATCTGGACCGCGAGTTCGGGGCCTACGTGGTGCCGGTGGTGCTGGGTCATCATCGGATCTCCAGCCGTGACGACGACATGCTGGTGACCACGCTCGGCTCCTGCGTCGCCGCCTGCATCAACGATCCGGAGGCCCAGGTCGGCGGCATGAACCACTTCCTGCTGCCCGGCTCTCCGTCCGGCGGCGAGGGCTTCGGCGTGGCGACCCGCTACGGCAGCGTTGCGATGGAATGGCTGATCAACGACCTGCTGACACGCGGCGCCCGGCGCGAGCGGATGGAGGTCAAGCTGTTCGGGGCGGCGCGCGTCATCGACACCAGCCTGGACGTCGGTGCCGCCAACGCCGCCTTCGCGGTGGACTATGTGCGGCGGGAGGGGCTGGCGCTGGCCGTGCAGGATCTGGGCGGGGACAAGGGGCGGCGCGTCCATTTCTTCCCGACCACCGGGCGGGCCTTCCGCCGTCTGCTGCGCCCCGAGGCGGAGCGGGAGACGGTTCATCAGGAGATGGACTATCTCCAGGCGCTGCGGCGCACCCCCGTGGAGGGAGAGATGGAGCTGTTCGAGCGGCGCTGACGGAAATCACTCGCGCAGGATTTCCGCGGCCTCCACGGTCATCCATTCCGCTTGGTCGTTGTCCTCGCCATCGGTGAAGAGGGCGACGGTCACCGCTTCCTCCCCCGGCTTGCGGGCGGGGAAGTGATAGGCGCAGGCCGACCCGCCAGGCCCGCCGCCGGTGTGTCCCCAATAGGGCCCAGCCTGCCCGTCGCGCTCCACCATCAGGCCGAGGCCGTAGCCCGGTTCCACCCAGGGGCGCCCGCGCATGGTTCCCGGCACCGGGGCGGAGTCGAGCATGCGCGCCGCCATGGCGTTGGGCAGCAGGCCGTCGGCGAACAGCGCGTGGAGAAGGCCGGCGATGTCCTGCGCCGTCGCGGCCACGACGCCATGGGCCACCCAGCCGGGATGGTAGAGGGCGGCCACATCGGCGGGCGGACCGTCCTTGCCGCCGAGATAGGGGCTGGGACCGGTCCATAGGCCGGACAGGTCGTCGCGTTCCGTCGGCACCGACCAGCCGGTCAAGCCGAGCGGGCGGAACAGCTCGCGGTCGAGGGTCTGTGCGAAGGGCAGGCCGGAGGTTCGCTCCAGCACCCGCTTCGCCAGCAGATAGCCGATGTTGGAATAGGAGAATTCCCGCCCCGGCGCGGCGAACAAGTCGGCGGCGCGGCAGCGCTCCAGGAAGCCATCCTCGCTCCACGGCTCCTCGCCTGCCCGCACAGCGGCGTGGTAGGCGGGGCTGCCGCCGTAATTGCGCAGCCCGGCGCGGTGGGCCAGAAGCTGGGCCAGGGTGATCCGGTCGGCCGCCGCGAAGTCCGGCAACCAGCGATCCAGCGGAGCGTCGAGGTCGATCAGGCCCCGCTCGCACAGCCGCAGCAGGGCGGCGGCGGTCAGGGTCTTGGTGATGCTGTAGACGAGAAAGCGGGCCGTGACCGGCGGAGGCGCCGCGCCGCCGCGGGCGAGGCCGGCGGTCCAGGAACGCGGACCCGAACGGACGGCCACCACCGCGGCGTGGGCCGCGGCGGGGCCGTCGCCCTCGTCGAGGCAGGCGACGAGACGGTCGGTCAACCGGTCGATGTGTGAGGTCGGAAGGGCGGGGTCAGTGTCCACGGAACCATCCCTCAAAAAACGAAGGCCCCCAGGGGTGGGGGCCTTCGCGTCGTCGGGTACCGGTCAGTCGCGCTTCACCGTGTCGGCGTCGAGCGCCGCCTGGGCGGCGGCCAGACGGGCGATCGGCACGCGGTAAGGCGAACAGGACACGTAATCCAGCCCGACCTTCTCGCAGAAGGAGATGGAGGCCGGGTCGCCGCCATGCTCGCCGCAGATGCCGAGCTTGATGTTCGGACGGACCTTGCGGCCGCGCTCCGTGGCGATGGCGATCAGCTCGCCCACGCCGTCCTGATCCAGCGTCTGGAACGGGTCGTGCTCCAGGATGCCCTGGCGCTGGTACTCCGGCAGGAAGGCGCCGGCGTCGTCGCGCGACAGGCCGAAGGTCGTCTGGGTCAGGTCGTTCGTGCCGTAGGAGAAGAACTCCGCCGTCTCGGCGATCTCACCGGCCTTCAGCGCGGCGCGCGGCAGCTCGATCATCGTGCCGACCATGTACTCGAACGTGACGCCGGTCTGCTCCATGACCTCCTTGGCGACGCGGTCGACGACGGCCTTGAGGATGTCCAGCTCCTTCTTGGTGCCGATGAGCGGGATCATGACCTCCGGCATCACCGTCTCGCCCGTGGTCTGGGAGACCTCGGCGACCGCGCTGAAGATGGCGCGGGCCTGCATCTCGTAGATCTCGGGGTAGGTGATGCCGAGGCGGCAGCCGCGATGGCCGAGCATCGGGTTGGCCTCGTGGAGCTGCACCACGCGGTGGTTTACCTTGAGCTGGTCGGTGCCGGTGGCCTTGGCGACCTCCGCCATCTCCGCCTCGGTGTTGGGCAGGAACTCGTGCAGCGGCGGATCGAGCAGGCGGATGGTCACCGGCAGGCCCGACATGATCGTGAACAGCTCGGCGAAGTCCTTCTTCTGGAAGGGCTCCAGCTTGGCAAGCGCGGCGCGGCGGCCGGCCTCGCTCTCCGCCAGGATCATCTCGCGCACCGCCAGGATGCGGTCCGGGTCGAAGAACATGTGCTCGGTGCGCGACAGGCCGATGCCCTCCGCGCCGAACTTCCGCGCGGTGCGGGCGTCCAGCGGGGTCTCCGCGTTGGTGCGGATCTTCATGCGGCGCAGCGAATCGGCCCAGCCCATCAGCGTGGCGAAGTCGCCCGACAGCTCCGGCTGGATCGTCGGCACCTCGCCCAGCATCACCTCGCCGGTCGAACCGTCGATGGTGACGATGTCGCCTTCCTTGATGGTGACGCCGCGGACCGACATGGTCCTGGACTTGTAGTCCACGCGCAGGTCACCGGCGCCCGACACGCAGGCGCGGCCCATGCCGCGGGCCACCACGGCGGCGTGGCTGGTCATGCCGCCGCGGGTGGTCAGGATGCCGCGGGCGGCGTGCATGCCGTGGATGTCCTCCGGAGAGGTCTCCACGCGGCAGAGGATGACCGCCTCGCCCTGGCCGGCCAGCGTCTCCGCCTCGTCGGCGGTGAAGACGACCTTGCCCGAGGCCGCACCCGGCGACGACGGCAGGCCCTTGGCGATGACCTTGCGCTCCGCCTTCGGGTCCAGCGTCGGGTGGAGGAGCTGGTCGAGCGAGGCCGGATCGATGCGGCGCACGGCCTCGGCCTTGTCGATCAGGCCTTCGTCGGCCAGATCGACGGCGATCTTCAGCGCCGCCGGGGCGGTGCGCTTGCCGTTGCGGGTCTGCAGCATGAACAGCTTGTTCTGCTGGACCGTGAACTCGATGTCCTGCATGTCGCGGTAGTGCTTCTCCAGCGTGAGGCGGACCTCATTGAGCTGGTTGAAGACCTCCGGCATGACCTCTTCCATGGCGGGCAGGTCGGACTTGTTGGCCTCCTTGCCGGCGATGGTCAGGTGCTGCGGCGTGCGGATGCCGGCCACCACGTCCTCGCCCTGGGCGTTGACGAGGTATTCGCCGTAGAAGGCGTTCTCGCCGGTGGACGGGTTGCGGGTGAAGGCCACGCCGGTGGCGCAGTCGTTGCCCATGTTGCCGAACACCATGCACTGCACGTTGACGGCGGTGCCCCAGTCGGCGGGGATGTCGTGCAGCTTGCGGTAGGTAATCGCGCGGGCGTTCATCCAGGAGCCGAACACGGCGCCGACGGCACCCCACAGCTGCTCCTGCACGTCCTGCGGGAAGGGCTTGCCGAGTTCGTGCTCGACGGCCTTCTTATAGTCCTCGATGACGGCCTGCCAGTCGGCGGCGCTCAGATCGGTGTCGAGGTTGTGGTTCTTGTCGCGCTTGTGGTTGTCCAGGATCTCCTCGAAGTGGTGGTGGTCAACGTCCAGCACCACGTTCGAGTACATCTGGATGAAGCGGCGGTAGCTGTCGTAGGCGAATCGGGCGTCGCCCGAGCGCTTGGCGAGGCCGGCGGCGGTCGCGTCGTTCAGGCCGAGATTCAGCACCGTGTCCATCATGCCCGGCATGGAGGCGCGGGCGCCGGAGCGCACCGAGACCAGCAGTGGGTTGGCCGGATCGCCGAAGGTGGCGCCCATGGCCTGCTCCAGCTGCTTGACCGCGGCGTCCACCTGGGCCTTCAGCTCCGGCGGATAGTTGCGGCCGTTGGCATAGAAATAGGTGCAGACCTCGGTTGTGATGGTGAAACCCGGAGGAACCGGGAGGCCCAGATTGGCCATCTCGGCCAGATTGGCTCCCTTGCCGCCGAGCAGGTTCTTCATGTCCGCCCGGCCTTCGGTGGCATCGGCACCGAAGCAGTAAACCCACTTGTTCTCGCCCTGGCTCGCCATCGTGAAATCCTCGTTCACCTCTATGGTCGTCCGGCCGTCGGCTGTGCGGGGAACCGGTGAAGATCAGCCCTGCGAACGGGTGTCCTTCTGGTATGACCGCGCAACCGCATCCGATGGAGCCCCTTCTAGCCCCCCGCGGAAGGAGAACACAAGACGATCCGTTGCATAGCGTGAGCGCGACGGTGCTGATCCCATTTATGCCACGGCGCGCGAAAGGGGCAGGCCAGACGGAAAACTACCCCTTATCCCTTGCGCGAAAAGGGAAATTCGCCCTGGCCCTCATGGACCGCGGGCCAGATCGAGCACGGCGTCGGTGGTGGGCGGGGGCGGGCGTTCGCGATCGGCGCCGCGGCGGCTGCGGAAGGTCCGGAAGGCGATGGCCATCCAAGTGCCGTGGAAGGCGAGGCCGCAGAGCAGGACGATCTCCCCCGGTACCGGCCCGATGGTCGCCCGCGCGAACAGCTCGTCCAGGCTCGACAGCGGGACCGGGTGGATCATCAGCTTTCCCAGATAGGCCACCACCTGGATCAGGAAGATCCAGCCGTAGTTCCGCCGCAGCCGGCGGCCCACCGCCTCCAGGTAGGTGATGTGCAGGTTGGGGTTCTGATAGTCCTGGAACAGCGTCTCGTTCCAGCCCCGGGCGAACTGGTCGCCCTGGCCGCGCAGGATGGGGCCGAGAAAGTACAGCTCCAGCACATGGGCGCGGATTCGCCAGAAGTCGAAGAAGCGGTAGCGCCGCGCCTCGATGTAGAGGAACACGGCGACCAGAAGCCCCACCAGCACCAGCGGCAGGGGGGAGGCGGTGGCGCTGCTGAAGGTCAGCGACAGGGCGATCCCGGTGGTCACCACCGCCCAGTTGGTGGTGGCGTCCAGCCGGGTGCGCCAGACGGTGCTGCGGTAGATCTCGGCCCTGTAGAGATGCGACAGGGCCGTGACCTCCGCCGAGGTGTAGTGGGTCTTGGGTGCTTTGGCGGCGATGTCGTCCATGCTCGGCGTCCTCCCCCTGGCTTTTTCTTGCGCAGGGGCCGGGGACGCCGGCGCGTCAGTGGGCGCCGCCGTCGGCCTCCAGCCCCAGCCGGTCGAACAGCCGCCGGTCGGCCTCATGCTCCGGGTTGCCGGTGGTCAGCAGCTTGTCCCCATAGAAGATGGAGTTCGCGCCGGCGTAGAAACAGAGCGCCTGCCCCTCGTCGCTGAGCGAGCGGCGGCCCGCCGACAGGCGGACGTAGGAGCGCGGCATCAGGATGCGGGCGACCGCGATGGTGCGGATGAACTCGAAGGCGTCCAGCGCGTCGACGCCGCCCAGCGGGGTGCCGGCGACCGACACCAGCTTGTTGATCGGCACGCTTTCCGGCTGCGGCGACAGGTTCGCCAGAGTCTCCAGCAGGCCGGCGCGGTCCACCCGGCTCTCCCCCAGCCCGACGATGCCGCCGGAACAGACCTTCAGCCCGGCGTCGCGGACGTTGGCCAGCGTGTCCAGCCGGTCACGGTAGCTGTGGGTGGAGACGATCTGCTCGTAGAACTCCTCCGACGTGTCGAGGTTGTGGTTGTAGTAGTCGAGGCCCGCGTCCTTCAGCGCGTCGGCCTGCGGGCGGGTCAGCATGCCCAGCGTCATGCAGGCTTCCAGCCCCAGATCCTTCACGTCGCGGACGATGTTCGCCAGCTTCTCGACGTCGCGGTCCTTCAGCTCGCGCCACGCAGCACCCATGCAGAAGCGGCCGGCGCCCGCCTGCTTGGCCTTCTCCGCGGCGGCGCGCACCTGGGCGCGGTCCAGCAGCTTCTCCGCCTCGACGCCGGTGTCGTACTTCACGCTCTGCGCGCAGTACTTGCAGTCCTCCTGACAGCCGCCGGTCTTGATGTTCAGCAGGGTGGAGAGCTGGACCTTGTTCGGGTCGTGATGCTGGCGGTGCGTCTCGTGGGCGCGATGCAGCAGCTCCATGAAAGGCAGCTCGAACAGGGCCAGGATGTCCTCGCGGGTCCAGCGCCGGGCGGTGGTGGAGGCGGCAGTGGGATCCGCGGTCTGCATGGCGGTGTCGGGCATGGTCGGTCCTCGGGAAAAGCGAATCAGAGAAGGGTATCGGCGGCGTCGCGGATCGCGGCGTAGGCGCGGTCCAGCTGCCCGTCCGTCACGCAGTAGGGCGGCAGCAGGTATATCACGGGGCCGAGCGGGCGCAGCAGCAATCCCCGCTCCAGGAAGAAGCGCTTCAGCGTCTGCCCGACCGCGGCGGTGTAGCCCTGGGCGTCGGTCACCTCGATGGCGGCGATGGTGCCCATGACGCGCCCGCGCGACAGCTTCGGGTGGCCGGACAGATCGGCGATGGCGGCGCGGTGCCGCGCCTCGATGCGCGCGAGGTTCGCTGCGGTCTCCGCCGAGGTGGTCAGGTCGAGCGAGGCCAGGGCCGCGGCGCAGCCCAGCGGGTTGGCGGTGAAGCTGTGGCCGTGGGCGAAGGCCCGGTCGAAGCCGGCGCCGAGGAACGCCTCGTAGATCGAAGCGCCGCAGGCGGTGACCGACAGCGGCAGGAAACCGCCGGTCAGCCCTTTGGACAGGCAGATCAGGTCCGGCGCGACCCCGGCCTTCTGGCTGGCGAACAGGGCGCCGGTGCGGCCGAAGCCGGTCATCACCTCGTCGAAGATCACCAGACCGGCCGCCGCCCGCACCCGCGCCGCCATGGCCCGCAGGAACTCCGGACGGCAGAAGCGCATGCCCGACGCGCCCTGGACCAGCGGTTCGATGATGACGGCGACCATCTCCGTCCCGTTGGCAGCCAGCCAGCGGTCGAGCCAGGCCAGCGCCGCGGCCTCCTTCGCCTCGACCTCCGGGTCGTCGTCCCAGGTGGCCGGGTAGGGCATGCGGTCGACGGCGAACAGCAACTCCTGGAACGGCTCGTAGAAGCCGGAGCCGACCCCCGCCGCCATCGCGCCAAAGGTGTCGCCGTGGTAGCTGCCCTCGAAGGCGAGGAAGCGGCGGCGCTGGCCCTCGCCCTTGTTACGCCAGTACTGCCAAGCGAGCTTCAGCGCCACCTCCACCGCGGTCGAGCCGTTGTCGGAGTAGAAGACGCGGTCGAGATTTCCCGGCAGCACCTCGGCCAGCCGGGCGGCGAGGCGCGCGGCGGGGCTGTGGGTGAAGTCGGCGAAGATCACCTGCTCCAGCCGGTGCGCCTGCTCCGCGATGGCCCCGGCGATGGCCGGGTGGGCGTGGCCGTGCAGGTTCACCCACCAGGAGGAGATGAGGTCCAGGATTTCCCGCCCGTCCTCGGTGAACAGGCTGACCCCCTTGCCGTGGGTGACGGCCAGCGGCTCCGGCGCGGTCTGCGCCTGGGTGAAGGGATGCCAGACGTGGCGCCGGTCGAGAGAAACGGTGTCGGTCATGGAAACACGCTGTCGAAGGAAGGAATGAGGGCCGCCGCCTCGGTGACGGTTTCGGAGTCGAGACGGTCGAGCGTGGGAATCTCGGCCAGCACGCGGACCTTGCCGAACCGCTCGATGGCGGCGCGGTTGCCGGGGTTGGGCAGGCCGTTCAGCACCACTCCGGCCACCGCCAGCCCGCGCGCCCGCAGCGCCTCCAGGCTGAGCAGCGTGTGGTTGATGGTTCCGAGCGTGCTGCGCGCCACCAGCACCACCGGCAGGCCGAAGCGGGCGATCAGGTCGATGATGAAGACGTCCTCCGTCACCGGCACCATCAGCCCGCCGGCCCCCTCCACCACCAGCGGGCGGTCGGTGTCGGGCAGAGCCAGGGTGCCGGCGTCGATGGCGACGCCCTCCAACTCCGCCGCGGCGTGCGGGGACAGCGGCTCGGCCAGTGCGCAAGCCGGCGGGTGGACGCGCTCCGCGGGCAGGGCGGCGAGGGAGGCGACGGTGGGGGTGTCGCCCGGTTCGTCCTTCAGGCCGGTTTGCAGGGGCTTCCAATAGGCGGCGTCCCAGGCCCGCGCGAGCAGGGCGGAGACCAGCGTCTTGCCGACGCCGGTGTCGGTGCCGGTGACAAACACCCCGCGGGGCTGGGCGCCGTCCTTGCGGAACAGGCCGTAGGCGATGTGATGGGTCATGGTCAGTCCTTCCGGCCGTTCCAGCCGGCGCAGCACGCGGCGCAGGGCGCCCGGAGGCAGGGGGCGGCGGCCCTCCGCCGGCAGATGGGCGCCGATGCCCTTCAGTTCGGCCAGGAACTCCAGCCCGTCGGCGTGACGGCGGAGCAGCCGCTCCTCCTCGACCGATCCCGCGCCGCCGGCGGGCCACAGCCGGTCGAGGGCGTGGCGGGTGGGGTAGGCGGGAATCCCAGCCTCCAGCCCGAGCGCATGGTGGGCCTCCCGCCATTCGCGGAAGCTGTCGGCGGCCAACGTTGCGACGGCGATGCGCCCTCCCGGCGCCAGCAGCCCCACCCAGTGCGCCAGAGCGGCGGCGGGGTCGCGGAACCATTGCAGGGCGAGGCTGGAGACGATCAGGTCGAAGGGGCCGTCGAGGTCCGGCTGTTCCCCGTCCACGATCCGGAACGCGGAATCAGCCGGGTCGCCCAACGTGGCGCGGCAGCGCGCCAGCATGTCCGGCGACAGGTCGGTGAGCAGCCAGTCCGCCGGTCCGATCCGCTCACGCAGGGCGCGGCTGAGGAAGCCGGTGCCACAGCCGATCTCCAGCACGCGGGGGCGGGGCGGCAAGGGGAGGCGGGCGACGCGCTCCGCCAGACGCTCCGCCGCGATGCGCTGCACGGCGGCGTGCTCCTCGTAGCGGGGGGCGGCCTCGCCGAAGGCGGCGGCGATGGCGGCCTTGCGCGGGTCGACGGTCATGCCGTCAGTCCGGCGGCGAAGGCGGCGATACGCTCGGCGCACCAGCCCGGCGCGGTCAGCGGCAGCAGATGCCCGCCTTCGGCGTGCCATTCGATCAAAACCCCATGGTATCCGCGATTTCCTCTCCCCTCCGCGGAGAGGGTTAGGGTGAGGGGGTTGCGCAATGCCTGATCGTCCGGTTCCCCGAGACCCCCCTCACCCGGCGCCTTCGGCGCCCCCCTCTCCCCGGAGGGGCGAGGGGCAGAGTGGCCGCGAAACATCTGTTCGGTCATGGCCGGCGGGACGATGGGGTCCTGCGCTCCCGCCAGGGCCAGCACCGGGCCGGTGAGCGCAGCGCGGGCGTCCCAATTGCGTAACGCCTGCAACGCCTCACCCAACCGGGCCGCATCCAGGCCCTCAGGCAGCGGGGCCTCGCAGCCGCAGCGGCGCAGGAAGTCCGCGGTGACCGCTTCCGGCGCCGTGTCGAAGCGGGCGATCATGCGGTCCAGCAGCCGGCGCGGCGTGGCGGGGGCGAAGCCGTCGCCCTCGGTGAAGCGGGGAAAGCCGTTGACCAGCACCAGCCTGTCCCAGGCAAAGGGCCGCTCGTGTAGCAGCCACAGCCCTCCGAAGGAGTGGCCCACCGCGACGATGGGGCGCCCGGCAGGACGCTCGGGAAGTGACGGCGGGCCGTAGAAGCCCAGATCCACCGCCACGCTCTCCCCATTCGGAAGGGCATCCCGCACACCGTCCCAGACGGCGGGGCCGAACCCCCAGCCATGGACGAAAACGAACAGGGGTGCGGTCATCGCCGGCTCCAGGCGCCGGCCACCGCGTCCGTCAAAGCGTCCAGGTCGGCGTCCGTGTGGGCGGCGGACAGAGCGAAGCGCAGGCGGCTGGTGCCCGGCGGGACGGTCGGCGGGCGGATGGCGATGCCCAGGATGCCGCTCTCCTCCAACCGCCGGCTGAGCGCCAGGGCATCCTCCTCCGCTCCGGTGATGGCCGGGACGATCTGCGTGCTCGACCCGGCCGTGGCGATGCCCAGCCCGTGGAAGGCGGTGCGCAGCCGCTCCGCCATGGCCTGGAGCCGGGCGCGCTCGGCGTCCAGCGTCGGCACGAGGTCGAGCGCCGCGTCCATCGCCCCCAGCACGGCGGGCGGCAGGGCGGTGGCGTAGATCAGCCCGCCGCAGCGGTTCACCAGATAGTCGCAGAGCGCCCTCGACCCCGCGACATAGGCGCCGAAGCCGCCCAGCGCCTTGCTGAAGGTGCCCATGGCGAGGTCCACGCGCCCCTCGCCGAGCGCCGCCAGCCCCATCCCACGCGGGCCGAGCACGCCGGTCGCGTGCGCCTCGTCGAGGAACAGGAAGGCGCCGTGCCGCTCCGCCAGTTCCGCCAGCGCCAGCACGTCGGCGCGGTCGCCGTCCATGCTGAAGACGCTCTCCGTGACGATGAAGCGCGTGCCCGGCTCCCCCGTACGCTGGGCCAGCAGGCTGTCCAGATGGTCGAGGTCGTTGTGGCGGAAGCGGATCTGCCGCACCCCGGCGGCGGCACAGCCGTGATGCAGGCTGGCGTGGTTCAGCCGGTCGGTGAAGACCAGCGCGTCACCGCCCAGAAGCTCCCGGTCGAAAAGCGCCGGCAGGACCGCGGCGTTGGCCTGCCAGCCGGAATTGAACAGAAGCGCCGCCTCGGTGCCCTTCAGCCGGGCGAGCTTCGCCTCGACCTCCGCGTGAAGCTCCAGCGTGCCGCAGACGAGGCGCGATGCCGTCGCCCCGGCACCCCAGCGCCGCGCCCAGTCGCCGGCGCGCTCCACCAGCAGGGGATGGGAGGCGAGGCCGAGATAGTCGTTGCTGGAGAAGTTCAGCAGCGTCCGCCCGCCGCGCCGGATGCGCCCCGCCCCCTCTGGGCGCACGGGCAGCAGGGAGCGGCGCGTGTGGCGCTGGTCGAGGCGGTCGAGATGCTGGAGGAACAGCGGGTCGAGCAGGGACATGATGCGGGCGTGATAGCAGAGCGCGCCGCTGGGGCGAAAGGTCCGATTAACAACCGGTGCCCCCACGCTTCGGCGGCGGTAGACTGATGCGGCCATGCCGTCCGATCCGCAATTCCACGACCGCCCCGACATCCTGCCGCCCGAGCCCGGCGCCTATGTGCTGCTGATCGCGCTGGACCGGGACCTGCCGCTTCGCCTGCCCGGCAAGCCGGAGCGTGTGCTGGCCCCGGGCCGTTACCTCTATTGCGGCAGCGCGCGGGGACCGGGGGGCCTGCGGGCACGGGTCGGGCGCCATTTCCGCCAGGGCAAGCCGGAGCGCTGGCACATCGACCGGCTGACCGCGGCGGGCCGGATGCTCGGCGCCTGGACCGTTCCCGGTGGCGACGAATGCGCCCTGGTCGCGGCGCTGTCCGGCCTGCCGGTGCCGGTTCCCGGCTTCGGGAGCAGTGATTGCCGCCGCTGCGCCAGCCATCTGCTGAACTGGCCGGACGGCGCGCCGATTTCGCTGCGCAATGCGCCTTTTTGAGGCTCCGGAAGGGCATCGGCGCGGGAATTGAGGCGAATTGCTTGGTTTGACCTCCTCCAAGGGTTATAGTCCTCCGTCATCCGGAGGCGGGCATGAAGACATTGATCCATAACCGCCGGGCCGACAGCCGCAGGGATGTCCTAAGGGCTTTCGGGGCCGCGGCCATGCTTCTGGCGGCGCCCCGGGCGTTCGGGCAATCGGCACCCTCGGCATCGTCCGTCCCTGAATCGCCCGACCTGGGCGTCGGCGTCCTCTATTGCGGGGACCGCACGGATTTCGGCTTCAACCAGGCCCATGCGGAGGCCGCCCGCGCCCTGACCGGCCTGCCCGGCCTGCGGCTGGAGGAGCGGGAGCATGCCGCCGGCACGCTGGCCGCCACGGCGGAGGAACTGGTCGGTCCCCAGGGCTGCCGGGTTGTCATCGTCACCGCCGCGGGCGACGCCCTGCCGGGGCTGCTGGCCCAGGCCGACGCCCACCGCGACACGGTGTTCCTGTTTTCCGGCGCGCCGCTGGACCGCGACCGGCTACCGATCAACACCGGCTTCTTCGAAGGCTATATCGAGGAAGCGCAGCATATCTCCGGCCTCGTCGCCGGTTACGCCAGCCGGGCGAAGACCATCGGCCTCATCGCCTCTCACCCCGCGCCGGACGTGTTGCGCTGCGTGAACGCCTTCGCGCTGGGCGCCCGGCGCGCCGATTCCGCCGCCGCGCTGCGCGTCGCCTTTGTCGGCGAGGCGGCGACGCCGCGGCAGGTTGCGGAGGCCGCCCGCGCCCTGGCCGACGGCGGCGCCGACGTGCTGGCCGCCCAGCTCGACGGGGCGCGCCCGGTCTGCGAGGTGGCGGAGGCTCACGGCATCCTGTGCTGCGGCCTGCACACCGATCTGTCGGCCTTCGCGCCGCAGGGCTTCCTGACCGGGGCCGAATGGGCCTGGGAAAAGGCCTATGCCGAAACCGTCGCGCTGATCGCCGCGGGGAAGCCGTGGAAGCATCTGCGCCAGGGCGGCTTCGACCAGGGCTTCGTGCGCAACACCGCCTACGGCCCGCCCGTGGGGGTGGAGGCGCGGGCCCACGCCGACGCGGCGCGGATGCAACTCGCCAACGGCAACGCCGCCGTCTTCCGCGGGCCGATCCAGGACAACACCGGGCGGACGGTGGTCGCCAAGGGCAAGGCCCTGCGCGGCGGCGACGCGGAGCTTGGCCGCATGGTCTGGCTGGCCGACGGCGTCACCGAGGTCGGGCGCTGACTGTTACGTCCCGCTTTGTTCCGTCCAGCCGCAGGCGGCCAGAGCGTCCCGCATGTGCGGCGGGGGCGGCGCCAGGGCGGTGACCGGCTCGCGGTCGAAGGCCATGGTGAAGGTGACGGACCGCGCCAGCAGGTGCAGGTTTCCCGGCGGCACGCGCACCGGACCGTAATAGGGCTCTCCCAGCAGCGGGCAGCCGATGGCCGCGCTGTGGACGCGGAGCTGGTGGGTGCGTCCGGTCCGTGGCCTCAGCTCCAGCCACGCCCGCCCGCTGCCGGTTCCCAGCACCCGGTACTCGGTGACGGCGGGCTGGCCGGTGGGGTGCGTCACGATGTTCCAGGCGCCGGGGATCAGCAGCTTCAGCAGCGGGAAGTCGATGACCCCCTCCGCCTCCTCCGGCACGCCCTCGCTGACCGCCCAGTAGGTCTTCTCGACATGGCCGGCGGCGAACATGTCGCCCAGCCGCTTCAGCGCCCAGAGCGACCGCCCAAGCACGAGGCAGCCCGCGGTGTCGCGGTCCAGCCGGTGGGCCAGCCGCGGCGGCGTGCCGTCCTCCTCCGCCAGGAAGGGCAGATAGAGGTCGAGGTGGTCGGTGATCCGCCCGGCCTTGTGCACGGCCAGCCCGGCGGGTTTGTCGATGATGAAGACGTCCGCGTCCTCGTGCAGGATTCGGGCGCGCAGCGTGGCGGGGGTGAAGGTGGGACCGGCGTCGCTCATGGGTGCCACCCAAGCACGGCAAGGAGGGAGGGGCAAGCCCGCCGGCGGTTTCGCACCGCGGAACCCTATCGGCGCACAGCCTGTTGCCCAACGGGCGGTGCCGTGGACAAGTCTGGACCCATGCCGCCTCGCCGCCCATCTTTACGGAATGACGAATCACCGTGGCAAAGGGATGCGGGCGATGGGTGAACGCGACAATCTGCCGGCGCAGCAGCGGTCCACCCAGAGCGAGGTGGACGATTTCCTGAGCCGTGTGGCGGCCCTTCCCCGGGCAACGGGAGGGCCGCGCGGGCGGTTGATGTTCGCCATGGACGCCACGGCCAGCCGCGAGCCGACCTGGGACCGCGCTTGTCAGATCCAGGGCGAGATGTTCCAGGCGACCTCCGCGCTGGGCGGGCTGGACATCCAGCTCGTCTATTACCGTGGATTCCGCGAATGCCAGGCCAGCCCCTGGGTCTGCAACGCGCAGGACCTGTTGCGGCGAATGACCGCGGTGTCCTGCATGGCTGGCCAGACCCAGATCGCCCGTGTCCTGGGTCACTGCATCAAGCAAACGCGGGACCGCAAGGTCAACGCGCTGGTCTTCGTCGGCGACTGCATGGAGGAGGACGTCGATCAGCTCGCCCATCAGGCGGGCCAGTTGGGGCTGCTTGGCGTCCCTGTCTTCATCTTCCACGAGCGCGGGGATCTGATCGCCAAACGCGCCTTCCAGACCATCGCGCGGCTGAGCGGCGGCGCCTATTGCCCGTTCGACGGCTCTTCCGCCCAGCAATTGCGGGACCTGCTGAGCGCGGTCGCCGTCTATGCGGCGGGCGGCCGGGCGGCTTTGGAGCATTACAGCCGCGGGCGGGGCGACTCGATTCGGCTGCTCACCAACCAGATCGGGAGTGGTCAGGGGGGACGCGGGGGCCAAACCCATGCATCATAAGGCAGGATTCGTCTAGAGATGGGGCAGAGCGGGATGTTTGGGTTTTTCCTCCTGGGCATCGCGCTGGTGGCCGGCCTCGCCATGCTGGCCCGCGTCTTCGTGTCCGCGGACCCGCGGACGCTGGCTACGGCGGTGCGCTATGGCGGCATTGCGCTGGCGGCCGTGACGGTCGTCGTTCTGACTCTGACCGGACGGCTGGGCACCGCCATGATGCTGGGGGCGTTGGCCTTTCCGCTGCTGACGCGCTGGCGGACGCTGCGTGACGCCTTCCGTCCGTCGTCCTATGGAACCTCCTCGGGCAGTGGGCAGACCTCGCAGATCGAGACGCTCTATCTGCGGATGACGCTGCAGCACGACACCGGGGCGATGGCAGGGGAGGTGCTGCACGGGCCGTGGCGCGGGCGGACGCTGGAGTCGCTGACCCTGGGGCAATTGCTGTCTCTGCTGGACGATTGCCGGCGCGACGATCCGCAATCGGCCTCCGTGCTGGAAGCGTGGATGGAGCGTGCCCATCCCGGCTGGCAGACCGCTGAAGAACAATCCGCTGGGGGTGCGAACAATCCCGGTTCCAAGGACAGTGGCGGCGGTCATGGGGGCGGTTCTATGACCCGCGACGAGGCCTATGATATTTTGGGGTTGTCGCCCGGAGCCACACCCGAACAGGTAAAGGACGCTCACCGACGGCTGATGATGAAAGTGCACCCAGATCATGGGGGGTCCACCTATTTGGCGGCCAAGATCAACCAAGCGAAGGATTTGCTGCTGCGCAACTAACCTTTTGCCGGGTTACGGAAGGGGAGTTGCGTCACCGAATTGCCTGTGGCAGAAAGCTGGACGAGCGTTTTGCAAACCTGCGAATCGTCTCCATATTCGAAGTATTTCCTCAAGCAACCACAAGAGAACCCCAATGCGAAAGCCTGTGCGCAAGGTGGTGTTCCCCGTCGCCGGTCTCGGTACGCGCTTTCTGCCGGCCACCAAGGCGATTCCGAAGGAAATGCTGCCTTTGGTCGACCGGCCTCTGCTTCAGCATGCCGTGGAAGAGGCGCGGGCCGCCGGCATCGAGGATTTCGTGTTCGTCACGGGCCGCAGCAAACGCGCCATCGAAGACCATTTCGACGCCGACACGGAACTGAACCGCACCCTTGAGGAGCGCGGCAAGCTGGACGCCCTCGAGGTGGTGCGCGACAGCGAGATCGCCCCGGGCCGCTGCTTCTACACGCGCCAGCAGGTTCCGCTGGGCCTCGGCCACGCGGTGTGGTGCGCGCGCGCGGTGATCGGCAACGACCCGTTCGCCATCGTCCTGCCCGACGACTTCGTCCAGGGCGACACCCCCTGCCTGAAGCAGATGGTCGACGCCTACAACGAGGTGGGCGGCAACATCGTCGCCGTCGTGGACGTCCCGCGCGAGCGGACCAGCAGCTACGGCATCCTGGATGTCGAGAAGGACGACGGCCGCCTGGCCACCGTGCGCGGCCTCGTCGAGAAGCCGAAGCCGGAAGAGGCGCCCTCCACCCTGTCGATCATCGGCCGCTACATCCTGCAGCCGGAGGTGTTCGACCATCTGGAGAAGCAGCAGCGCGGCGCCGGCAACGAGATCCAGCTGACTGACGCCATGGCCAAGCTGATCGGCACGCAGCCTTTCCACGGCCTGCGCTTCGAAGGCACCCGCTACGACTGCGGCGACAAGGTCGGTTTCATCGAAGCCACGCTGGCCCACGCGCTGCGGCGTCCGGACATGGCGGACAAGGTCCGCGAGATGCTGCGCAAATACTGCTGAGGCGGAAACACTGATGATGCATCCGGCCTGCGGGGAGGGGCGCCGCCCAATTCCCGCGGGCCGGATGCTCGTCAACGGCCGCCGGCGGCCCGGCGGGGAGGCCGCGCGGCTTCCTCCGGCGGGGCGGAGCGGCGGAAGGTGCTGAGTTCGGGGATGCGGTTCACCGACAGGCCGGCGACCCGGCAAGGCACCACCTCCAACACCTGAAATCCGGCTTTGCGCGGGTATCGGGCGCTGACGCGCTCGCGCACCTCCCGTTCCGTTTCGGCGGTCAGGAGACAGCGGCGGATGCCCACCCAGCCGCGCTGGCCGGTCATCACGGTGGCGTCGCTCGGCACATGACGCACCGCGGCTTCCCAGAACCGGCCCGGGCGGGGTTCGGAGCGGTCGAACACGTGATAGCGCACGACCGGTGCGGTCTGCCTCGCCTCCAGTTCGTTCAGGGCGGTCTGCATGTCCTGCTCCGCCTTCAGGGCGCGCTTCTCGGCCTCGGCGTGCTTCTGGGTGACCTGGGAGTAGGCGGTGGCGATGTCCTCCACGTCCTTCCCGACCTCCTCCATCTTCTCGCGGATGCGCAGCTGGCCCTGCCGCAGACCTTCCAACTGCCGCCGCCAGTAGCGGTTGGACAGCACCGTCAGCACCATCAGCCCGAGGCTGAGATAGAGCATCATCCCGGTCATGCGGACGCTCCTTCCGCGTCGGGGTCGGGTGCCTGGGCGAGCGGGACGACCATGGTCGGCAGGACGCCGTTCTTCACGGTGAAGGCGACGCGCGCCATCGCCGCCGCCTGATCGACGGAATAGGTCCAGACATGGGCGACGTTCGGATAGCTCCAGATCTGGCGGGCGAAGATCACGTCGCGCCGTTCGATGGAGGGGAACTCGTCCTGCACGGTCAGCCGGACCCAGAAGCAACCGGCCTCCTCGCCGTCGCCCAGCTCATGCACGAACTCCACCTTGGTCAGTTCCAGCGCCCGGATCTCCGACAGCGCCTTCTGCCGTCGCCCGTTGCATTCGGTGGTGCGGGCCTGGAAGGCGGTCATTTCCTCCTGCCGCTGCTCCAGCTTGCGGGTCCATTCGCCCAGCGCCGTCTTCTTCCGGTCGTGCTGGCGCATCATCATGGTCTGGCGCGCCTTCTCCGACGTGATCTGCCCGACGTCGATGACGATGGACAGGCCGAGCGCCGCGGCGCTGGTAACCAGCAGAAGCATGCCCAGGAACTCGGCCGATAAAACCATTGGTGTACCTTATGGTTGCGGCGGAAGCTTCGCGTCCCCTTTATTGAGGACCGGGTTTCACGGCTTGGCACCGCGGTATTCCGTCGCACGGTGTGCCGAATGCAGACAGGAATATGTCTCGCAATTGCAACAAACAGTCGATCCGGCTGAATTCCATTGATCTTTTTGGACCCATGCGCAAGCGTTCGGCCACAATGTCGCAGTGCTTGGACACAGTCCTGAAATGTTGTGCACCTCCGGTCACAGGACTGACACTTCCACCATTTGAATGGGAGCACCC